>CALMOR010000192.1:964-15621 GCA_937872165.1 uncultured Burkholderiales bacterium | reverse complement strand
CGCTCGCGCCGAGCGAACGCTTGTCGATGCCGGAGCCCATCGTCGCGTTGCCCTGGGGGTCGAGATCGACCAGCAGCACGCGCTGCGACGACGCGGCGAGGGCGGCGGCGAGATTGACGGTCGTCGTCGTCTTGCCCACTCCGCCCTTCTGATTCGCGATCGCGAAAATCTTCGTCATCCGGTCCTTCGGAACAGCATGGGTTTCATCGCGCATGGCGAAGGACGACTGCGCATCTGGCGGCGCCGAGGAACGGCACGTCCAGCTCCCTGCTCTCCACCAGACCCCAGCCGACCGGGAGCGCCGCCAGTTCGTCTTCGGGAACGACGCCCTTCATCGCGACCACCGTCGTATCGGGGCCGGCCAGCGCGCCTACCGAGAGAAGCATCGCGGCGAGGTCGGCATAGGCTCGAGAGATGATGATAGCGGGGCTCTCCTCAAGAGTGAGCGCTTCTACACGTCGGTGGATGGCCGTGAAGTTGGTCAATCCCAGGGTCGCCTTGACCTGCGACTGGAAGCCGATCTTCTTGCCAACCGCGTCCACCGAAATCACCTCGAAGCCGGGCCGTGCGATCGCCAGTGGAATTACCGGCAGGCCGGCTCCGCTGCCGACATCGAGCAAAGTGCCTCCTCCGATTTCGTCGAGCAACGGAACGACGGCCAGCGCGTCCAGCAGGTGCACGGCCAGCATGTCGACCGGATCCCTGACCGACGTCAGGTTATAGACCCTGTTCCATTTGACGAGCAGGGCCAGGAAATCGAGCAGGGCCTGCCGTTGGTCCGGGCCGAACTCGAGATCGAGTCGTCCGATTCCTTCATTCAGGCGGCCGTCCAGCAGGAGACGGCTAGAGTCGGGCGATCGATGACTCGCCGCCGCGCCGATCCGCTCAGCGGCCATGGGCCGCGATCTCGTCGCCGGCATCGACGCGTCCCAGTCCGCGTTTCAGATGTACCAGAAGCAGCGAGATCGAAGCTGGCGTGACGCCGGGGAGACGCGAGGCCTCACCCAGCGTGGCAGGACGGACCTGCTCCAGTTTCTGGCGTGCCTCGAAAGACAGCCCGCGCACCTCCGCATAGTCGACGGCAACAGGCAGGACCATCGAATCGAGCTTGTCGATTCGATGGATCTCGTCTTTCTGACGGTCGATATAGCCGGCGTACTTCACGCCGATCTCGACCTGTTCGCGAACGGCGCGATCTAGCGGCGGATCAGGAAGCATCAGATCGTCGGCGACACTCCGCAGCGTCGACAAGGCGTGATAATCCACAGTCGGACGGCGCAAGAGATCGATCAGTCGATACTCCCGCTCGATGGGCTGACCGACGACACGGCTGATTTCCACAGCAGAAACCGTCTGCGGCGACACCCAGGTCGATGCAAGACGTTCTGTTTCACGTGAAACAGCGTCGCGCTTCGTCGTGAAAGACGCCCAGCGCTCGTCGTCCACGAGTCCGAGCAGGCGCCCTGCTTCAGTCAATCGAGCGTCCGCATTGTCTTCACGCAGGCTGAGGCGATACTCGGCACGGCTCGTGAACATCCGGTACGGCTCCCGCACGCCATGGCTCGTCAGGTCGTCGACGAGCACACCGATATAGGCTTCGTCGCGGCCCGGATACCAACCGTCCTTTCCTTGTGCGAGACGCGCAGCGTTGAGTCCGGCGAGAAGACCCTGGGCCGCAGCTTCCTCGTAACCGGTGGTCCCATTGATCTGACCCGCGAAGAACAATCGCGGAACCGCCTTCACTTCGAGGGTCTTGTGGAGACAACGTGGATCGAAGTAATCGTATTCGATCGCATAGCCGGGCCGCAGCAGATGCGCTTCTTCCAGGCCGGCGATGCTGTGGACGAGGTCGCATTGGACATCGAAAGGCAGACTGGTCGAGATCCCGTTCGGGTAGAACTCGTTCGTGGTCAGCCCTTCCGGCTCCAGGAAGATCTGATGCGAGTTCTTGTTCGCGAAGCGGTGAATCTTGTCCTCGATGCTCGGGCAATAGCGAGGGCCGACTCCTTCGATGACGCCGCCATACAGGGGCGATCGGTCCAGCCCTGCGCGGATGATGTCGTGAGTCCCCTCGTTGGTCTGCGTGATCCAGCAAGGCATCTGCGCAGGATGCATGGCTTCATTGCCCACGAAGGAGAAGACGGGCATCGGGCTCGCATCGCCGTCCTGGCGCTCCATCCTGGCGAAGTCGACTGTGCGGCCATCGATGCGCGGCGGCGTCCCGGTCTTCAGTCGACCCTGGGGTAATTGCAGATCGTGCAGACGGGACGCCAGCGTGGTCGAGGCCGGCTCCCCGGCGCGCCCGCCGGTGTGGTTGTTCATGCCCACATGAATTTTTCCCGCGAGGAAAGTACCGACGGTCAGCACCACGGTGGCGGCCGCGAACACGATTCCCGATTGCGTCACGATGCCCGCGATCGAGCCGCCTACGAGAGAGAGGTCGTCGACCGCTTGCTGGAACAACCACAGATTCGGCTGGTTCTCGAGGCGGCGACGGATCGCAGCTTTATAGAGGATGCGATCGGCCTGAACGCGCGTGGCCCGGACCGCCGGCCCTTTGCTGCTGTTGAGGATGCGGAACTGGATACCAGCCTCATCGGCCGCCAGGGCCATCGCCCCGCCGAGCGCGTCGATTTCGCGAACGAGATGTCCTTTGCCGATGCCGCCTATCGACGGGTTGCAACTCATGGCGCCCAGCGTCTCGATGCTGTGGGTCAGCAGCAGTGTGGAAGCTCCGCTACGGGCAGACGCAAGAGCGGCTTCGGTCCCGGCGTGTCCTCCGCCGACGACGATGACCTGAAACGACTTGGGAAATTGCATGACGAACCCTGCTCGAAGGAGGCGTGATTATCCTCGCTTGCCTCTTCGATTGCCATCGTCTGTTCCACGTGGAACAAGCCGGCTGTCGCTGTCAGTGGGTGCTTGCCCTCAAGAGGAAGGCACTAGTCGGCCTGTCCCGCTCTCGAGCGGTTCCTCGCTCGGAATGCGACGTACTCGCCGACGATTCCCCGGCGGAACAGCAGCACGCAGACGACGAATATCACCCCGATGATGACTGTCACCCACGATCCCACTCGATCCGAGAGGCCATCCTGCAACGAGATGACGATCCCCGCCCCGAGGACCGGCCCGAAGAAGGTGCCGAGACCGCCGAGCAGCGTCATCAGGATCACTTCGCCCGACATCGACCAGTGGACGTCGGACAGCGTGGCGAAACCGAGGACCACCGTCTTCAACGAACCGGCGAGTCCGGCCAGCGTTGCCGAAAGGACGAAGGCGAGCAGCTTGTAGCGATCGACCGCATAACCGAGCGAGACCGCCCGGGGCTCGTTCTCGCGGATCGCCTTCAACACTTGTCCGTACGGCGAGTGGACGATGCGCCGAATGAAGACGAAGACCAGCACGAACACGGCGAGCACGACGTAATAACTCGTGGTGTCCGATTGCAGCGACAGGATGCCGAAGAGGCGGCCGCGCGGGACGCCCTGCAGTCCATCCTCGCCGTGGGTGAACGAAGCTTGCAGGCACGCGAAGTACACCATCTGGGCGAGCGCCAGCGTGATCATCGCGAAGTAGATGCCCTGCCGTCGGATCGCGATCGCACCTACCACGAGGCCGAGCAGGCCCGCGAAACCCATCCCGAACAGGACGCCGAGTTCGGGCGAAACGTTCTGCCGCGTCACCAGCCATCCGGTCGCATAGGCGGCACTACCGAAGAAGGCCGCGTGGCCGAACGAGAGCAGGCCGGTGAAACCGAACAACAGGTTGAACGCGCAGGCGAAGATCGCGAAACAGAGGACCTTCATGACCAGCACCGGATAGAGGCCGATGAAGGGCACCGCCAGTCCCACGACGAGCAGGGCCGCGTAGCCGAGGAGGATGAACGAAGACGCTTTTCGCTGCACCTCAGGCCGCCTTTCCGAAGAGGCCCGCCGGCCGCAGGATCAGCACGACGATCATGATCACGAACACGACCACGTTCGACGCCTCCGGATAGAACACCCGCGTCAGCCCTTCGACCAGTCCGAGAAGCAGCCCCGTCACGATCGACCCCAGGATCGAGCCCATCCCTCCGATCACCACGACCGCGAAGACGACGATGATGAGGTTCGAGCCCATCAACGGATTGACCTGGATGACCGGCGCGGCGAGGACGCCGGCCAGCGCGGCGAGCGCGGCTCCCGCCCCGTAGGTGAACATCACGAGGACCGGCACGTTGACGCCGAAGGCCTGGACCAGCGCCGCGTTCTCGGTCGCCGCGCGCAGCGTCGAGCCGAGGCGCGTCTTCTCGATCACGAACCAGGTGGCGAAGCACACCACCAGCGACGCGACGACCACCCACGCGCGGTAGTTCGGCAGGATCATGAAGCCGATGTCGGTCGCGCCCTGCAGGGCCTCGGGCACGTTGTACGACTGGCCCGACACGCCGTACTGATCGCGGAAGATGCCTTCGGCGATCAGCGCGAGCCCGAAGGTGAGCAACAGGCCGTAGACCGGATCGAGCTTGTAGAGGCGCTTGAGCAGCAGCCGCTCGATCGCGATGCCCAGCGCCCCGATGATCAGCGGCGAGAGGAACAGCGCGGCCCAGTAACCGATGCCGAAACGCTCGAGCAGGATCCACGCCCCGAAGGCGCCCATCATGTACAGCGCCCCGTGCGCGAAGTTGACGATGCCGAGCAGGCCGAAGATCACGGCGAGCCCGAGCGAAAGCAACGCGTAGAACGAGCCGTTGACGAGCCCGAGCAGCAACTGGCCCATCAGGGCCTGGAGGGGAATGCCGAACAGTTCGCTCATCGATGTTTCGCACGACGCACGTGCATGGGCGTCGACGCCGGGCGGGCGTCGACGCGGCTCGCGGCAGGGACGCTCAGGACTTCTTCAGCAACGGGCAGACCGACCTGGCCGGCGCGAGGAAGGCCTGCTCGCCCGGGACCTTCGCCACGAGCTTGTAGTAGTCCCACGGATACTTCGACTCGCCCTGCGCCTTCACCTCGAGCAGATACATCTCGTGGATCATGCGTCCGTCGTCGCGGATGTAGCCGTCCTTGGCGTAGAAGTCGTTGACCTTCGTCTTGCGCATCTGCGCGATCACCTTGTCGGCGTCGTCGGTGCCGGTGGCCTTGACCGCGTTCAGATAGAACATCGTCGACGAGTAGTCGGCCGCCTGCAGGCTCGAGGGCTCCTTCTTGGCCTTCTCGAAGAAACGCTTCGACCAGGCGCGGCTGTCGTTGTCCTTGTCCCAGTACCAGCTGTCGGTGACGAGCAATCCCTGGGCCGTCGGCAGGCCCAGACTGTGCACGTCGTTGATGAAGACCAGCAGTCCGGCGACCTTCATCGTCTTCGTGATGCCGAACTCCTTCGCTGCCTTGATCGAGTTGATCGTGTCGCCGCCGGCATTGGCGAGCCCGAGGATCTGCGCCTTCGACGCCTGCGCCTGCAGCAGGAAGGCCGAGAAGTCGGAGGCCGACAGCGGATGCTTGACCGACCCCACGACGGTTCCGCCGTTGCCCTTGACGATGTCCGACGTGTCCTTCTCGAGCGACGCGCCGAAGGCATAGTCGGCCGTCAGGAAGTACCAGCTCTTGCCGCCGTTCTTGACGATCTGCGAGCCCGTCACCTGCGCGAGCGCGACCGTGTCGTACGCGTAGTGGATCGTGTACGGCGAGCACTCCTCGTTCGTCAGGCGGCTGCTGCCCGCGCCGATCGCGAGCATCGGCTTCTTCTTCTCGGCTGCGACCTTCGCCATCGCGAGGCTGGTGCCCGAGTTGGTCCCGGCGATGATCACGTCGAGGCCCTGCGTGTCGATCCACTCGCGCAGCTTGCTCGCGGCGACGTCGGCCTTGTTCTGATGGTCGGCCACCAGCAGCTCGATCTTCTTGCCGTTGATCGCTCCGCCCATGTCGGCGATGGCCATGCGGATCGCCTCGGCGCCGTTCTGCCCGTCGATGTCCGAGTACACGCCCGACAGGTCGGTGATGAAACCGATCTTGATCGTGTCTCCCGAGATCTGCGCCGATGCCGCTCCCGTCGCTGCGATGCCGGCTGCGGCGAGCGCGCCGGCGATGCTCTTCAACTTCATGTCCGTCTCCTGTTCGATTGACCTCTACGGGTCGATGCCCGCCGATGCGTCGACGCGAGTCGACCCTCCCTGCCGTGTCCCGCTACACGCCGAGATATTCCTTGAGCATGTCCATGTTGGCTGTCAGTTCCGACTGTACGAACGACCTGACGATCCGTCCGTGCTCCATCACGCAGAAGCGATCGGCGAGCGGCGCGGCGAAGCGGAAGTTCTGCTCGACCAGCACGATCGTGTAGCCCTTCTGCTTCAGCGTGCGGATGACCTCGCCGAGCTTCTGGACGATCACCGGAGCGAGTCCTTCGGAGATCTCGTCGAGCAGCAGCAGCCGCGCGCCGGTGCGAAGGATACGGGCGACCGCGAGCATCTGCTGTTCGCCGCCCGACAGGCGCGTGCCGGGGCTCGATGCGCGCTCCTCGAGGTTCGGGAACATCGCATGGATCTCGGCGACCGGCATCGGGGCGCCGACGAGGCCGTCGGCGCCGCCCTTGAGCTCCGGCGGCAGCCGCAGGTTCTCGTCGGCCGACAGCGTCGCGAAGATACCGCGCTCCTCCGGGCAGTAGCCGACGCCCTTTCGTGCGATGCGATGCGATGGCAGCTTCACGGTCTCGCCACCGCCGACCCTGATGGACCCCGAGCGACGGCCGACGAGTCCCATGATCGCGCGCAGCGTCGTCGTGCGACCGGACCCGTTGCGCCCGAGCAGCGTGACGACTTCGCCCGACCGGACCGAGAAATCCACGCCGTGCAGGATGTGCGACTCGCCGTACCACGCGTTGAGTCCTTCGACCGCCAGCACCGCGGATCCGGCCGCCGTCATCCATGCGCCCCTCGCAGCGTCGCGTCCGCGCTGCCCATGTAGGCCTCGATCACCTTCGGATGCTTGGAGACGACCGCGTACGGCCCCTCCGCCAGCACCGCACCGCGCGCGAGCACGGTGATCGTGTCGGCGATCGACGAGACGACGCTCATGTTGTGTTCGACCATCAGGATCGTGCGACCGGCCGAGACCTTGCGGATCAGTTCGGTGACGCGGCCGACGTCTTCGTGCCCCATGCCCTGCGTGGGCTCGTCGAGCAGCATCAGCTCCGGCTCGAGCGCCAGCGTCGTCGCGATCTCGAGCGCGCGCTTGCGTCCGTACGGCAGCTCGACGGTGGCGGTGTCGGCATGGGCTTCGAGGCCGACCTCGGCCAGCAATTGCAGCGCGCGGTCGTTCAACGCGGACAACGAGCTCTCGGGCTTCCAGAAATAGAACGACGTGCCGAGGTTGCGCTGGAGCGCGACGCGCACGTTCTCCATCACGCTCATGTGCGGGAAGACCGCGGAGATCTGGAACGAGCGGACGATGCCGCGTCGCGCCGTCTCCGCCGGCTTCTCCGACGTGATGTCCTGGCCGTTGAAGATGATCTGTCCCGCGGTCGGCGGCAGGAACTTGGTGAGCAGGTTGAAGAAGGTCGTCTTGCCCGCGCCGTTGGGCCCGATCAGCGCATGGATCTCGCCGCGCCTGACCGAGACCGACACGTCGTTGACGGCGACGAAGCCCTTGAACTCCTTGCGCAGACCGCGCGTCTCGACGATGACGCTGCCGGTCGCCGTCGATGCGAGACCGTCCTCCGACGACCCGCTCACCACGGTCCCTCCGGAGCCGGCCTGTGCGACGAGCCCCGCGTGCCTGACGCGAGAACGGGAACGGCTTGCAGGCGCATGGCGGTGAACGGGGATGACGAACGGGGCGCGCAAAGGTCGTTGCGATGACGCGCTTCAAATGAAACTGCGCGAGGAAATGCGCGAGAAGCGCAATTCGTCGTAGCGCGGAAGCCGCGTCGAGCCGCACGATCGAGAGCGGGCAGCGTAGCAGGATTCACCTGGCGTCTGGATGCGCGCAAACCCTGATGACGGACGCACCGACCCCGATCTTCGGTCGCGGGCTGATGACGAATCGAACTCGACGCGATATTTTCGCGCTGGGGCCGCAGGTCCCGATGTCCGATCCTTACCGGAGAACCTTCGCATGAAGCGCCTCGTGACGCTCGCCCGCATCGTGCCGCGATCGATCGCCGTCTGCGTCCTGGGCTTCGCATGCGAGCCGATCGCGGCGGGCGAAAGAGCACCTCCCTTCGCCCGGGCGCCTATCCCGACGACCGGCAGCGTCGCGGTACCGGGCACGTCCGGTGGCCAGGTCGTGCAGGCGCCGCTCGACGTCGCCTCACGGGTCCTGCACGTGGGCCCGACCGCGGAGTACGCGACGCCCAGCGCCGCGGCTTCGGTCGCGCACGACGGCGACACCATCGAGATCGCCAGCGGCGAGTATCACGGCGACGTCGCGGTGTGGACCGCGAACCGTCTGCGCATCGTCGGCGCCGTCCCGCGGCCGCACGTCCTGGCCGACGGCAAGGACGCGATGGGCAAGGGACTGTGGGTCGTGAAGGGCGACGACCTCCTGATCGAGAACGTCGAGATGTCCGGCGCGAAGGTCGCCGACCGCAACGGCGCCGCGCTCCGGGTCGAAGGTCGCAACTTCACGCTGCGCAACAGCTATCTGCACGACAACGAGAACGGCGTGCTCGCCGGGGCCAACGCCACGAGCGAGATCACCGTCGACCACTGCGAGTTCGCGCGGAACGGCAACGGCGACGGCTACACGCACAACCTCTACATCGGCAACGTCGCGAAGCTCACCGTCAGCACGAGCTATCTCCACCATGCGAACGGCGGCCACAACCTCAAGAGCCGGGCGATGGTCTCGGTGGTGACCGACAGCCGTCTCGCCGACGAGGTCGACGGGCACGCGAGCTACGAGGCGGACTTCCCCAACGGAGGCCGCGTGCTGCTCGCGTTCAACATCTTCCAGAAGGGCAACGGGGCCCAGAACACGACGCTGGTGTCCTACGGCGCAGAAGGTCTCGCGAGCGACGGGACCCACGAGCTCGTCGCGAAGGGCAACACCTTCATCAGCCAGCGGCCGGACGGCTCGCGCTTCCTGTTCATCGCACCGGGTACCGATGCCGTCACCGTCAACGGCAACGTGTTCGCGGGGCCCGGCTCGCTGCCCGATGTCACCGCCGTCCGTGCGAACAACGCGATCCAGCGCGACCTGCCGGGCAACGTCGATCTGAAGCCCAACGGGTTGTAGACGAGGAGGTTGTAGACGAACGAAGGGGCGCCGCAGCGCCCCTTCGTCGGCCGACGGGATCGATCAGGCGGCCAGCCGCCGCTCCAGCCGGTCCTTCACCTTCGAGAGCGCCTCCGGCAGGTGGTGTTCGAGTCGCATGAACAACTCGGTATGGAGTTCGACCTCCTTCTTCCACGCCGCGTGATCGATCGACGTGATGGTCTCGAAGTCCTCACGCGTGAAGTCGGCCCCGTCCCACGACAGGTCCTCGTAACGCGGCGTGGTGCCGAACACGTGCTCGACGCCGCCCGCCCGGCCTTCGATGCGATCGAGCATCCACTTCAGCACGCGCATGTTCTCGCCGAAGCCCGGCCACACGAACTTGCCGTCGGCGTCGGTGCGGAACCAGTTGACCGTGAAGATCGCCGGCAGCCTCGCCCCCGACTGCTCGAGCTTCTCGCCGAGCGCGAGCCAGTGGCCGAAGTAGTCGGCCATGTTGTAGCCGCAGAAGGGCAGCATCGCGAACGGGTCGCGTCGTACCACGCCCTGCTTGCCGCCGGCCGCGGCCGTCGTCTCCGAGCCCATCGTCGCGGCCATGTAGACGCCGTCGACCCAGTCGCGCGCCTCGGTCACGAGCGGCACGGTCGTCGAGCGCCGTCCGCCGAAGATGAAGGCCGAGATCGGGACGCCGGCCGGATCGTCCCAGTCCGCGTCGAGAACCGGGTTCTGCGTCGCCGCGACCGTGAAGCGCGCGTTCGGATGAGCCGCCTTGCGACCGCTGACCTTCGCCGACTCGGGCGTCCAGTCGCGACCCTGCCAGTCGATCAGGTGCGCCGGCGCTTCCTTGGTCAGGCCCTCCCACCACACGTCGCCGTCGTCGGTCAGCGCGACGTTGGTGAAGATGGTGTTCGAGCGCATCGACTCCATGCAGTTGAAGTTCGTCTTCTCGTTGGTGCCCGGCGCCACGCCGAAGTAGCCGGCCTCGGGGTTGATCGCGTACAGGCGGCCGTCCGCGCCGGGCTTGATCCACGCGATGTCGTCGCCGATGGTCGTGACCTTCCATCCCTCGAAGCCCTTCGGCGGGATCAGCATCGCGAAGTTGGTCTTGCCGCAGGCGGAAGGGAACGCGGCCGCGACATAGTGCTTGTCGCCCCGCGGGTTCTCGACGCCCAGCAGCAGCATGTGTTCGGCGAGCCAGCCTTCGTCGCGGCCCATCGTGGACGCGATGCGCAGCGCGAAGCACTTCTTGCCGAGCAGCGCATTGCCGCCGTAGCCCGAGCCGAAGCTCCAGATCTCGCGCGTCTCGGGGAAGTGGACGATGTATTTCGTGTCGTTGCACGGCCACGGCACGTCCTTCTCGCCGCGCTCGAGCGGCTTGCCGACCGTGTGCACGCAGGGCACGAAGTGGCCATCGGTCCCGAGCACGTCGTATACGGCGCGCCCCATGCGCGTCATCAGCTTCATGTTGACGGCGACATAAGGGGAGTCGGACAGTTCGACGCCGACGTGCGCGATCGGCGAACCGAGCGGGCCCATCGAGAAGGCCACCACGTACATCGTGCGGCCGCGCATCGAACCGGTGAAGAGCTCGTCGATCTTCGCGCGCATCTCGGCCGGCGCGATCCAGTGGTTGGTCGGACCGGCGTCTTCCTCGCGCTCGCTGCAGATGAAGGTACGGTCCTCGACGCGCGCGACGTCGGTCGGGTCCGACAGCGCCAGGAACGAGTTGGGGCGCTTCGCGGGATCGAGCCGGCGCATCGTGCCGCCATCGACCATCAGGTCGCAGAGACGGTCGTACTCTTCGTCGGACCCGTCGCTCCAGACCACCCGGTCCGGCTGCGCGAGGCGCGCGATGTCCTCGACCCACGAGGGCGCGGTCGGACCGACCGACGGCGACAGCACTGCATTCATGTTCGACCTCCGACGCGTCGCGCACGGAGCGCGACCGAAACGAACCCGATGACCCCGGCCGGCGCTCGTCGCCGTCCGGGCAAGGAGCCCTGGTACACGGCCTTGCCGCAGAAAGTACGAAACTCGCAAGAAGCGCGCCGTCCGTCCTCTGCGCGACGGGGCGACGTGAACGAAGGCGCAGTGGGAAGACTCGCGAGCCCTCGCTCGACCCGTCGTGGGCGCATGCACGACGGACATCGGCCGGCGCGGGGGGCGTGCAATGTACCATAGCCGACCCCTGCGACAGGCCGCGCGACAGGGGGCGCGCGCAAGGCCGGCGAGGACCGCGTGGCCCCTGCCGTCCGTCCACCGCGGAGCATCCTTCCGATGAAGATCTCGATCCTCGACGACTACCAGGACGCGGTCCGCAAGCTCGACTGCTTCGGTCTGCTCGCGGGCCACGAGGTCAAGGTCTTCAACAACACCGTGAAGGGCGCGGGCCAGCTCGGTGTAAGACTTTCCGACTCCGAAGCGCTGGTACTCATTCGCGAACGCACGCGCATCAACCGCGACCTCCTCGGCAAGCTGCCGAAGCTGAAACTGATCGCGCAGACCGGCAAGGCCGGCTCGCACATCGACCTCGAGGCCTGTACCGAGCGCGGCGTGATGGTCGTCGACGGCAGCGGCGCGCCGGCGGCGGCGGCGGAGCTGACCTGGGCACTGACGATGGCGGCCATGCGCCGCCTGCCGCAATACATCGCGAACCTGAAGCACGGCGTATGGCAGCAGAGCGGGCTCAAGGCTTCGAGCGCTCCGCCCAATCATGGCGTCGGCGACCTGCTCGCCGGCAAGACCCTCGGCATCTGGGGACTGGGCAAGATCGGTCGGAAGGTCGCCGGTTACGGCAAGGCTTTCGACATGCACGTCCTCGTCTGGGGTCGCGACGGCTCGCTCGCCGCGGCACGCGAGCTCGGCTTCGAGGCCGCCGCGGACCGTCGCGACCTCTTCGCGCGGTCGGACGTCGTCACGCTGCACCTGCGACTCAACGACGACACGCGCGGCATCGTCACCTACGACGACCTGCAGGCCATGAAGCCGACCGCGCTCCTCGTCAACACCAGCCGCGCGGAGCTCGTCGAGAACGGCGCGCTGATCAAGGCCCTCAACAACGCGCGACCCGGGCTGGCCGCCGTCGACGTCTTCGAGAGCGAGCCCCCGCTCGCCGGTCAGCCGCTGCTGCGCATGGAGAACGTGGTCTGCACGCCTCACGTCGGCTTCGTCGAGAAGACCAGCTACGAAGCGATGTTCTCCGGCGCGTTCCGGAACGTCCTCGCCTACGTGGACGGGGAGCCGACCAACGTCGTCAACACCGACCTGTTGAAGCGAAGGCGCTGAACGATCGTCACGGCGTCAGCTTCCACTTGCCGTCCTCGACGACGACCATCACGCGCGAGCGCTGGTCGAGGCCGCTGTGGTCCGTCGCCGTCATGTTCATCACGCCTTGCGTGATCGTCAGGTTCCTGACGTTCTCGAGGCTGTCGCGCAGCGCGACGCGGAACTCCTTCGTGCCGGGCTTCGCCTTCGCGAGCGCGCCCGGGATCGCAGCCTGCAGCAAGAGCCCCGCGTCCCACAGATGGGCGCCGAACGTCGCGACGCTGCCGGCACCGTAGGCCTGCTCGTAGAGCCGCGTGTATTCGACCGCGAGCTTCTTGCTCGCGTTGGCGTCGGGCAACTGGCTCGCGACCAGGACCGGTCCCACCGGCACGATGCTGCCGTCGACGTCCTTGCCGCCGACGCGCAGGAAGTCGCTGTTGGCGACGCCGTGGGTCTGATAGATCGCGCCCTTGTAGCCGCGTTCCTTCAACGCCTTGGCGGGCAGCACGGCCGGCGTTCCGCGGCTCGCGATCAGGATCGCGTCGGGCTTCGCGGCGACGACCCGCAGCACCTGTCCGGTCACGCTCGCGTCGGTCGGTTGATAGGCCTCGCTGGCGACGATGCGGATGTTCTTCTCGGTCGCCAGACGCGTCGTCTCGCTGACCCAGTTCTGGCCGTAGCTGTCCGACAGCGCGACGATCGCGATCGTGCCGACCTTCGCCGCGACCATGTGGTCGACCACCGCGCCGGCCATCAGCGAATCGTTCTGCGGCGTCTTGAAGATCCATCGCTTGTTCGCGTCCATCGGCGTGATCAGCGCGGCGGCCGCGGCCATGCTGATGACCGGCGTCTCCGACTCGACCGCGGCCGGCGTCATCGCGATGGCGTTCGGCGTCGTGGACGGTCCGATCACGACGTCGACGTGTTCCTCGTCGATCAGCTTCCTGATGTCGCGGACCGCCGTCGTCGTGTCGGACGCGTCGTCGAGCACGAGGTACTCGACCTTCTGCCCGGCCATCTCCTTGGGCAGCAGCGCCGCCGTGTTCTTCTGCGGGATGCCGAGCGACGCGGCCGGACCGGTCGCCGCGACGACGATGCCGACCTTGATCTGCGCCTCGGCGCCGGCGCTCGCCAGCAGCGCCGCCGCGACCAGCGCGGCTCCCAGTACCCGTGACGTCCCGATGATGCGAGTCATGCCGTCTCCTCCTCGTTGAATGCCGTGCGCCGGCGGCGCGTGTCGGGTCGCGGTGTTCCGCGATCTCGTGATGCGATGCTCCCACCTCGACTTCATCCCGCTCTTTCGTGCTGCCGCCCCGTGCGACCGTTCGTGCCGCTACTTCGTGGCGCCGCTCCGCGCTTCCGACCGCGCCGCTTCAGCCGGGGCGCTTCGGACGCACGAACACCAGCGGCTTCGCGACGATCGGCCGCGGCGCCGCGCCGTGCGGGGCGATGTCGCGGTCGAGCGCCTTGCCGTCCGGATCGGCGAGCGCCGCGTCGCGCGCCGAGTCGATCGCGCTCGTCAGTGCGGCCCCGCCGTCCTCCCGTGCCGCGAAGCGCCCGACCGCCGCGTCGCTCGCCAGCGTGTCGAGGATGCGCGCCATGTTCTCGTGACCGCGAGCGTGCGTGTCGCCGTACCCCTTGATCAGGCGACCGCACAGTGCGAGCGCGTGCGCCGGTCGCGGCCCGAGCGCGGCGACGCGCTCGATCGACGCGAGCCAGCGCTCGATCGCGTGCTGCTCGCTCGCATAGCGCTGACTCGACCGGCGCCAGCGACGCAGCGACGCGACCGCGCGCAACGCGAGATGGCCGACGCGCGAGTCGCTGCGCAGCTGCAGCGGGAAGGCCAGTTCCGCCTTGCCGCGGCGTCGGCGCGAGGCTTCCCACGCGAGAACCCGCTTCGACCATGCGGGCGGCAGCGCACCGGCGACCTCGACCACGCGCGGCTTGAAGAAATCGTGGACCGTCACGAGCTCGTCGTCGCGCGCGCCGACCTCCGCGCGGATGCGCGCATGGCGCTCGGCCCGCGTCTTCAGGTCGGCCACCCGCACCACGTCGTCGAAGGCCATCCACAACGCGAGGAAGCGAGCCGTCTCGCGCGCGAGCGCATGGCCGTGCGCGACCGCGGGATCGATGCGGCCTTCGAGCGGCAACACGCGGCGCACGCGGTCGACGTAGCGGTCCGCATACGCGCGAGCCTGGTAGTCG
>CALMOR010000192.1:0-954 GCA_937872165.1 uncultured Burkholderiales bacterium | reverse complement strand
GAGTGAGTGACGTGGTCCGTACCGGCGCACCCCAGGTCGCCGCCCTCCGCGGGCCAGCTCGCATCGGTGCGCGGCCGCGGCGCGACGGTCGCGGCGGCAGCGGCATCGGCAGCGACGTCGAGGTACGGTCGGGCGAAGGCGCGGCGGTGGCCTCGCTCGAAGCCGTCGAGGCTGGCCTCGACGCCCTTGCCCGACGCGCGGATCGCGGCCTCGCAATGCGAGCGCGCGAACGGCAACAGGCCCGAGCCCGCGACGGCCCCGAACATGACGGCGCTGATCACGGTACGCGCGTCGCGCGCATCGGCGTTCATGTCGAAGCCGACGTGGCGGCGACCGTGGGCGACGAGGACGTCGAGCAGCTTCGCATCGTCTTCACGACCGTCGCCCATCGCGCCCTTCTCCCGATTGGTGAGCGCTCGCGACGTCGATGCGACGACGGTCGTGCGTTCGCGATCCACGTAGCCGGCCTGCGCCATGCGGACCGCCTCGAGCAGCTCGGAGGCGACCAGCAGATCGATGCGACCGGCGACCGGCGCGAGGGCGAGCACCGGTCGCCGCCCGGCGAGCGATGCGATCGGCCGCGGGAAGATCTCGACGTAGTAGGTCGTGGCACCGGTCGATCGGGCGATGTCGCGGACTGCGGCCCAGGCATCGACCGCGGCAGCGTGCGTGCGTTCACGACGCGTTCGCCCGCGCGCGGCGCGCGACCGCGCTCGTCGTCAGCCACCAGCGCATGCGGTCCCAGCGCGTGGGGTCGCGCGTGACCTCGATGCGATGGAACGAAGGACACAGCGTCGCGGCATGCGCGTTCGAGCCGCACAGACCGCAGCCGACGCAGCCTTCGGTGACGGTCACGACCGGATCGACCTTCAGCGGATCGTTCGCGTCCTTCAGCGTCAGCGTCGGGCATCCCGACAACCGGATGCACGAATGGTCGCCCGAGCAGGTGTCCTC
>CALMOR010000191.1:12269-14047 GCA_937872165.1 uncultured Burkholderiales bacterium | reverse complement strand
GCCTATCTGTTGCGATCGGCCTCGGAGAAGGCCGCTGCCTGGGCCGATCTGTGCTTCGCGCGCGAAGTCTACGAACGCGCCGCGACCGAGGCGGGCTGAAGCGACCGAACCCTCAGTGCCGACCCTCGCGGATGAGGGTCAGCGGATCGCCGCGTCGCATGTTCATGCGGTGACGACGCATGACCAGCAGCATCGACCCGACCACGAACAGTCCGAACAGGATGATGATGCTGGGCACCGACAGGTCGAAGCGGACCAGCACCGCGTAGATGCAGAGCATCGCGAGGACCGACAGGTTCTCGTTGAAGTTCTGCACGGCGATCGAATGGCCCGCGCTCATCAGCACGTGTCCGCGATGCTGCAGCAACGCGTTCATCGGGACCACGAAGAAGCCGGCGAGGCCGCCGATCAGCGTCAGCAGCAGGCTCGCCACCACGAGGTACAGCGGTACCTGCATGCCGAACCCTTCGAGGACGATCGGCGGTACCGACGTGCGATGGAAGAACGCGAGCGACATCGTCAGCAACCCCATCGCCACGCCGACCGGCAGCACCGACAGCGCCTTCTTGAGCGGCACGCGGGCGGCGAGCACCGCACCGGCGGCGATGCCGATCGCGACGACCGCCTGCAACGTCGCGCCCTGTGTCAGATCGAGGCCGAGCGCCGATCCGGCCCAGCGCAGCACGATGAACTGCAGCGTCGCCCCGGCGCCCCAGAACAGCGTGGTGACCGCGAGCGAGATCTGGCCCAGCTTGTCGTGCCACAACGTCGTGAAGCACTGTGCGAAGTCGATGATCAGCCGGGCCGGATTGCGCTCCTGATGCGCATAACGAACGCCGGTGTCGGGAATGCGCAGGTTGATCAGCGCCGCGAGCAGGTAGATGCCGGTGATGACCGTGATCGCGGCCTGCGGCGGCGTCGTGATGCCGGTGTCGATGAACGGGATGTCGATCGACAGCATCAGCGACGAGAGGCCCTGGCCGACGAGCTGACCGCCGAGCACGAAGCCGAGGATGATCGAGCCGACCGTCAGTCCCTCGATCCAGCCGTTCGCCTTCACGAGGTCCTCGGACGGGAGCAGCTCGGTGAGGATGCCGTACTTAGCCGGAGAGTACGCCGCCGCGCCGAGGCCGACGATCGCGTAGGCGAACAGCGGGTGCGCGCCCAGCAGCATCGTCACGCAGCCGACGATCTTGACGAGGTTGGTGACGAACATGACGCGGCCCTTCGGCAGCGCATCGGCGAACGCGCCGACGAACGCGGCGAGAAGGACGTACGACAGACCGAAGAACAGTTTGAGCAACGGAGTCATCCACTCCGGCGCGGAAATCTGGATCAGCAGCGAGATCGCCGCGATGAGCAGCGCGTTGTCGGCGAGCGACGAGAAGAACTGCGCCGCCATGATGGTGTAGAAGCCACGCTTCATCCGTAAGGCCCGTCTCCAGATTGATCGGATCGCATGATCTGGCGTGCGCGATCCGCTTGCCGCAGTTACGTCCGCACGCGTCCGCAGTAGTCGCCGCTCCCTGCGTGTGCGGTCGTGATGCACCTGGTGGCCGAGGTGCGCCGCGACGGGGGCTCGTGTTGTCCCCTTGGCGCGCAGGGTTATAACATGAATCGATCAGCCGTCCGCACCCGAAGCCGCGTCCAAAAGGAGCCTCCATTCGGGTCGGTCGATACGGACGACCTTCGCTTTATGATCACGGTCCGGCGCGCCTTCGCGCGCCGTAGCCGGTCCTCACCCCCACCCATCCCACCCTCCGGGTACAGCCCGGTCC
>CALMOR010000191.1:0-12259 GCA_937872165.1 uncultured Burkholderiales bacterium | reverse complement strand
CGCCGCCAACCTCGCCGTCGTCCGGCGCAATGCACCGCGCTCCCGGGTCTGGGCCGTGCTCAAGGCCGATGCCTACGGACACGGCCTCGAGCGCACGGTCGGCGCGGGCAGCCCGGTGCCGGCCGCCGCGGACGGCGTCGCGGTCCTCGAGGTCGAGAGCGCCGAACGTCTTCGGCAGCTCGCGTGGCACGGGCCCGTCCTCCTCCTCGAGGGCTGTTTCGACGCCGCCGACCTCGATGCGGCGATCCGTCTCGGCGTCACGGTCACGGTCCACGACGACGAACAGATCGCGATGATCGAGGCCGCGCGCGTCGCGACGCCGCTCGAGGTGTACCTGAAGATGAACACCGGCATGAACCGGCTCGGCTTCGCACCGGGCCGTTATCGCGCCGCGCACGAGCGGCTGTCCGCGACCGGCAAGGTCGGCGACATCACGCTCACGACGCACTTCGCGAATGCCGATCGACCCGAAGGCGTCGTCGAGCAGATGGCCTGCTTCGAACGTGGCGCGGCCGGACTGGCAGGCCCTCGCTCGCTCGCCAATTCGGCGGCCGTCCTCGCCCACCCGGAGACCCACGCGGACTGGGTCAGGCCCGGCGTGATGATCTACGGCGCATCGCCGTTCGCGACGCGCACGGCCGCCGAGTTCGGATTGATGCCCGCGATGCGGCTGCACAGCGAGTTGATCGCGGTCCAGCACCTGCATGCCGGCGACGCGGTGGGTTACGGCCATCGTTACTCGGCCGAACGCGACATGCGCATCGGCGTCGTCGCCTGCGGCTATGGCGACGGATATCCGCGCGTGGCTCCGAACGGGACGCCGGTGGCCGTCGACGGCGTCAGGACGCGTCTCGTCGGGCGGGTCTCGATGGACATGCTCACCGTCGATCTGACGCCGGTGCCGCAAGCCACCGTCGGCAGCGGCGTCGAACTCTGGGGCGAGCGCGTGCCGGTCGACGAAGTCGCGCAGGCGGCCGGTACCGTCGGCTACGAACTGCTCTGCGCGCTCGCGCCGCGCGTCCCGGTCGTCACCGTCGACTGATCGCGCCGATCCCATGGCGAAAGCGCGCACGCAATACGTCTGCACCGAGTGCGGCGGGCAGACTTCGAAGTGGCAGGGACAGTGTCCGCATTGCCAGGCCTGGAACTCGCTGGTCGAAGGGATCGGCGATGTATCCACGGGAACACATCGCTTCGCATCGCTCGCCGCCAGCACGCCGGTCCGCGCGCTGTCCGAGATCGACGCGTCGGAAGTGCCGCGCTTTCCGAGCGGCATCGAGGAGTTCGATCGCGTGCTCGGCGGCGGACTCGTCGCCGGGGCCGTCGTGCTGATCGGCGGCGACCCCGGGATCGGCAAGTCGACGCTGCTGTTGCAGGCGTTGTCGCATCTGTCGATCGGCCGGAAGACGCTCTATGTCAGCGGCGAGGAGTCGGCCGCGCAGATCGCGCTCCGCGCCCGCAGGCTCGCCGGCGAAGAGAGCGGATGGGGCGCGGCCTTGCGCCTCTTGGCCGAGATCAACCTCGAGAAGATCCAGGCCGCCATCACCGCCGAGCGGCCCGACGTGGCCGTGATCGCCTCGATCCAGACGCTCTACTCGGAAGCGCTCACGTCGGCGCCGGGGTCGGTCGCGCAGGTCCGCGAGTGCGCGGCCCAGCTCACGCGCATCGCGAAGCAGCTCGGCACCACGATCATCCTCGTCGGCCACGTCACGAAGGAAGGCACGTTGGCCGGTCCGCGCGTGCTCGAACACATCGTCGACACGGTGTTGTACTTCGAAGGCGACACGCACTCGAGCTTCCGGCTCGTGCGCGCGATCAAGAACCGCTTCGGCGCGATCAACGAGCTGGGCGTGTTCGCGATGACCGAGCGCGGCCTCAAGGGCGTGTCCAATCCGTCGGCACTGTTCCTCTCGCAGCACGGGCCCGACGGCAAGGGCGGCACGGTTCCGGGCTCGTGCGTGCTGGTGACGCAGGAGGGCACGCGCCCGCTGCTGGTCGAGATCCAGGCGCTCGTCGACAACGCGCACAACCCCAATCCGCGAAGGTTGTCGGTCGGCCTCGAACAGAACCGCCTCGCGCTGCTGCTCGCGGTCCTGCACCGGCACGCCGGCATCGCGTGCTACGACCAGGACGTCTTCGTCAACGCGGTCGGCGGCGTCAAGATCGTCGAGCCCGCCGCCGACCTCGCGGTACTGTGCGCGATCCAGTCGTCGTTGCGCGGCAAGCCGATGCCGCGCGGCATGGTGGTCTTCGGCGAGGTCGGCCTGGCCGGCGAGATCAGGCCCGCACCGCGCGGACAGGAGCGCCTTCGCGAAGCCGCCAAGCTCGGCTTCGGTGCGGCGCTCGTGCCGAGCGCCAACGCGCCGAAGGGACGCGGCGCGAAGATCGAGGGCATGGAGATCGTCGCGGTGTCGCGCATCGACGAAGCACTCGACGCGCTACGCGGCAGCTGACGCTCGGCCCACGGTCTCCAGCAGCGCGTCCGCGGCGCGGCGACCGCCGATCACCGCCGCCTCCAGCGTCGCCGGGTAGTGCGTCGAGCGGTCGGCGTCGGCGACGTAGTCCCCGGCCAGGACGAGGCGTGCATGCGGTGTCGATCCGTCGGGTCGCGCGAGCGACGGCGCGCACGCGAACGTCGCGCGCTTCTCGACGATGATCCGTGCGTCGAGAGGCCGGCTCGGCATGCCGCACTCGGCGGCCATCTGTCGGGCCACCGCAGCGATCAGGTCCTTGCCTTCGATGTCGCGATGGGCACCGTCGGCGCTGATGACCACGGCCACGAGGCCGGTACCGTTCGCCGGCGTCGGCATCCCCGTCGATTCGTCGATACGTTCCGATCGATCGAAGGCCCACTGCCCGAAGTGGTCGACGTGCGGTGCGGCGTCGAGCAGCAGCATGCGGGACGGCCAGCGCGGCGGATCGCGATAGAGCAGGTAGACCGTCACGATCGGCTGGAACGCGAAGCCTTCGCAGGTCGCGACGATCGTCCGGTAGCGCGCATCGCGCAGAGCCATCGGTGCGAGCAGGCGCGCCGCCTCCGAGGGAGGCGTCGCGACGACCGCGGCAGCGAAGCGTTCGGGCTCGCCGAGGTCGGTCGCGGTCCCGCTCGCCACCGACACGCCGTCGTCGTCGACGAGCAGGTTCTGCACGCGTGTCGCGAGCGATATGGTCGACGTCACGGTCGATGCCGCGTTCGACGCCGCGCCCGGCCGCCCTTCGAGGAAGCGGCGCGCGGTGTCGGGCAGCAGGCCGCCGAGATCGATCCGCGGCAGCAGCAGGTCGGAGTCGCGGGCTGCGGCGCCTAGGGTGTCGCGCAGCACGTTGAGGAAGACCTGCGCGGACGATCCGTCCACCGGCGTGTTCAGCGCGGCGATGCAGAGCGGCGCCCAGACCTTGTGGACGAGCGGGTCCGGCTGATGCCAGGACTTCAGCAGTTCGGTCACCGAGCGGTCGACGTCGAGCGACCAGTCGATCTTCTTGGCGCGCAGCATGAAGCTCGCGATGGCCCAGCGCTCGTCGATGCCGATGCCGCGGGCCGTGACGATCATCGCGAGCAGATGCCATGGGGCGTTCTGCATCGAGGCCTCGAGACGAAGGCCGTTCGCGCCGATCAGGTGGAGCGGCGTGCGCTCGAACGCGTCCTCCGGATCGAGCCCGAGTTCGCGCAGCAGCGCGAGCGTCTCGCGATAGGCGCCGATCAGGATGTGCTGGCCGTTGTCGAGCGCGATCTCGCGGCCGTCGATCAGCTTCCAGGGGACGCGTCGCGCACGACCGCCGAGCGTCCTCGACGCTTCGAAGAGCCTGCACGGGAGTCCGGCCTTCGCCAGCCGCACGGCCGCGGCGAGGCCGGCCCATCCACCGCCGATCACCGCGACGCGCGGGCGCGAGTCATCCATGCCGGTTCAGGTCCGCGTCCCGATCCAGGTGCGCCATGCGATCCAGAGCTTGCGCACCGGCGTCAGCGCGATACGTTGGTTGAGGACCGCGAAGTCGGCCCGCTCGATCTCGTCGAGCAGCACGCGATAGATCGCACCCATGATCAGCCCGGTTCGCTGGACGCGACGGTCGACCGGCGGCAGCAGCGCCATCGCCTCGTCGTAGATGCGGCGGGCACGGGCGGCCTGGAAGCGCATCAGCTCGACGAACGCAGGGCTGCTGCGGCCGGCGAGCAGGTCGGCGGCCGGCACGTCGAAGCGCTTCAGCTCGTCGACCGGCAGATAGATGCGGCCGATGCGCGCATCCTCGCCGACGTCGCGGATGATGTTGATCAGCTGGACCGCGAGGCCGAGCTTCTCCGCGTAGTCGGCCGATTTCGGATCGACCGCGCCGAAGATGTTCGACGACAGCAGGCCGACGACGCCGGCCACGTGATGGCAGTAGTGCGCGAGCCCGGCGAAGTCGAGATAGCGCGACTGATGCAGGTCCATCTCCATGCCCGCGACGATCTCGAGCAGGCGAGGGCGCGTGATCGAGAACGGCTCGACGTGGGGTTGCAGCGCGCGGGTGACGGGATGGGTGGGGGTGCCGGCGTAGAGACGGTCGATCTCCTCGCGCCACCAGTCGAGCGTGCGCGCCGCCAGCGACGGATCGGTGCTCTCGTCGACGACGTCGTCGACCTCGCGACAGAAGGCATAGAGCGCGGTGATCGCCGCCCTGCGCTGCGGAGGCAGGAAGAGGAACGCGTAGTAGAAGCTCGAGCCGCTCTTGGCGGCCTTCTCCTGGCAATAGGCTTCAGGCGTCATCGGTCGATCGGGAGATGGTTGCCCGCGTGACGTTCGCGGGATGGGTCGATGCGAGGGTCGAAGGAAGCGCACCGCTTCGACGCCGCATCGTCAACGCGCGCCCGACGATCAGCAGCGCGTCGACGCGACCGAGCGTCGGCCGCCGTGCGAAGACGTCGTAGTCGACCTGCTCGATCTTCTCGAGGATGCGCAGGCCACCCTGCACGATCATGCGCAGCTCGAAGCCGATGCGACCCGACAGCGACAGCGCGAGCGGTGCTCCCTCGAGCATCAGGGCCCGGGTGCGCGCGACGGTGTGGCGCATCAGGTCCCTCCACGCCGTGCTCGCGACGACAGAGGCCGGGTCGTCGATCAGGAGGAACTCGTCGACGCCGAAGCGAGCGAGTTCGGCGCGAGGCAGATAGATGCGGTCCTTCAGCCGGTCGACCGCCACGTCCTGCCAGAAGTTGATCCACTGCAGCGCGGTGCAGATGCGGTCCGACCGGAGCCTGCGTTGCTCGTCGTCCGCGCCGTAGAGGACCAGCAGCAGGCGACCCACGGGGTTCGCGGAACGCCGGCAATAGTCGAGGAGCTGGGCGTCGTCCTCGTAGCGGGCGACGACGCAGTCCTGCGAGAACGCCGAGAGCAGATCGCGGAAGAGGGAGATCGGCAGGCGATGCGCCGCGATCTCGACCGCGAGCCGCGCGAACATGGCGCCCGATGGCGCGTCAGCGGGCGCCTCTCCGGCCTCGATGCGCAGCAACTGCCGGTCGAAGGCGGCCAGCGCCTCGCGCCTCCGGGTCGGCGATGCTTCGCCTTCGTCGGCGAGATCGTCCGCCTCGCGGGCGAAGTGATAGATCGCCTCGACCGGCCGGCGCAGGTGTCGCGGCATGAGCCACGACGCGACGGGAAAATTTTCGTAGTGATCGACCGGCATGAAAGGAGATTCGGCTGAGCGGCGCCGGGCGGCAGTATAGGAGCCTTGCGAGGCCGTTGCGGCGAGCGGGCCGGTCCAGGCCATCACGTATAATCCGCCGCCGATCTGCTTCCGGCCGACGAGGACGACAGACCGAGGCGGAACGGATCGCGGTGCCGCGGAGGATTCCGATCTCGCAAGGCACGGCCGCGAGGGTGGCGAAATTGGTAGACGCACCAGGTTTAGGTCCTGACGCCAGCAATGGTGTAGGGGTTCGAGTCCCCTCCCTCGCACCATCCGCCCGTAGACCGCCATCTCCGCGCGTCGAACGCGCGGTCGCTTCGCCTCCACGTCGGCAAGCCCTTCGACCATCGTCACGCGGCGCCTCGCGGGCCGCCTCTCTTGAACACGGAATCGACATGCAAGTAGAAAACCTCGGCAAGCTGGAACGGCGTCTGCACATCTCGGTGCCGGTCGACGAGATCGAGAAGGAAGTCGACACGCGCCTGAAGCGCCTGTCGCGTACGGTCCGCATGGCGGGCTTCCGTCCCGGCAAGGTGCCGATGAAGATCGTGTCGCAGCAGTACGGTTATCAGGTCCACAACGAGGTCCTCAACGAGAAGATCGGCGGCGCGTTCAGCAAGGCCGTCGAGGAGAACCAGCTGCGGGTCGCCGGCTCGCCGAACATCACCGCGAAGGATGGCGGCGAAGGCGCGGTCTCGTTCGATGCGACCTTCGAGATCTATCCCGAGGTGCGGATCGAGGCGCTCGAACAGGCGGCGGTCAGCCGCGCCAAGACCGAGGTCGACGAAGCGGCGGTGGACCGCACCATCGAGATCCTGCGGCAGCAACGCGGGCACTTCCATTCGAAGGCCGCGCACGGACACGGACACGGGCAGGAGCACGCGGCTCCCGTCGATGCCCCGGTGACCGCCGCGGCCGGTGACCGCGTCACGGTCGACTTCGTCGGCACCATCGACGGCGAGGCGTTCGAGGGCGGCAGCGGCCAGGCCTTCCAGTTCGTGCTCGGCGAAGGACGCATGCTTCCCGAATTCGAGGCCGCGGCGACCGGCATGGCCGTCGGAGAGTCGAAGACGTTCGAGCTGCGCTTCCCCGACGACTATCACGGTGCCGCGGTCGCGGGCAAGACCGCGCGGTTCGCGCTCGACGTCAAGGACGTCGAGTGGGCGCACGTACCGGCCGTCGACGAGGAGTTCGCACGATCGCTCGGCGTCGCCGACGGCGATCTCGAACGGATGCGTGTCGACATCCGCAGCAATCTCGAACGCGAAGTCAGGAAGCGCCTGCAGGCGCGCACCAAGGAGAGCGTCATGAACGCGCTGCTCGCGTCGGCGCAGATGGACGTTCCGAAGGCGTTGATCGATGCGGAGACGCAGCGACTGATCGAGAACGCCGGCGAGGAGATGCGCCGGCGCGGCATGGCCGCGGAGAGCATGCCGCTCACGCCCGAGCTCTTCACGTCGCAGGCCGAGCGGCGGGTGCGGCTCGGACTCGTCCTCGCCGAACTCGTCAAGACCGAGGACCTGCAGGCGAAGCCCGAACAGGTCAAGGCCCACGTCGAGGACCTCGCGCAGAGCTACGAGAAGCCGGCCGAGGTGGTGCGCTGGTATTTCGCCGACCGATCGCGCCTAGCGGACGTGGAAGCCCTTGTGCTCGAGGAAAACGTCGTCAATTTCGTGCTCGGTCGTGCCAGGGTCGACGACCTCGCCGTACCGTTCGACGAGTTGATGGGCAACGCGTGAGGCGGTCCGTCCGACTGTCGACCCCTCCGATCCATTCTTTCCATTGCAAGGACAGCGACCGATGAGCAGCCCCCGTTCCTTCAGCGCCGCCGAGCCGACCGGTCTCGGCATGGTCCCGGTCGTCATCGAGCAATCGGGACGCGGCGAGCGCGCCTACGACATCTACTCGCGACTGCTGAAGGAACGCATCATCTTCCTCGTCGGTCCGGTGAACGACCAGACCGCCAACCTCGTCGTCGCGCAATTGCTCTTCCTGGAGTCGGAGAATCCGGACAAGGACATCTCGCTCTACATCAACTCGCCGGGCGGCTCGATCTACGCGGGCCTCGCGATCTACGACACGATGCAGTTCATCAAGCCCGACGTGTCGACGCTGTGCACCGGCATGGCGGCGAGCATGGGTTCCTTCCTGCTGATGGCCGGTGCGAAAGGCAAGCGCTTCTCGTTGCCTAACTCGCGGATCATGATCCACCAGCCGTCCGGCGGGTCGCAGGGCCAGGCCGCCGACATCGAGATCCAGGCGAAGGAGATCCTCTACCTGCGCGAGCGTCTCAACGGGATCTATTCGGAGCGCACCGGTCAGCCTATCGAGCGCATCGCACGGGATACCGACCGCGACACGTTCATGTCGCCCGAGCAGGCCAAGGAATACGGCCTCATCGACGAGGTCCTGACGACGCGCGTGACCGAGACCTGACGCGACGGGGCGGTCCCCGGGTCGCTTCGCGACCGGCGTGCGTCGGTCCGGGCTCCGTCCGATGTTGCGTCGGTCGCACGCGCGGCGTCGGTGACCGGGTCGCCGTTCGGTCGACTCGCGATTCCACGGTATAGTTGTTTGGAGTTCAATCTGTCGCGGGGCGAGAGCAGCATGTCGGAAAAAAAGGGTTCGAGCGGCGAGAAGCTTCTGTATTGCTCGTTCTGCGGCAAGAGCCAGCACGAGGTCAAGAAGCTCATCGCGGGCCCGTCGGTCTTCATCTGCGACGAGTGCATCGACCTGTGCAACGACAT
Source organism: uncultured Burkholderiales bacterium (assembly GCA_937872165.1). Classification (GTDB taxonomy): domain Bacteria; phylum Pseudomonadota; class Gammaproteobacteria; order Burkholderiales; family Burkholderiaceae_D; genus CAHJXF01. Next base: position 3,851 of record CALMOR010000191.1, on the reverse strand, counting down.
CATCCGCGACGAGGCCGCGCAGGCCGACCCGTCCGGCACCATCACCCGCTCCGACCTGCCGACGCCGCAGGAGATCGGCGACATCCTCGACCAGTACGTCATCGGCCAGGAGACCGCCAAGCGCATCCTCGCCGTCGCGGTCTACAACCACTACAAGCGCCTCAAGCACATGTCCAAGAAGGACGATGTGGAACTGGCCAAGAGCAACATCCTCCTCGTCGGCCCCACCGGCTCCGGCAAGACCTTGCTGGCGCAGACGCTGGCCCGTCTGCTGAACGTCCCGTTCGTGATCGCCGACGCGACGACGCTGACCGAAGCCGGCTACGTCGGCGAGGACGTCGAGAACATCATCCAGAAGCTGCTGCAGAACTGCAATTACGAAGTCGAGAAGGCGCAGAAGGGCATCGTCTACATCGACGAGATCGACAAGATCTCGCGCAAGTCCGACAACCCGTCGATCACGCGCGACGTCAGCGGCGAAGGCGTTCAGCAGGCCCTGCTCAAGCTGATCGAAGGCACGCTCGCGTCGGTACCGCCGCAGGGTGGCCGCAAGCATCCCAACCAGGACTTCGTGCAGATCGACACGACCAACATCCTGTTCATCTGCGGTGGCGCGTTCGACGGTCTCGAGAAGGTCATCCGCAACCGTTCCGAGCGCAGTGGCATCGGTTTCGGTGCCGAGGTCAAGAGCCAGACCGACCGGGCGGTGGGCGACGTGCTGCGCGAGGTCGAGCCCGAGGACCTGATCAAGTTCGGTCTCATCCCCGAGCTCGTGGGGCGCCTGCCGGTCGTCGCGACGCTGAACGAACTGAACGAGGAAGCGCTGATCGAGATTCTCGTCGAGCCGAAGAACGCGCTGGTCAAGCAGTACCAGAAGCTGCTCGCGATGGAAGGGGTCGAGCTCGAGATCCGGCCGGCCGCGCTGCTGGCCATCGCGAAGAAGGCCCTCAAGCGGAAGACCGGCGCGCGCGGACTGCGATCGATGCTGGAGCACGCGTTGCTCGACGTGATGTTCGAACTGCCGAGCTCGAAGGGCGTCGTGCGCGTCGTGCTCGACGAGAACCAGATCAACGGCGGCGTGAAGCCGTTGCTGATCTACGGCGACCAGCCGAAGGTCGCCGGTCTCAGCTGACCCGTCGGCCGGACGAGGATTTTCGAAGCGCACTGTAAAGTTCGAAGGGCATCCGCCGATCGTCAGGGAGCGCTCGGAGATATCCGCGGTAACGGCCCGCCAACCGAGCGGGATCCGCCGATCGACGTGATCGAACCGGCTTCAATCGAAAAGCCGTTCATGCCGGGCCAGGGCCCCGGCGTGAGCGGCTTTTTGTTTGGAGTCCCCGGGCGCGACACGATACGAAGGACGCCACGCCGGAGGTAGCAGGCGTCCCCTTGCAACCGGCAGGCTTGTCATCACTTACGACGGGTTCGTATTGAAAGGAACAACATGGCCTTGAGCACGAGTATGTCGGACGAGCGCATCCAGCTTCCGCTGCTGCCTCTTCGCGACGTGGTGATTTTTCCGCACATGGTGATCCCGCTGTTCGTGGGTCGCCCGAAGTCGATCAAGGCGCTCGAGACGGCGATGGAAGCGGGCAAGAGCATCATGCTCGTCGCCCAGAAGACCGCGTCGAAGGACGAGCCGTCGCCCGAGGACATCTACGAGATCGGCTGCGTCTCGAACATCCTGCAGATGCTGAAGCTGCCCGACGGGACCGTGAAGGTGCTCGTCGAAGGCGCCCAGCGCGCGCGCATCCACAAGATCGAAGAGCTCGACACGCACTTCGTGTGCGACCTCACTCCGGTCGCGCCCGACGAGGAGGCCAATGCCGAGCTCGAGGCGATGCGTCGTGCGATCGTCCAGCAGTTCGACCAGTACGTGAAGCTCAACAAGAAGATCCCGCCCGAGATCCTGACATCGTTGTCGGGCATCGACGACTCGGGTCGTCTGGCCGACACCATCGCCGCGCATCTGCCGCTCAAGCTCGAGCAGAAGCAGGCCGTCCTCGAGATGTTCAAGGTGTCCGAGCGCCTCGAGCACCTGCTCACGCAGCTCGAGACCGAGCTCGACATCCTGCAGGTCGAGAAGCGCATCCGTGGCCGCGTCAAGCGCCAGATGGAGAAGTCGCAGCGCGAGTACTACCTGAACGAACAGGTCAAGGCCATCCAGAAGGAACTCGGGGAAGGCGAGGACGGTGCCGAGATCGAGGAGCTCGAGAAGAAGCTCAAGGCCGCCCGCATGCCGAAGGAGGCCAAGACCAAGGCCGAGGCCGAGCTCAAGAAGCTCAAGATGATGTCGCCGATGTCGGCCGAAGCGACGGTCGTGCGGAACTACCTCGACACGCTGGTCGGGCTGCCGTGGAAGAAGAAGAGCAAGGTCACGAGCGACCTGAAGCGCGCCGAGCAGGTGCTCGACGAGGACCACTTCGGCCTGGACAAGGTGAAGGAACGCATCCTCGAATACCTCGCGGTCCAGCAGCGCGTCGACAAGCTGAAGGCGCCGATCCTGTGCCTGGTCGGTCCTCCCGGCGTCGGCAAGACGTCGCTGGGACAGTCGATCGCCCGGGCCACGAACCGCAAGTTCGTTCGCATGGCGCTGGGAGGCGTTCGCGACGAGGCCGAGATCCGCGGCCATCGCCGGACCTACATCGGCTCGATGCCGGGCAAGGTCCTGCAGAGCCTGTCGAAGGTCGGCGTGCGTAATCCGCTCTTCCTGCTCGACGAGGTCGACAAGATGGGCCAGGACTTCCGCGGCGATCCCGCCTCTGCGCTGCTCGAAGTGCTCGACCCGGAGCAGAACCATACGTTCCAGGACCACTACATCGAGGTCGACTTCGACCTGTCGGACGTGATGTTCGTGGCGACGTCGAACTCGTTCAACATCCCGCCGGCGCTGCTCGACCGCATGGAGGTCATCCGGCTCTCGGGGTATACCGAGGAGGAGAAGGTCAACATCGCGCTGCGCTATCTGTTGCCCAAGCAGATCAAGAACAACGGCGTGAAGAAGGAGGAGTTGGTCGTCGCCGAGAGCGCGATCCGCGACATCATCCGTTACTACACGCGCGAGGCCGGCGTGCGGGCGCTCGAGCGCGAGATCTCGAAGATCTGCCGCAAGGTCATCAAGACGCTGCTGCTGAAGAAGCACGAGGGCAAGGTGCAGGTCACGGCCCGCAACCTCGACAAGTTCCTCGGCGTTCGTCGCTACACCTTCGGCATGGCCGAGAAGGAGAACCAGGTCGGTCAGGTCAACGGGCTCGCATGGACCGAGGTGGGCGGCGACCTGCTGACCATCGAGGTCGCGGTGATGCCGGGCAAGGGGCGCATCGAGCGCACGGGTTCGCTCGGAGACGTGATGAAGGAGTCGGTCGAGGCGGCCCGGTCGGTCGTGCGCGCACGGTCGCGTTCGCTCGGCATCGCGGACGACGCGTGGGAGAAGAAGGACATCCACGTGCATGCACCGGAAGGCGCGACACCGAAGGACGGTCCGTCCGCCGGCGCCGCGATGACGCTCGCGATGGTGTCCGCCCTCACCGGCATCCCGATCCGGGCCGATGTCGCGATGACCGGCGAGATCACGTTGCGCGGCGAGGTGCTGCCCATCGGCGGGCTGAAGGAGAAGCTGCTCGCGGCGCATCGTGGCGGCATCAAGACCGTGCTGATCCCCGAAGACAACGTCAAGGATCTCCACGAGATCGCCGACAACGTGAAGAGCCGGCTCGAGATCGTTCCGGTCAAGTGGATCGATCGGGTCTTCGAGATCGCGCTCGAGCGTCAGCCGGTCGCGCTGACCGAGGACGAAGCGGTCGCGGTCGCGCCGGTCATCGCCGGCGAGCCGAGGGCCGACGAAGGCAAGC
>CALMOR010000190.1:13686-17649 GCA_937872165.1 uncultured Burkholderiales bacterium | reverse complement strand
TCCTTGATGACGGTCACGTCGATGTTCATGCTGTCGCCGTTCTTCAACGGCCGATCGTCGGGTATGCCGTGGCACACCTGGTGGTTGATCGACGTGCACACCGATTTCGGGAACGGCGTGTAGCCGGGCGGCGCGTAGTTGAGCGGCGCCGGGACGGTGCCTTGCACGTCGACCATGTATTCGTGGCAGAGGCGATCGAGCTCCGCGGTCGTCACGCCGGGCTTCACGAACGGCGTGATGTAGTCGAGCACCTCGGAGCCGAGGCGTCCGGCGACGCGCATGCCGGCGATGTCCTCGGCGGTCTTGAGCACGGGCTTCACAACGGGGCGGGGCAGGGAACTCATGTCGAACCACTCTTCCAGGGGAGGTCGCCTCGCTCGGCGAGGGCGGAACGATCGCTTCGCGGCCGGAGCGCGGCCGAGGTGTCGCAGCTCGCCAAAACCGCTATGATAGCGGGCTTGCTTCGGCGAAAGTCGAACTCGGACAGTGCGGTCGACGGTCGTGATTTCAACCGGGACCGCAGTGGCCGGACGTACTCCGTCGTCATCCACGAGCCTGCGCACCGAGGGTGCCGCGTCGATCCGCCGATCGTCCGGTGCAGCGCCGGCTCCAGACCCAACCCTTAGGAGCTTCAACAATGTCGACCAGCATGCGTGAAATGCTCGAGGCGGGCGTCCATTTCGGACACCAGACCCGCTTCTGGAATCCCAAGATGGCCCCGTACATCTTCGGCCATCGCAACCGTATCCACATCGTCAACCTCGAGAAGACGCTCGCCAACTACAACGACGCGGTCAAGTACGCGAAGAAACTGGCGGCCAACCGCGGCACGATCCTCTTCGTCGGCACCAAGCGCCAGGCCCGCGAGATCCTCGCCGAGGAAGCCAAGCGCGCCGGCATGCCCTACGTCGACCAGCGCTGGCTCGGCGGCATGCTGACCAACTTCAAGACCGTCAAGGCGTCGATCAAGCGCCTCAAGGACATGGAGGCGACCGTCGCCGACGGCGGTCAGGAGCGTCTCAGCAAGAAGGAAGCGCTGACGTTCTCGCGCGAGATCGAGAAGCTGCAGAAGTCGATCGGCGGCATCAAGGACATGAACGGCGTGCCGGACGCGATCTTCGTGATCGACGTCGGCTACCACAAGGGCGCGGTCACCGAGGCGGCCAAGCTCGGCATCCCGGTCATCGGCGTGGTCGACACCAACCACTCGCCGGACGGCATTTCGTACGTGATCCCCGGCAACGACGACTCGAGCAAGGCCATCCGCCTGTATGCGCGCGGCGTCGCGGACGCGATCCTGGAAGGCCGCAACAACGCGTTGAACGACATCGTCGAGACGCCCGAGAACGGCGAGGAATTCGTCGAGGTCAGCGCCGCGGCCTGAGTGTCCGTCGGGCGCGAGCCCGACGCACGTCGCGACGGCGTCATGGGGTGCTTCGAAGGCGCCCCTTTTTTTTGGGTCGATCCGTCCGGACGATCCTGCGAACACGAATCGAACAGCGAGGAGAAGGACATGGCGGACATCACCGCGGGCATGGTCAAGGAACTGCGCGAGAAGACCGACGCGCCGATGATGGAATGCAAGAGGGCGTTGACCGAGGCGGACGGAGACCTGGTCAGGGCCGAGGAACTGCTGCGCGTCAAGCTCGGCAACAAGGCGAGCAAGGCGGCCAGCCGCGTGACCGCGGAAGGCATCGTCGCGGCGATCGTCGAAGGCGGCGTGGGTGTCCTGGTCGAGATCAACTGCGAGACCGACTTCGTCGCGAAGAACGACGACTTCCTCCGGTTCGCCCGGCAGGTCTGCGAGGTCATCGCGCGCCGGGACCCGCCGTCGGTCGAGACGCTGCTAGGCCTGCCGCTCGAAGGCAAGACCGTCGACGAGACGCGTGCGGCTCTGGTCGGCAAGCTCGGTGAGAACCTGGCGGTGCGCCGCTTCGTCCGATACCGGAGCGACGCGAAGCTGGCCACCTACCTGCACGGCTCGCGCATCGGCGTTCTCGTCGAATACGACGCGGCCGACGAACAGGTCGGCAAGGATCTCGCGATGCATGTCGCCGCGAGCAAGCCGATCACGGTGTCGAAGGACGAGGTGCCGGCCGACAGGATCGAAGCCGAGCGCAAGGTCTTCACCGCGCAGGCGGCCGAGTCGGGCAAGCCTGCCGAGATCGTCGCGAAGATGGTCGAGGGTCGTGTCTCGAAGTACCTCGCCGAGGTCGCGCTGATGGGCCAGCCCTTCGTCAAGGACCCCGACGTCACGGTCGAGAAGATGCTGAAGGCGAAGAATGCGAAGGTGCTCCGCTTCGCGCTCTACGTCGTCGGCGAGGGCATCGAGAAGCGCACCGACGATTTCGCGGCCGAAGTCGCCGCGCAGGTCGCCGCCGCGCAGAAGTAGTCGTCGACGATTGCCGTCGTCTTCGGGCCTTCGGGTTCGGAGCCGATGGAAATCATTGATAATGCCGCCTGGCCGCACGCCGGTCCTGCGGGGACGGCGACGAGCCGGACGACGGCCGGCACAAGACGCGACGCGATCGCGAACCTCAAAGGGAATGGCGCGGGATGGCTCTGGCCTACAAGCGGGTATTGCTCAAGCTTTCGGGCGAAGCACTGATGGGCGACGATGCCTTCGGCATCAACCGCGCGACGATCGAGGCGATGGTCGACGACATCGCTGAGGTGGTCCACGCCGGCATCGAACTGGCGATCGTCATCGGGGGCGGCAACATCTTCCGCGGGGTCGCGCTCGGCGCTTCGGGGATGGACCGGGCGACGGCCGACTACATGGGCATGCTCGCGACGATGATGAACGCGCTGGCGCTGCAGGACGCGCTGATGAGGGCCGACGTCGATGCCCGGGTTCTGTCGGCGCTGCGCATGGACCAGGTGGTCGAGCCGTACATCCGCCCGAAGGCGATGCGGCATCTCGAAGAGGGCCGGGTCGTGATCTTCGCCGCCGGGACCGGCAATCCCTTCTTCACCACCGACACCGCCGCGGCGTTGCGCGGCGCGGAGATCGGCGCGGAGATCGTCCTGAAGGCCACCAAGGTCGACGGCGTCTACAGCGCCGATCCCAACAAGGACCCGACCGCGACCCGCTACGGCACCATCAGCTTCGACGAGGCGATCGGCCAGCATCTCCAGGTGATGGACGCGACGGCGTTCGCGCTGTGCCGCGATCAGAGCCTGCCGATCAAGGTCTTCTCGATCGTCAAGCCCGGTGCGCTGATGCGGGTCTGCGAAGGCGTGGACGAGGGAACGCTCGTCCACGTCTGAGCGGCTCGGGAGTTCGAGGAGATGCCCGGGCCACGAACCGCGGCACGAGACAGGAAACACGCATGGCGATAGCCGACATCAAGAAGAACGCCGAGCAGAAGATGCAGAAGTCGCTCGACACGCTGAAGACCGACCTGGCGAAGGTGAGGACCGGACGCGCGCACACGGGACTGCTCGATCACATCCACGTCGACTACTACGGCTCGCCCACGGCGCTGTCGCAGGTGGCCAACGTGACGCTGGTCGATGCGCGGACCATCGGGGTGCAGCCGTGGGAGAAGAAGATGGTCCAGGTCGTCGAGAAGGCGATCCGGGAAGCGGACCTGGGGCTCAACCCCGCGACCAGCGGCGACATGATCCGCGTGCCGATGCCGGCTCTCACCGAGGAGCGGCGGCGCGAGCTGACCAAGGTGGTCCGCAGCGAGGGAGAGGACGCGAAGATCGCGATCCGCAACCTGCGTCGCGACGCGAACAATCACTTCAAGGAAGAGCTGAAGGCGAAGACCGTCTCCGAGGACGAGGAGCGTCGCGCCCAGGACGACGTGCAGAAGCTCACCGATCGCAACATCGCGGAGATCGATCGCATGGTGACGCAGAAGGAAGCGGAGATCATGACGGTGTGAGCGCCGTCGCGCTCTCCGTCGTCGTCCTCATCGCCATGCGCATCCGCTCCTTCCACCGGCCGGGGTCGTC
>CALMOR010000190.1:2666-13676 GCA_937872165.1 uncultured Burkholderiales bacterium | reverse complement strand
CGTCAGCTCCACGCAGACGATCCCCGAGATCGGCGACGTGCCCCGTCACGTCGCGATCATCATGGACGGCAACGGCCGCTGGGCGACGGCGCGCCATCTGCCGCGCGCGGCCGGCCACTCGAAGGGCGTCGATCGCGTCGAGGAGATCGTCGAGGCCTGCATCGTTCGCGGCATCACGCATCTCACGCTGTTCGCCTTCAGTTCGGAGAACTGGCGACGTCCGGCCGACGAGGTCTCGCTGCTGATGCGGCTCTTCATCGGCACGCTCGAACGACAGGTCGCGCGTCTGCACACCAACGGCATCCGCCTGCAGATCATCGGCGACCTCGGCCGCTTCGAACCGCGACTTCGCGAACTGATCGACGTCGCCCATCGCAAGACGATGGACAATGAACGATTGACGTTGACGATCGCCGCCAACTACGGCGGACGGACGGACATCCTCGACGCCTTCCGCAAGCTGGTCGTCGCCCGCCCCGAGGTCGCCGCCGATCCCGCCCTCGTGACCGAGGAGGCGTTGGCGCCGTACCTGGCGATGCACGACGCGCCCGAGCCGGACCTCTTCATCCGCACCGGTGGCGAGCAGCGCATCAGCAACTTCCTGTTGTGGCAGCTCGCCTACACGGAGCTCTACTTCACCGACGTGCACTGGCCGAGTTTCGACGCGACGGAACTCGATCGTGCGATCGCGTCGTACCGGATGCGCGAGCGGCGCTTCGGACGGACCAGCGCGCAGGTCGGCGGGTGAGCGCTCGTGCGCGACGCTGACCCCGCGTCCCGTCGGGTACCGGATCGCCGATGCTGAGGCAGCGCATCGTCACGGCGCTGGTCCTGCTCGCGATGCTGGCGCTGGCGCTCACGGTCGGCCGGCCGTTCGGCTTTCCGGTCTTCGCGCTCGCGATGGTCGGCATCGTCACCGGCGAATGGTTGATGCTGCTTCGCCTGTCGAAGCTCACGTCGATCGTCGTCGCGGGCGTGATGATGTTCGTCCTGTGGATCATCGACGCGACCTCCGTCGCGGGCTTCGTGTCGATCTGCAGCTGGTCGATCGCGACGTTCGCATGGCTCGCGTTCGCGACGGGACTGCTGTCGAAGGGCCGCTTCCCCGCGGCGGACCGCTTCTGCCTCTTGTACGCGTGCATGGCCCTGCTGCTGCCGTCGGCCTGCTGGCTCGCGCTCGTCTCCGCCTATCGCGAAGGGCTCGTCTTCCTCGTGTCGATCCTCGCCATCGTGTGGGCCGCGGACGTCGCGGCCTACTTCGCGGGCCGGGCCTTCGGCCGGCGCAAGCTCGCGCCCGCCATCAGCCCGGGCAAGACGTGGGCCGGAGCCATCGGCGGCGCGGTCGCGGCGCTCGCGCTGGCGATCGCGGCCGCGGCGGTACCGGTGTTGTCCGACAGCTTCTTCGCGGTGCTGACGCGACGATGGGCGTTGACGCCGGTACTGGCCGTGACGCTGGTACTGGTGTTCCTGAGCGTCGTCGGCGACCTCTTCGAGTCGCAGCTCAAACGACAGCGCGGCGTCAAGGACAGCGGCAACCTGTTGCCGGGCCACGGCGGTGTCTTCGATCGCGTCGACGCCCTGCTGCCGATCGTCCCGGTCGCGCTGCTGCTCAACCTCACGGCGAGCCGATGAAACGGCCCGCATCCGTCGCGCAAAGGCCCGTTCGATGACCGAGTCCCTCACGATCCTCGGCTCCACCGGATCCATCGGCACCAGCACGCTCGACGTGGTGGCCCGCCATCCCGACCGATACCGGGTGCATGCCCTGACCGGACATACGCGGATCGCGGAGCTGGCCGAACAATGCCGCGCGTTCCGGCCGGCGAGGGCGGTCGTGGCGACGGCCTCCGACGCCGCGTCCCTCGAGCGGATGCTCGGGTCCGGTCATCCGGTCGCGATCGACCATGGACCCGAAGCGCTCTGCGGCGTCGCGCGCGAGGCCGACGTCGTGATGGCCGCCATCGTCGGCGCCGCGGGTCTGCCGGCGGCGATGGCGGCGGCCTCGGCCGGCCGCCGCGTGCTGCTCGCGAACAAGGAGGCGCTGGTCATGGCCGGCGCGCTGTTCATGGACGCGATCGACGCCAACGGGGCGACCCTGCTGCCGATCGACAGCGAGCACAACGCGATCTTCCAGTGCCTGCCGGCCGCGATCGGGGCGAGCCGTTCGCCGGTCGCGGCGGATCGGCGCGTGTCGCGCATCCTGCTCACGGCGTCGGGCGGCCCCTTCCGCACGATGGCCGTCGAACGCATGGACGAGGTCACGCCGGAAGCGGCGTGCGCGCATCCGAACTGGTCGATGGGCCGCAAGATCTCCGTCGACTCGGCGACGATGATGAACAAGGGACTCGAGGTGATCGAGGCGCGCTGGCTGTTCGGCGTCGAGTCGGATCGCATCGAGGTCGTCATCCATCCGCAGAGCGTGATCCACTCGATGGTCGAGTACGTGGACGGCTCGGTCCTCGCGCAGATGGGCAACCCCGACATGCGCACGCCGATCGCCCATGCGCTCGCCTATCCCGAACGGATCGCGTCCGGCGTGCGACCGCTCGACCTCGCCGCGATCGGCCGGCTCGACTTCGAGAGGCCGGACCTCGCCCGCTTCCCTTGCCTCGGGCTCGCCTACCATGCACTGCGCGTGGGAGGCAGCGCGCCGGCCGTGCTCAACGCGGCCAACGAGATCGCGGTCGGTGCGTTCCTCGAAGGACGGATCCGGTTCACCGGCATCGCGTCGATCGTGTCGGACGTGCTCGATGCGATCGATGCGCCGGCGGCCCATCGACTCGAGGACGTCCTCGCGATCGACACGCAGGCACGGGCCCGCGCCGTCGACGTGCTGCGGGCCCAGGTCGCACGACCGCGCCGCGTCGCGGTGCGCTGAAGGCAACTCAAGGATTCACGATGAACTTCCTCTGGACCGTCGCCGCGTTCCTCCTCGCCCTCGGACCGCTGATCGTCTTCCACGAACTCGGCCACTACACGGTCGCGCGTCTGTGCGGGGTCAAGGTGCTGCGCTTCTCGGTCGGCTTCGGTCGTCCGCTCGTGAAGTGGGTGCGCGGACGCGACCGGACCGAATGGGTGCTGTCGCTGATCCCTTTCGGCGGCTACGTCGCGATGCTCGACGAGCGCGAGGTGCGGGACGAACCGATCCCCGCGGCCGACCTGCCGCGAGCCTTCAATCGTCAGCACATCGCGAAGCGCATCGCGATCGTCGCCGCCGGTCCCGTCGCGAACCTGTTACTCGCGATCCTTCTCTACGCCGGCATCAACATGGTCGGCGTCGAGGAGCCGCAGGCTCTCTTCGCGGCGCCGGTCGCGGGCAGCACCGTCGCGGAGACCGGCATCGACGAACCGTTCGAGGTCTCCGCGTTCGACGGCGAGCCGGTGCGCTCGCTCGTCGATCTGCGCTGGAGCCTGTTGAAGGCGGGCGTCGATCACGGCACGGTCGAGCTGAGGCTGCACGCCATCGGCGCCGCGCCCGATGCGACGCGCGCCGTCTCGCTCGATCTCTCGCGCTTCGAGACCCGCGACTTCGAAGGCGACTTCATGCAGAAGCTCGGCCTCACGCCGTTGCGTCCGCGACCGACCATCCGCGAGATCGCCGATCCGAACGGCCCCGCGGCGCAGGCAGGCCTGGTGCGCGGCGACCGCATCGTCTCGGTCGACGGCCGCGCCATCAACGACGTCGACACGTTGCAACAGGTGATCGCGGCGTCGCCGGGCAAGCGTCTGGCGCTGATGGTCGAGCGCGATGGCGCGATGCTGTCGGTGGCGCTGACGCCGGTCGCCGCCGCGCCTTCGGCGGACGCAGCGAACGCGCCCCCGGCCACCGCCGGCGCCCCGACCGGCCGCATCGGGGTGCAGCTGCGCGCGCAGATCCAGACCGTGCTGGTGCGCTACGGCCCGCTCGCCGCGGTCGCGCACGGCGCCTCGCAGACCTGGGACCTTTGCGCCTTCTCGCTGCGGATGATCGGCAAGATGCTGTCCGGCGAAGTCTCGCTCAAGAACATCAGCGGTCCGGTCACGATCGCGGACTACGCGGGTCAGTCGGCGAAGCTCGGACCGCTCGCGTTCATCAGCTTCATCGCGTTCATCAGCATCAGTCTCGGCGTGATGAACCTGTTACCGATCCCGATGCTCGACGGGGGTCACTTGCTGTATTATTCGGCCGAAATTCTGAGGGGGCGCCCGCCCTCCGAGCGTTTCCTGGAGTGGAGTCAGCGGGCAGGCATGTTCCTCCTCGCAGGCTTGATGGTCGTGGCGCTCTTCAACGACTTCGTGCGCCTTCTGTCCTGAGTCTCGGCACGGTGCGGTTCTCCCCGCGCCGGCCCCTCTCCCGGTTTCATCGCCCCTCGATCCGACGCATCTCTTGATGACGAAATTCCGCTTGTCGCGTTTGGCATCGCCGTTCGGCGCGCATCGCTCCATCGCATCGTCGCTGTTCTGCCCCGAGGTCCTGCCGGCGACGTTCCGCCCGCTGACGATGGCAGTCGCCGTGGCGGCCGGACTCGCTGGCGGCGCCGCGTCGGCCGTGGAACCGTTCGTGGTCCGCGACATCCGCGTCGAAGGCATACAGCGCACCGATGCGGGCACCGTGTTCAGCTATCTGCCGGTGAAGGTCGGTGACACCTTCAACGACGAGAGGGCCACGGCCGCGCTGAAGGCCTTGTACGCGACCGGCTTCTTCAAGGACGTCCGCATCGATGTCGACGGCAACGTGCTCGTCGTCGTCGTCGAGGAGAGGCCGGCGATCGCCGCGATCGACTTCGCCGGCATGAAGGAGTTCGACAAGGACACCTTGAAGAAGGCGTTGAAGGACATCGGCCTGTCGGAGACCGCGATCTTCGACCGCTCGGTGCTCGAACGCGCCGAGCAGGAGTTGAAGCGCCAATACCTGATGCGCGGCAAGTACGGCGCGCAGCTCACGACCACCGTCACGCCGCTCGAGCGCAACCGCGTCAACGTCACGTTCAACGTCGACGAAGGCGATGTCGCGACCATCAAGCAGATCCACATCGTGGGCAACCGCGTGTTCAAGGAGAAGGAGCTACTCGACGAGATCGCGCTGACGACGCCCGGCTGGTTCACCTGGTACACGAAGAGCGACCAGTACTCGAAGCAGAAGCTCGCGACCGACGTCGAGGCGCTGCGATCGTTCTACCTCAACCGCGGCTACCTCGAGTTCAACGTCGAGTCGACGCAGGTGTCGATCACGCCCGACAAGAAGGACATCTTCGTCACCGTCAACCTCGTCGAGGGCGAGAAGTACCAGGTGTCCGACGTGAAGATCGCCGGCGAGGCGCTGGTGACCGAGGAGGAGCTGCGCAAGCTCGTCACGTTGAAGGCCGGCGAGACCTACTCGGGCGAGAAGCTGACCGCGTCGACGAAGGCGATCCAGGACCGCCTCGGCGCGCTCGGCTACGCGTTCGCCAACGCCAACGCGCAGCCGGAGCTCGATCGCGCCCAGCACAAGGTCGCCTTCACGATCTTCGTCGACCCGGGTCGACGCGTTTACGTGCGCCGCATCAACGTGACCGGCAACACGAAGACGCGCGACGAGGTCGTGCGCCGCGAACTGCGCCAGGCCGAGGGCGGCTGGTACGACGTCGACGCGATCAAGCTGTCGAAGGAGCGCATCGAGCGGCTCGCGTACTTCAAGGAGACCAACCTCGAGACGCCGCAGGTGTCGGGAACCAACGACCAGGTCGACGTCAATCTCGCGGTGACCGAGAAGCCGACCGGCACCTTCAACATCGGGGCGGGCTATTCGCAGTTCGACAAGGTCATCCTGACGACGTCGGTGCAGCAGGCCAACGTCTTCGGCAGCGGTCAGAACGTGGGCCTGTCGCTCGACACCAGCAGGACCAACCGGACCGCGTCGCTGTCGGCCACCGATCCCTACTTCACCGACAACGGCGTCTCGCGAACGGTGGACCTGTTCTATCGCACGACCAATCCGTCGAACACCACCAGCCTCGGCGACTATTCGATTCGCACGGCCGGCACGGGCCTGACCTTCGGCGTGCCGTTCACCGAATACGACACCGTGTTCTTCGGCGCGCGCTACGAGAACACCCGGCTCGAGGTCTTCACCGACAGCCCGCAGTCGTACATCGACTACGTGAGCCAGTTCGGTACGTCGACCAGTGCCTACATCACCACGGTGGGTTGGCAGCGCGACAATCGCGACAGCGGCATCACGCCGACCCGCGGACGTTTCCAGCGTGCCAACCTCGAGACCGCGGTCCCGATCGGCAGCCTGCGCTACTACCGGGCCAGCTATCAGCACACCTACTACTACCCGATCAACCAGAACTACACGCTGTCGTTCAACGGCGAGGTCGACTACGGTCGCGGCTACAGCGGCCGGCCGCTGCCGGTCTTCAAGAACTTCTTCGCCGGCGGCATCGGCTCGGTGCGCGGCTACGACACCAGCTCGATCGGCCCGAAGGACATCAACGGCGACGCGATCGGCGGCGCCAAGCGCTTCAACGGCAACGTCGAGCTGCTCTTCCCGCTGCCGGGCACCGGCAAGGACCGCGCGTTCCGCGGCTTCGTGTTCGCCGACACGGGCGGCGTCTACGCGGAGGGCGTCAAGATCACCGCGGGCACGAAGACCGTCACGACGACGACGAACGCGGCGACGACCGATGCCAACGGCGTGACGACGATCACGCCGGTGACGACGTCGCGCATCGTCGGGTCGGGCATCAAGTATTCGGTGGGTTTCGGGATCAACTGGCTCTCGCCGCTCGGCGCCCTGCGGCTGAGCTACGCCGTCCCGTTGCACTCGAGCCCCGACGACAAGCAGCAGCGGCTCCAGTTCAATATCGGCAACGGCTTCTGACACGGAGAAACCGGAACCATCGTCGAGGCGATGGAGTCGATGCCGTCTCCGTATCATCCTCATTCATTGTCAAAGGCGTTCAGTCATGGAAATGCGACTCACCCAACGGCTCGTGCCGGTGTTCGCCGCGATGGTTTTCGCATTCGTCGCACATCCTGCGGCGGCTCAGGAATCGACGAAGATCGGCTTCGTCAGTCTCGATCGCATCCTGCGGGATTCCAATCCCGCCAAGGCCGCGCAGGCGAAGCTCGAGTCCGAGTTCTCGAAACGGCAGAAGGATCTCCAGGATGCGAACGGGCGCCTGAAGGCCACGGCGGACAAGTTCGACAAGGACTCGCCGGTGCTGTCGGACAGCGAGAGGACGCGGCGTCAGCGCGAACTCGCGGACCTCGACAAGGACTTCCAGCGTCGCCAGCGCGAGTTCAACGAGGACATCAACCAGCGGAAGAACGAAGAGCTCGCGGCGGTGGTCGAGCGCGCCAACAAGGTGATCCGCTCGATCGCCGAGGGCGAGAAGTACGACATCGTCTTCCAGGACGCGGTCTACGTGAACCCGAAGATCGACATGACCGACAAGGTGCTGAAGGCGCTCAACGCGGCGCCCGCGCCGACCAAGTAGCCGCATGGGCCGGTGCCCGCGCCCGCGCGACGGGATGCGCGCATGAGCGCGTCCGATGCGTCGCCGGCGAACGCGCGGACCGACGGGCCGGCGAGCCCGTCGACCGGTGCGACGCTCGAGGACCTGGTCGCGCGCTTCGGCGGCACCTGCGGCGGCGATCTCGGCAGGCGCGTATCCGGCTTCGCGTCGCTCGAGCGCGCCGCCGCCGACCAGCTCGCCTTCGTGACCGCGGCCCGCTATCGCGGCGCCGTCGCGACCAGCGCGGCATCGGCGGTGCTGGTCACCGCCCGCGACGCCGCGTTGCTGCGGGACCAGGTCGAGCGCCTGTGGATCTGTGGCGATCCCTACCTGATGTTCGCGCGCATCGCGCAGCACTTCGAAACGATGGCCCGACCGGCGCGGTCGCCCGGTATCGCGCCGAGCGCGGTCGTCGCGACCGGCGCGTCGATCGCCGCGAGCGCGATCGTCTCGGCCCATGCGACCGTCGCAGACGACGTGCGCATCGCCGCCGGCGTCCGGATCGGCGAGGGGGCGAGCATCGGCCGCGGCTGCGTCATCGGTGAAGGCACGTTGATCCATCCGCGCGCGACGATCTATCCGGGTTGCGCGATCGGCGCCCGCTGCATCGTGCACGCCGGCGCGGTCATCGGAGCCGACGGCTTCGGCTTCGCCAAGGACGGCCCGCACTGGATCAAGATCCCGCAGATCGGCGGCGTCGTGATCGGGGACGACGTCGAGATCGGCGCCAACACGACGATCGATCGCGGAGCACTCGACGACACGACGATCGGCAACGGGGTCAAGCTCGACAACCAGATCCAGATCGGCCACAACGTCAGGGTCGGCGACGACACCATCATGGCAGCCTTCGTCGGCATCGCCGGCAGCGCGGTGATCGGCGCCCGCTGCCAGATCGGCGGGGCGGCCCGCATCATGGGCCACGTGACGATCGTCGACGACACGGTCGTGTCCACGCAGACCTTCGTCAGTCGTTCGATCACGAAGGCGGGGCAGTACACCGGCTACTATCCGATGGCCGAGCACGCGGCTTTCGAGAAGAGCGCCGCGGTGCTTCGCCGGCTCGATGGTCTTCGCGACCGCGTGCGGCGACTCGAGACCGGCGCCTCCTCCGAACCTCCCGACGCCGCGACGAACGACGGGCGCGAGCCCGAAAGGCCTGCATGACCTCCCTCGACATCCAGCAGATCCTCGAGCGTCTTCCCCATCGCTATCCGATGCTGCTGGTCGACCGCGTCCTCGAGATCGACAAGGGCAAGAGCATCAAGGCGCTGAAGAACGTGACCATCAACGAGCCGTTCTTTCCGGGCCATTACCCGCACAGCCCGGTGATGCCGGGCGTGCTGGTGATCGAGGCGATGGCGCAGACGGCGGCGCTGCTGTCGTTCGTGTCGCTCGACGTGAAGGCCAACGCGGAGTCGATGTACTACTTCGTCGGCATCGACAACGCGCGCTTCAAGAAGCCGGTGATGCCCGGCGACCAGATGATCATGGAGGTCTCGCTGACGCGCTCGCTTCGCGGCATGTGGAAGTACTCGGGCGTGGCGAGGGTCGACGGCGTGCTCTGCGCGCAGGCCGACCTGATGACGAGCTACAAGATCGTCCTGCCGGACGCCTGAGCGATGGCGCAGGCCGGCACGCTGATCCATCCGACCGCGCTGGTCGATGCGAAGGCCGAACTCGCGGCGGACGTCGAGATCGGTGCCTACAGCATCGTCGGTCCCGACGTCGTGATCGGCGCGGCGACGGTGATCGCGTCGCATGTCGTCATCGAGGGCCGCACCCGCATCGGCGCGCGCAACCGCATCGCGGCGTTCAACGCGATCGGCGGCGCACCGCAGGACAAGAAGTACGCCGGCGAGCCGACGCGGCTCGAGATCGGCGACGACAACGTGCTGCGCGAGTACGGCACCTACAACGTGGGAACGGAGCAGGGCGGCGGCGTCACGCGCATCGGCAGCGACAACTGGATCATGGCCTACGTGCATGTCGCGCACGACTGCATCGTCGGCGATCACACCGTATTCGCCAACAAGGCGCAGATCGCCGGCCACGTCGAGGTCGGCGACTGGGCCATCTTCGGCGGCGACTCCGGCGCCCATCAGTTCGTGCGCGTCGGTGCGCATTCGTTCACCGGCGTCGGCACGCTGCACCGGCAGGACGTGCCGCCGTTCATGATGGTGGCGGGCGAGCCTCCGGCGCCTCACGGCATCAACGTCGAAGGCCTGAAGCGGCGCGGCTTCGAAGCTTCGAAGATCGCCGCGCTGCGTCAGGCCTACAAGACGCTCTATCGCAGCGGCCTCACGCTCGAGGAGGCGCGGGCCGCGATCGCCGCGCAGGCGGACGAGGAC
The DNA here is from genome assembly GCA_937872165.1 of uncultured Burkholderiales bacterium. Taxonomy (GTDB): domain Bacteria; phylum Pseudomonadota; class Gammaproteobacteria; order Burkholderiales; family Burkholderiaceae_D; genus CAHJXF01. The sequence continues at coordinate 3,844 of CALMOR010000190.1, read as the reverse complement.
GCCGAAGCGGCCGACGCGTTGCGCACGCTCCACGCCTTCCTCGGCGCGGCGACGCGCGGCATCGCCCGCTGACCGCGAACGAAGCGATGAGCGTTCCGGTCGCGATGGTCGCCGGCGAAGCATCGGGCGATCTGCTCGCGTCGCTGCTGCTCGCGCCGCTCCGCGATCGCGTGCCGGCGCTGGACGCCTACGGCATCGGCGGTCCATGCATGGGCGCCGAAGGCTTTCGCGCGCAATGGCCGATCGACAAGCTCGCCGTGCGCGGCTATGTCGAAGTGCTGAAGCATTACTTCGAGATCGCGGGCATCCGCAAAACGCTGACGAAGCGTCTGCTGGCCGAGCCGCCGGCGGCCTTCCTCGGCATCGATGCGCCCGACTTCAATCTCGACCTCGAAGTGGAGCTGCGCGAGACCTGGAGAGGCCAGCGCCGGCCGGTCGTGCACTTCATCGGCCCGTCGATCTGGGCATGGCGGGGCCGGCGCATCGCGAAGATCGCGCGCGCGGTCGACCACATCCTCGTGATCTTCCCGTTCGAGGAAGCGATCTATCGGAAGGCCGGCATCCCCGTGACCTATGTGGGTCATCCTCTCGCGGACGTGATCCCGCTCGAACCCGACCGCGACGCGGCGCGTCTCGCGCTCGGCCTGCCGTCGGACGCCCGCGTGGTCGCGGTGATGCCGGGCAGCCGGGTCTCGGAGATCGAATACATGACCCCGACCTTCCTCGACGCCGCCGCCGTGCTGCATCGACGCGACGGCGAACTGCGCTTCGTGGTGCCGATAGCGGGAACCGCCGCGCGCGCACGCTTCGACGCGATCCGTGCGGCACGCGGTCCCGACCTCCCGCTGCAGGTCGTCGACGACGGCTCGCACACGGTGCTGGCCGCGGCCGACGTGGTCCTCGTCGCGAGCGGCACCGCGACGCTCGAGACCGCGCTCTTCAAGCGGCCGATGGTGATCAGCTACAAGGTGCATCCGCTGACCGCGGCGATGATGCGGCGCATGGGCTACGTGCCGTGGGTCGGCCTGCCGAACATCCTCGCCGACGAATCGGTCGTGCCCGAGCTGCTCCAGGAAGCGGCCACGCCCGATGCCATCGCGGACGCGCTGATGAAGCAGCTCGACGACGTCGCCAACCGCGAGCGGCTGACCGAGCGCTTCACGCGACTTCACGAGACC
>CALMOR010000190.1:1975-2656 GCA_937872165.1 uncultured Burkholderiales bacterium | reverse complement strand
GGCGCGACACCGGCGTCCGGGCCGCCACCGTGATCGCGGACCTGCTCTCGTCGTCGGGGCGCGCTTGAAGAAGACCTCGGGTCCGCGTCACCGGACGCTGTCGCTCCGCTTCTTCACGTCCGCGATGCGCGTCTGCGGCGTCGACGAGGCCGGGCGAGGTCCGCTGGCCGGACCCGTCTACGCGGCCGCCGTGATCCTCGATCCCGGCAAGCCGATCCGCGGCCTGCGCGACTCCAAGCAGCTGAGCGCGGACATCCGCGAGCGGCTGGCGGACCGCATCCGCGAGAAGGCGATGGCATGGTCCGTCGCTTCGGCGTCGGTCGACGAGATCGACACGATCAACATCCTCCAGGCGAGCCTGCTGGCGATGCGCCGCGCGGTCGAGGGGCTGTCCGTTCGGCCCGAGCACGTCCTCGTCGACGGCAACCAGCTGCCGACGCTGGCCTGTACCTGCGAGGCGGTGGTCAAGGGCGACAGCAAGGTGTTCGCGATCTCGGCGGCGTCGATCCTCGCGAAGACCGCGCGCGACGCGCTGATGAGGTCGCTGCACGAGGAGCATCCGCAATACGGCTTCGACCGGCACGTCGGCTACGCGACGCCCGAGCACCTCGCGTCGCTCGCATTGCACGGCGCGTCGGCGATCCATCGGCGCAGCTTCGCGCCCGTTCGCGCCGCGATCGA
>CALMOR010000190.1:0-1965 GCA_937872165.1 uncultured Burkholderiales bacterium | reverse complement strand
GGCATGGTGCTCGTCATGTGCCGCTCGATGCACGTCGAGGCCGTCGCGTCGGCGTGGACCGATGGAGGCCCGGCGTGAAGCGGCTCTCGTCGCGCGACAACGCGGTGTTCAGATCCCTGCGCCGGCTCGCCACCGACAACGGCGCGGCGCGCGCGGCCGGCCTCGCGCTGCTCGAGGGCGTCCATCTCTGCGACGCGTATCTGCGCAGCGGCGGCGTTCCCCGCCAGGTCGTGGTGGGGCGATCGTCGCAGGAACATCACGAAGTCGTGGCGATCGTCGGGCGCACCGCGAGCGAGGGCGCCGACGGCATCGTCCTCGAAGACGCGCTCTTCGATGCGTTGAGCCGGCTCGCCGGGGGCGTGGCCTTGCTGATGGTCGTCGAAGTGCCGAAGCCGTCGATGCCGGATCGCCTCGAGCGCACCTCGGTCCTGCTCGATCGCGTCCAGGATCCCGGCAATGTCGGATCCATCCTGCGCAGCGCAGCGGCGGCCGGCATCGGCGATGTCTATCTGTCGGACGGTTGTGCGAGCGGCTGGTCTTCGAAGGCGCTGCGCGCCGGCATGGGTGCGCACTTCCATCTGCGGCTGTACGAAGAGGTCGATCTCGTGGCGCTGCGCGAGCGCGCGGACGTCGCGTGGACGGCGACCGGTCCGCACGCGGCGAGGTCGATCCACGAGGCCGATCTGCGCGGCGACGTCGCCTGGCTGTTCGGACACGAGGGACAGGGACTCGCCGTGGAACTGACCGCCGGTGCGACGTCGCTGCGGATCCCGCAGCCCGGCCGGGGCGAATCGCTCAACGTCGCCGCCGCGGCCGCGGTGTGCTTCTTCGAGCAGGTGCGCCAGCGCGACCGGCGAGGCTAGACGGGCTCGTCGTTGCCGTCGCCGGGCCCCTGAGCGGCCAGCAGCGTCTCGATGTCCTCGACGACGATCGCCGGCGAGAACAGGAAGCCCTGGTAGTAGTCGCAACCCGAGTTGCGCAGCGCGTGCAGCTGCATCTCGTTCTCGACGCCTTCCGCGGTCGTCGAGAGCTTGAGGCCGCGCGCGAGGCTGATCACCGACGTCGTGATCGCGGCGTCGCCGCTGTCGATCAGCATGTCGCGGATGAAGCTCTGGTCGATCTTCAGCGTGTCGACATCGAGCTGCTGCAGGTGGGACAGGCTCGAGAAACCGGTGCCGAAGTCGTCGATCGCGATGCGCATGCCGCGATGCTTGAGGTCGGCGATCACGTTCTTCGTGATGCCGAGGTCGAACAGCATGCTGGTCTCGGTGATCTCGACCTCGATGTAGCGCGGGTCGACGCCCGACTGCTCGATGACGCGATCGACCTCGTCGATGAAGGTCGCGACCAGCAGTTGATGCGCCGAGAAGTTGACCGACAGGACGCCGAGGCGTACGCCTCGGTCCTGCCAGTCGCGCAACTGCCGACAGGCCTTGCGGAAGACGTAGAGCCCGAGCTCGTGGATGAGGCCCGACTCCTCGGCGATGACGATGAACTCCTTCGGCGACACGACGCCCAGACGCGGGTCGGTCCATCGCAGCAGCGCCTCGGCGCCGACGATGCGTCCGTCGGCGATGCGCACGCGCGGCTGGAAATAGAGCCGCAGCGCATCTTTCTGCAGCGCTAGCTTGAGCGCGCTCTTGACCGCGCTGCGACGCTCGCTGCGCTGGGCGAGCAGCGCCGAGAAGAACTCGAAGCGGCTCTTGCCGTTCTCCTTCGCGCGATACATCGCGAGGTCGGCGCTGCGGATCAGCGCGTCGGGCGCGCGGCCGTGGTCGGGATAGACCGCGATGCCGATCGAGGCCGTGACCGACAGCCGCTGGTTCTCGACGCGGATCGGCGTGCCCAGCGCCGTGGTGATCCGTTGGGCGGTCTCGTGGGCGATCGCCTTCGGGCGGGCATGACCGATGACGACCATGAACTCGTCGCCGCCGATGCGCGCGACCTCGTCCTCGGCCCTCACGC
>CALMOR010000189.1:3517-9541 GCA_937872165.1 uncultured Burkholderiales bacterium | reverse complement strand
CACGATGACCGAACGGCCCGAGTAGTCGACGCGCTTGCCGAGCAGGTTCTGGCGGAAACGACCGCCCTTGCCCTTGATCATCTCGGCGAGCGACTTCAGCGGGCGCTTGTTGGCGCCCGTCATCGCCTTGCCGCGACGACCGTTGTCCAATAGCGAGTCGACGGCTTCCTGCAGCATCCGCTTCTCGTTGCGGACGATGATCTCGGGCGCCTTCAGCTCCAGCAGCCTCTTCAAGCGGTTGTTGCGGTTGATGACGCGGCGATAGAGGTCGTTCAGGTCCGACGTCGCGAAGCGGCCGCCGTCGAGAGGCACCAGCGGACGCAGTTCGGGCGGCAGCACCGGCAGCACTTCCATGACCATCCAGTCGGGCTTGATGCCCGACTTCTGGAAGCCCTCGAGCACCTTGAGGCGCTTAGCGATCTTCTTGATCTTCGCTTCCGAACCGGTCGCGGCCAGGTCGAGACGCAGCTGCTCGATGTCGCGGTTGATGTCGATCGAGCGCAGCAGTTCACGCACGCCTTCCGCGCCCATCAGCGCGTGGAAGTCGTCGCCGAATTCCTCGACCTTCGACAGGTAGTCGTCCTCGGTCATGATCTGGCAGCGCTTCAACGGCGTCATGCCCGGATCGACGACGACATAGGCTTCGAAGTACAGGACGCGTTCGATGTCCCGCAGCGTCATGTCGAGCACCATGCCCAGACGCGACGGCAGCGACTTCAGGAACCAGATGTGCGCGGTGGGCGACGCGAGCTCGATGTGGCCCATGCGTTCGCGACGCACCTTGGCCAGCGTGACCTCGACGCCGCACTTCTCGCAGATCACGCCGCGGTGCTTCAGCCGCTTGTACTTGCCGCACAGGCACTCGTAGTCCTTGATCGGTCCGAAGATCTTCGCGCAGAAGAGACCGTCCCGCTCCGGCTTGAAGGTGCGGTAGTTGATGGTCTCGGGCTTCTTGACCTCGCCGTACGACCACGAACGGATCTTCTCGGGCGACGCGAGGCCGATCTTGATCGCGTCGAAGACTTCTTCTTGTTGAACCTGCTTGAACAGATCGAGTAGTGCTTTCATTCAGTTCACTCCGGTGAGGTGTGAAAACCGCATTTCGAATTCTCAGAGCCGAGCGACCGTCGTCCCGGCCGAGGCCGGGACCCGGTCCAACTTCTAGATGCGCTCCAGGTCGATGTCGATGCCGAGGGACCTGATCTCCTTGACCAGCACGTTGAACGACTCCGGCATGCCGGCATCGATCACGTGGTCGCCCTTGACGATGTTCTCGTAGACCTTGGTGCGGCCGGCCACGTCGTCGGACTTGACGGTCAGCATCTCCTGCAGCACGTACGACGCGCCGTAGGCCTCGAGCGCCCAGACCTCCATCTCGCCGAAGCGCTGACCGCCGAACTGCGCCTTGCCGCCCAGCGGCTGCTGCGTGACCAGCGAGTACGGTCCGGTGGAACGCGCGTGCATCTTGTCGTCGACCAGGTGGTGCAGCTTCAGCACGTGCATGTAGCCCACCGTGACCGGTCGCTCGAACACTTCGCCGCTGCGGCCGTCGTACAACGTGACCTGGTTCTTCGACGGCGTCATGCCGAGGCGCTTCGCGATCGGTTCCGGATAGGCGAGGTCGAGCATGCGACGGATCTCGTCCTCGTGGGCGCCGTCGAACACCGGCGTCGCGAACGGCACGCCGAGCTTGAGGTTGTCGGCCAGTTCGAGGATCTCGACGTCGCCGAGCTTGTCGAGCTCTTCCGCCTTGCCGGTCTCGTTGTAGATCTGCGTGAGGAACTTGCGCAGGTCGGCCGCCTTCGCCGACGCGGCCATCATCTCGCCGATGCGCAGGCCCAGGCCCTTCGCGGCCCAGCCGAGATGGGTCTCGAGGATCTGGCCGACGTTCATCCGCGACGGGACGCCGAGCGGATTGAGCACGATGTCCGCCGGCGTGCCGTCGGCCATGTACGGCATGTCCTCGACCGGGACGATGCGCGAGACCACGCCCTTGTTGCCGTGACGACCGGCCATCTTGTCGCCGGGCTGCAGGCGACGCTTCACGGCCAGGTAGACCTTGACCATCTTCTGGACGCCCGGAGGCAGCTCGTCGCCCTGCGTGAGCTTCTTCTTCTTCTCTTCGAAGGCCGCGTCGAACGACAGGCGCTTCGCCTCGATGTTCTCCTTCGCGCCTTCGAGCTGCGCCGCCGCGTCCTCGTCGGCGAGGCGGATGTCGAACCAGTGGTACTTCTCGAGCTCGTCGAGGTACTCGGCCGTCAGCTTCGAACCCTTGGCCATCTTGTGCGCGCCGGCGGCCGGCGCGCCGTTGACGGCCTTGCCGACCAGCGTCTTGCCGATGCGGTCGAACATGTCGGCCTCGACGATGCGCAGCTGGTCGTTGAGGTCGAGGCGATAGCGCTTCAGCTCGTCGTCGATGATCTGCTGTGCGCGCTTGTCGCGCGGGATGCCTTCGCGCGTGAACACCTGCACGTCGATGACCGTGCCCGAGATGCCCGACGGGACGCGCAGCGACGTGTCCTTCACGTCGGACGCCTTCTCGCCGAAGATCGCGCGGAGCAGCTTCTCCTCCGGCGTGAGCTGGGTCTCGCCCTTCGGCGTGACCTTGCCGACCAGCGAGTCGCCGGCCTCGACTTCGGCGCCGATGTAGACGATGCCCGACTCGTCGAGTCGGGCGAGCTGGTTCTCGGCGAGGTTCGAGATGTCGCGCGTGATCTCTTCGGGTCCGAGCTTGGTGTCGCGCGCGACGACCGACAGCTCCTCGATGTGGATCGACGTGTAGCGGTCCTCGGCCACCACGCGCTCCGAGATCAGGATCGAGTCCTCGAAGTTGTAGCCGTTCCACGGCATGAACGCGACCAGCATGTTCTGGCCGAGCGCGAGCTCGCCCAGGTCGGTCGAGGCGCCGTCGGCGATGACGTCGCCCTTCTCGAGCGTGTCGCCGACCTTCACGATCGGCCGCTGGTTGATGTTGGTGTTCTGGTTGCTGCGCGTGTACTTGATCAGGTTGTAGATGTCGACGCCCACTTCACCGGCGGCGTTCTCGGCATCGTTGACGCGGATCACGACCCGGCCCGAGTCGACATAGTCGACATGGCCGCCCCGGCTGGCCTGCACCGTGGTACCCGAGTCGACCGCCACCGTGCGCTCGATGCCGGTGCCGACGAAGGCCTTCTCGGGACGCAGGCAGGGCACGGCCTGGCGCTGCATGTTCGAGCCCATCAACGCGCGGTTCGCGTCGTCGTGCTCGAGGAACGGGATCAGCGACGCGGCGACCGACACGATCTGGCCCGGAGCCACGTCCATGTACTGGACCTTGTCCGGCGTGACGAGCACGAACTCGCCGGCGGCGCGCGACGACACGAGCTCGTCGGTGAGGCCGCCGTCCTTGCCGAGCGCGGCATTGGCCTGCGCGATGATGTACTTGCCTTCCTCGATCGCCGACAGGTAGTCGATCTGCTCGACGACCTTGCCGTTCTCGACCTTGCGATACGGCGTCTCGAGGAAGCCGTACTCGTTCAGCTGCGCGTACAGCGCGAGCGAGTTGATGAGGCCGATGTTCGGGCCTTCCGGCGTCTCGATCGGGCAGACGCGGCCGTAGTGGGTCGGATGCACGTCGCGCACTTCGAAGCCCGCCCGCTCGCGCGTCAGGCCGCCCGGTCCGAGGGCGGACACGCGACGCTTGTGCGTGATCTCCGACAGCGGGTTGGTCTGGTCCATGAACTGCGACAGCTGCGACGAACCGAAGAACTCGCGGATCGCGGCCGAGATCGGCTTGCTGTTGATCAGGTCGTGCGGCACGAGGTTGTCGGCCTCGGCCTGGCCGAGACGTTCCTTGACCGCGCGCTCGACGCGGACGAGGCCGCTCCTGAACTGGTTCTCCGCGAGCTCGCCGACGCAGCGCACGCGCCGGTTGCCGAGGTGGTCGATGTCGTCGACCTCGCCACGACCGTTGCGCAGGTCGACGAGGATCTTGATGACCGACAGGATGTCGTCGTCGGCCAGCGTCATCGGACCTTCGGCCTCGTTTCGGCCGACGCGGCGATTGAACTTCATGCGGCCGACCTTCGACAGGTCGTAGGCGTCCGGGTTGTAGAACAGGCGGTTGAAGAGGGCCTGCACCGCGTCCTCGGTGGGCGGCTCGCCGGGCCGCATCATGCGATAGATCGCGATGCGGGCGGCCATCTGGTCGTTGGTCTCGTCGGCGCGCAGCGTCTGCGAGATGAACGCGCCCTGGTCGAGGTCGTTGGTGTACAGCGTCCGGATGTCCTTGATGCCGGCGGCGCGCAGGCGCAGCAGCACGTCTTCCGTCACTTCGTCGTTGGCCGACGCGACGATCTCGCCGGTCTCGGGGTCGACGATGTCCTTCGCCAGCACGCGGCCGAGCAGGAAGTCCTCGGGCACCGGGATCTTCTTCAGGCCCGCGGCATCGAGGTCGCGCAGGTTCTTCGCGGTGATGCGCTTGTCCTTCGTGACGACCGTCTTGCCCACCTTGTCGGTGATGTCGAAGCGCGCGATCTCGCCCTTCATGCGATCGGCGACGAAGTCCATCTGCGCGCCGCCGTTGGCTTCCTTGCCGAGCAGGTGGAAGGTGTCGAAGACGAAGAAGTGCTCGAGGATCTGCTCGGACGTCATGCCGATGGCCTTGAGCAGGATCGTCACGGGCATCTTGCGGCGACGGTCGACGCGGAAGAACAGGATGTCCTTCGGATCGAACTCGAAGTCGAGCCACGAGCCGCGGTACGGGATGATGCGGGCCGAGAACAGCAGCTTGCCGGACGAGTGCGTCTTGCCGCGATCGTGTTCGAAGAACACGCCCGGCGAGCGATGCAGCTGGCTGACGATGACGCGCTCGGTGCCGTTGATGACGAACGAGCCGGTGCTGGTCATGAGCGGCATCTCGCCCATGTAGACCTCCTGCTCCTTCACTTCCTTGATGGTCGGCTTCGACGCTTCGCGATCCATGATCACGAGACGCACCTTGGCCCGCAGCGGCGACGCGAAGGTCAGCCCGCGCTGCATGCACTCCTTGACGTCGAACGGCGGCACGCCGAGGTGGAAGCTGACGAACTCGAGACGCGCGAAGCCGTTGTGCGACGAGATCGGGAAGATCGACGTGAACGCGGCCTGCAGGCCTTCGTTGGCGCGCTTGGCCGGGTTGACTTCGGCCTGCAGGAACTCGGCGTACGACTGGAGCTGGGTGGCCAGGAGGAACGGCACCTTGTGCACGTTCGGACGCTTGGCGAAGCTCTTGCGGATGCGCTTCTTTTCCGTAAACGAATAGGTCATGAGGACTCCGTGGCTACTGCGGTACTGGGCGAATGACGAGGTCTAGCGGACTGCGCGTCGTCGGCAAGCGAGGACGACGAATCGCACCACGGCTGCAGGGCAGCGGTGATGCGAGGCGGGATTGCGATGGGGACAGGGTTTGGATATGGCGTCTCTTCGTGCAAACACAACGGACTGCTTCGAAGACTCCCGAGACGCGGCGAAACGTCATAGCCAAGACCTTGTTCGAGACGAACGATGCGAGCGGACACCGTCGACCGACTGCGACTGCGGAACAGCGAAAACGCAAAGACCCGCAGACGCACCTGCAGCGTCTGCGGGCCGGTGACGCACTTACTTGATGTCGGCCTTCGCGCCGGCGTCTTCGAGCTTCTTCTTCGCGGCTTCGGCGTCTGCCTTGGGAATGGCTTCCTTGACGGGCTTCGGAGCGCCGTCGACCAGGTCCTTGGCTTCCTTCAGGCCGAGGCCCGTGATCTCGCGGACGGCCTTGATGACGTTGACCTTGTTCGGGCCGATCTCGGACAGGACGACGTCGAACTCCGTCTTCTCCTCGACCGCGGCCGCGGGTGCCGCGGCACCACCGGCCGGGGCCGCCGCGACGGCCGCAGCCGCCGAGACGCCGAACTTCTCTTCCATTTCCTTGATCATCTCCGACAGTTCGAGAACGGTCATGCCGGCGATTGCGTCGAGGATTTCTGCTTTGCTGACTGCCATGTTGGACTCCGATGAATGGAT
>CALMOR010000189.1:0-3507 GCA_937872165.1 uncultured Burkholderiales bacterium | reverse complement strand
GGATTGCTTGATGAGGAATGCAGTGGTGCGCGTACGAGTTCCGGATGCGAACGAAAGGCTTGCGTCGCTACGACGCGTTCACGCCGCTGCCGGCTCCGCCGCGACCGACTCCGTCGCGGCAGCGGGGGCTGCGGGCGTTGCGCTTTCCTTCTGGTCCCGAACGGCGGCCAGCCCGCGGACGAACTTGGTCGGAACCTCGTTCAGCGTGCGGACGAACTGCGCGATCGGTGCCTGCATCGTGCCCAGGAGCTTGGCCAGCAGTTCTTCGCGCGACGGCATCGTGGCCAGGGCCTTGACCCCTGCCGCGTCGAATGCCGAGTTCGGCAACGAACCACCCATGACGACCAGCTTGTCATTGGTCTTCGCGAAATCGCTGATGACCTTCGCCGCCGCGACCGGGTCGTCGGAGATGCCGTAGATGAGCGGGCCGACCATCTGGTCGGCGAGCCCCGCGAACGGACTGTCTGCGACGGCGCGACGCGCCAGCGAGTTCTTGAGCACACGCAGGTACACCCCGCTCTTGCGCGCCTGACTGCGCAAGCCGGTGATGTGACCGACTTCCAGACCACGGTACTGCGCGAGGACGATCGACTTGGCGGACGCGACTTTCGCGGCCACTTCCTCGATCACCACCGCCTTCTCGGAACGATTGAGACCCACGGTCATTTCTCCAAAAGTGGCCTGCGTCGACGAAGGCTCACGCTTTCGTCTTCGCAGACCGGCCATAGAACGGCGACCGATCCGGCTTCGTAGTTCCTGGCTCGCACGACTTGCTGTCGTCCGAGCCACTCACCGCTAATCCAATTCGGGACCGCCATCTGCGTTGGCCGATCTCGCACCGACGATCGATTAAGGGAAGGGCCGCCTGCTCCGATCCCGCCAACGGTCTTTGACGGCTGATGAGGAACGGATCCCTCAACGGCCCAAAGTTCGCAATGCCGATCCAGCGGATCGGCGGTTGGCTCCCCGCGAAGGCGGGAACCCGTGTTTTTCTGCTGCTGCACCGCCCGCGTCGGCTACCGCCTTCGCACGACGAGCTCTATCCCTGCACCGTCGTCTGATCGACGCGGACACCCGCGCCCATCGTGCTCGAGACCGACAGCTTGCGCAGGTAGATACCCTTGCTCGACGCCGGCTTCGCACGGTTCAGCGCGTCGATCAGCGCGACGAGGTTCAGCTTCAGCGCATCGACCTCGAACGACGCGCGTCCGATCGTCGCGTGCACGATGCCGGCCTTGTCCGCGCGGTACTGCACCTGACCGGCCTTCGCGTTCCTGACGGCCGTGGCCACGTCGGGCGTGACGGTGCCGACCTTCGGGTTCGGCATCAGCCCGCGCGGGCCGAGGATCTGGCCGAGCGCGCCGACGATGCGCATCGTGTCGGGCGAAGCGATCACGATGTCGAAATTGAGATTGCCGGCCTTGACCTGTTCGGCCAGGTCTTCCATGCCGACGATGTCGGCGCCGGCGGCCCTGGCTTCATCTGCCTTCGCGCCCTGCGCGAACACCGCGAACCGCACCGACTTGCCGGTGCCGGACGGCAGCACGACCGAGCCGCGCACGACCTGGTCGGACTTCTTCGCGTCGATGCCGAGCTGGACGGCCACGTCGACCGACTCGTCGAACTTGGCGGTGGCGGTTTCCTTGATCAGCGCGAGTGCGTCGGCGACCGGGTAGACCTTGTTGCGATCGACCTTGGCGGCGACGGCCTTCAGGCGCTTGGTCGTCTTCTTTTCTGCGTCGGCCATCTCAGAGGCCCTCCACCGTGATGCCCATCGAACGGGCGCTGCCGGCGATCGTGCGAACCGCCGACTCGAGGTCGGCCGCGGTCAGATCGGGCGTCTTGGTCTTCGCGATCTCTTCGGCCTGGGCGCGGGTGATGCTGCCGACCTTCGACGAGTGCGGCGTCGGCGAACCCTTCTGGATACCGGCCGCCTTCTTGATCAGGATCGTGGCCGGCGGCGTCTTCATGATGAACGTGAACGACTTGTCCGCGAACGCCGTGATCACGACCGGGATCGGCAGGCCGGGCTCGACGCCTTGCGTGGCTGCGTTGAACTCCTTGCAGAACGCCATGATGTTGAGGCCGCGCTGGCCGAGCGCCGGCCCGATCGGGGGCGACGGGTTGGCCTTGCCTGCAGGAACCTGCAGCTTGATGAAGCCGATGATCTTCTTTGCCATTGCTGCTCCTTGGTTTGAGTGCCAGCGCGGGTTCGGGCTTCCGCCCTACTGTCGCTCCTCGTCGATCCCGAGAGACGGAGACCGTCGCTCGATCGACCCCGGTACCGGGGCCTTCCTGCCTATGCCTTCTCGACCTGTCCGAACTCGAGCTCGACCGGCGTGGCGCGACCGAAGATGGTGACCGACACGCGCAGCCGCGACTTCTCGTAGTTGACCTCTTCGACGTTGCCGTTGAAGTCGGTGAAAGGGCCTTCCTTGACGCGGACCATCTCGCCGACCTCGAACAGAGTCTTGGGGCGCGGCTTTTCCACGCCTTCCTGCATCTGCGCCATGATCTTCTCGACTTCCTTCTGCGAGATCGGCGTCGGACGATTGGCCTTGCCCCCGACGAAGCCGGTGACCTTCGAGGTGTTCTTCACGAGATGCCAGGACTCGTCGGTCATGTCCATCTCGACCAGCACGTAGCCGGGGAAGAAGCGACGCTCGGTCACGGCCTTCTGGCCGTTCTTCACTTCGACCACTTCCTCGGTCGGCACGAGGATCTCGCCGAACTGGTTCTCCATGCCGGAGCGGGCGATGCGCTCGACGAGCGCCTTCCTGACGCTCTTCTCCATGCCCGAGTACGCGTGCACGACATACCAGCGCTTCGTGCTCTTGGCAGCGGGCGCCGCGGCGTTCGCGGGATCGACGATCGTTTCAGCCATTACTTCCTCCACCCCAGGATCCAGTCGTACAAAACGATCTCCATCGACTTGTCGGTGACCCAAAGGAAGATCGCCATGATCAACACGAAGCCGAACACCACGGCCGTGGTCTGGATCGTCTCCTTCCGCGAAGGCCACACGACCTTCTTGGTCTCAGCGACCGACTCGCGGCCGAACGCGAAGAAGCGCTTGCCCGGCTCCGACGTGGCGGCGATGCCCGCACCGACGATGAGACCCGCGAGCACGACGGCGATGCGGAGCACCAGCGCCTGCTGACCCAGAACATAGAACCCGGCGAGACCCGCGATCACCGCGACGACCGCCAGCGCGATCTTCAAGCGGTCGGCTGCGGTGCCGACGGTTTCGATATTCGTGTTTGCCATCGCTGCCTTCGTTATTCCACGGCTTGCCGGACCCGCGCTAGCACACCACGAACCGCCCGGCGATCGTGGCAGGGGCGGAGGGCATCGAACCCCCAACCTTCGGTTTTGGAGACCGACGCTCTGCCAATTGAGCTACGCCCCTACGAGAACTACCGGCCGGAGGCCACTGACCTAACCCCTGACCAAGAACACAAGGACGAGACGCCGTCGGCGTCCCGGATCAATCCTGTCGTCGCGGCG
>CALMOR010000188.1:13382-13892 GCA_937872165.1 uncultured Burkholderiales bacterium | reverse complement strand
GCCGTGTTGCGCGGACATCACCCGCCGCACACCGAGATCCTGCCGCTCTTCGCGCGGCTTTCTGCCGAAGAGCAGGAGCGCGTCTTCAGGCCGTCGAACGCCCGCCGCATCGTGCTGGCCACGAACGTCGCGGAGACGTCGCTGACGGTGCCGGGCATCCGCTACGTCGTCGACACCGGGCAGGCGCGCGTCAAGCGGTACAGCTATCGCAACAAGGTCGAACAGTTGCGCAGCGAAGCCGTCAGCCGCGCGTCGGCCGACCAGCGTGCGGGTCGCTGCGGCCGGGTCGCGGCCGGGGTCTGCATCCGCCTCTACGATGAAGGGGACTTCGCCGCGCGACCGGCATTCACCGATCCGGAGATCCTCCGCTCGTCGCTCGCGGCCGTGATCCTGCGGATGAAGGCGCTCGGACTCGGAGAGGTCGAGGACTTTCCGTTCCTCGCGCAGCTGGTAGCCGCCGGCGCGCGCGGTCACCGACGGCTACCAGCTGCTCGAGGAGCTCGGCGCGAT
>CALMOR010000188.1:9647-13372 GCA_937872165.1 uncultured Burkholderiales bacterium | reverse complement strand
ATGCGCGGGTGATCGTCGCGGCGCGCGAAGAGGACTGCGTGGCCGAGATGCTGGTGCTGGCGAGCGCGCTGTCCATTCAGGACCCGCGCGACCGGCCGGCCGAAGCGCGCGAAGCGGCCGACGAGGCCCACAGGGTCTTCGTCGACGAGCGGTCCGACTTCCTGTCGGACCTGAAGCTGTGGGACTGGTATGCGGACGCCATCGGTCGGGACGGCGACGGCCGGCACCGCAGGTCGCAACGGCAGTTGCGCGACCTCTGCCGCGCGCGCTTCGTCTCGCCGCTGCGCATGCGCGAGTGGCGCGACGTCCACCAGCAGCTCGCGACGACCGTGTCCGAGCACCACTGGCGCGTCAACGAGAGTCCCGCCACCTACGAGCGGATCCACAAGGCGCTGCTCGCGGGCCTGCTCGGCAACATCGGCACGAAGACCGACGACGACGCGCAGTATCTCGGTGCCCGCGGTATCCGCTTCACGCTCTGGCCGGGCTCGGCGCTCGCCGGCAGGAGTCGATCGGGGACCGGCAAGGCGCGCTGGGTGATGGCGGCCGAGCTCGTCGAGACCCAGAAGCTCTTCGCACGCAAGGCCGCGCGCATCGAGCCCGAATGGATCGAGGGTGTCGGGGCGCACCTGCTGAAGAAGTCGCACGGCGATCCGCACTGGGAGAAGAAGCCGGCCGCGGTGATCGTGCTCGAACGCGGCACGGTGCACGGCCTGGCGGTCTACGGGCAACGGCGGGTCGACTACGCGCCGCTCGATCGCGAGCAGGCCCGCCGGATCTTCCTGCGCGACGGCCTCGTCGAGGCGATGCTCCATCGCGAGGTGCGCGGCAACGACGATGCCGCGATCCCCTACGAGCCGCGGGACGTCGTCGCGGCCCGGATGCTGGCGCACAACCGCAGGCAGATCGCCGCCGTCGCGCAGATCGAGCACAAGACGCGACGGCCCGACGTCCTCGTCGATGCCGACCTGCTGGTCGCCTTCTGCGATGCGCGCGTCCCCGCCGATGTCGCGACCGGCGCCGCGTTCGAGGCCTGGTATCGCGACGCATCGCGGGTGGACGGTCGACTGCTCCATCTCGACCGCGACGAGCTGATGCGGCACGAGGCGGCCGGTGCGAGCAGCGAGGCCTTTCCGAAGACGATCGCGTCGGGCGGCATCGCCTTCGCGCTCGACTACCTGTTCGATCCCGGCTCGCCGCGCGACGGCGTGACGATGACCGTGCCGCTCTACGCCCTCAACGTCGTCGATGCCGCGCGCTGCGAGTGGCTGGTGCCGGGCATGTTGAAGGACAAGGTGCAGATCCTGCTCAAGTCGTTGCCGCAGAAACTGCGTCGGCATTGCGTCCCGCTGCCCGACTGCGCGGACGGCTTCGTCGAACGCAACGAGCCGCACGGCGCCCTGATCGATGCGCTGATCGACGACCTGCGCGAGCGGCGCGGCGTCGTCGCGCAGTCGAGCGATTTCAAGGTCGAAGCGGTGCCCGCCCACCTGACGATGAACTTCCGCATCGTCGACGAGCACGGCCGGCAGGTCGGAATGGGCCGGCATCTCCCGGCGCTGCGCGCAGAACTCGGGCAGCAGGCGCGGCAGCAGTTCAAGGAAGCCTTCGCGAAGGTCGGGCCGGTCGCGGCGGTCGCCCGCGGAAGCGAGGAGGCGGAGGGGCCGATCGGACCACGCCAGCGTCCGGCGGCTTCGGCCGATGCGGCCATCCCGGCTATTCCGGCCGTTCCAGCCATTACGGCCACTTCGCCGGCCGCCGGCTCGGCGGCACTCGCGAGCGACGCAGCCCTCGTCGACTGGACCTTCGGCCGGCTTCCCGAACTCCTCGAGGTGCGGGGGCAGGGCCAGTCGCTGGTCGGTTATCCGGCGCTCGTCGATCGGGAGACCCACGCGGTGATCGAGGTCTACGACGATCCGCTCGAAGCCGCGAAGGCTCATCGCGGCGGGCTCGCACGCCTGTTCCGCCTGCAACTGCAGGAGCAGTTGCGCTACATGGGCAAGAACCTGCCGGACCTCACGCGGATGGCGATGCAGTTCATGACGCTCGGAACGACCGAGGAACTGCGCGATCAGATCGTCACCGCAGCCTTCGATCGCGCGGCGCTCGCCGAACCGCTGCCGGTAGACGCGGCGGGCTTCGAAGCTCGCAAGGTCGACGTCAGGAGCCGCATCGTGCTGCTCGCCAACGAGACCGCGCGGACCGTGGCGACGATCCTCGACCAGTATCAGGCCGTGCAGAAGAAGCTCGCGCTGCTGAAGAACCGGCCCGCGGCCCTGTCCGACATCGAGACCCAGCTCGCGCTTCTGGTCCATTCGCGCTTCGTGTCGACGACGCCGGCCGCGCACCTTTCGCACGTGTCGCGATACCTGAAGGCGATCGCGTTGCGCATCGACAAGCGCGTCGTCGATCCGAAGCGCGACGACGAGCGCATGGCCGAGTTCGCGCCGTTGCTGCGTCAGTGGCAACGGTCGGACGCGGCACGCAAGGGCGCGGCCGACGCGGGCCTCGACGGCTTCCGCTGGATGCTCGAGGAGCTGCGGGTCGCCCTGTTCGCGCAGGAACTGCGGACGCCGATGCCGGTCTCGGTCAAGCGTCTGCAGAAGATCTGGGACGGCCTCCAGCGCTGAGTGCCGCGGTCGGCATGCGGCGGGCGCGAGCGCGGCACGATCGGCGTCGCGCTCGCGGTCCCGGGCGGCCGAGGCCGCGTTTCGCATCGCCCGCTGAGGTACCTTCCGTCTCATGAACGACATCGCCCGGGCGCTCGGACGCGCCCTCGTCAGCCAGTTCCACCCGCGCATGCTGTGGCTCGCGGTGTGGCCCTTCCTCGTCGCGCTGGTCTTGTGGGGCGTCCTCGGCTTCGTGTTTCGCGCAGCCGCGATCGATCGGCTCGCACGGGTGGCCGGCGATTCGGTGCTCGGGTCGATGGTCGATACCGGCTTCGGCTGGTTCGGCATCGACGGCGGGATCGTGCTGGTCGTCGCGATCGTCTATGTCGGCGCGGTCTTCGCGTTGATGATCCTGACGGCTTTGCTGATCATCGCGACCGTCGCGATGCCGACCGTCGTCGCGCACGTGTCCGCTCGCGACTACCCGACGCTGGCGCGGAAGAACGGCGGCTCGTACCTGGGCAGCGTCGGCAACGCGCTGTGGGTGAGCCTCGTCTTCGTCGTCGGCTTCGTGATCACGATCCCGCTCTGGCTGATCGCACCGCTCGCGTTGCTGGTGCCGCTGCTGTGGTGGGGATGGGCGACCGCCCGCATGTTCCGCTACGACGCGCTGGTCGCCCACGCGAGCAGCGAGGAACGCGACACGCTGTTCGCGCGTCACGGTCGCGCCTACTTCGCGATCGGCACCATCGTCAGCCTGCTCAACTTCGTCCCGCCGTTCTTCTTCCTCGTGCCGATCCTCGGCGGCCTCGCGTTCACCCACTTCGGCCTGCACGCGCTCGGACGTCTTCGCGCCGAACGGGGCGGCGTCGCGGTGTCCGCGGACGGAGGGATGCGATGAGCCGCTTCGGCGTGGTCATCGTCGGCGACGAGATCCTGTCGGGCCGACGGCTCGACAAGCATCTCGTGAAGGTCATCGAACTGCTCGCCGCGCGCGGAATCGCGCTGTCGTGGGCCCGTTACGTCGGCGACGATCGTGAGGCGATCGCCGCCGTGCTCGGCGAGACGTTCGCGAGCGGCGCCATCGTCTTCGTCACCGGCGGCATCGGTGCGACG
>CALMOR010000188.1:2851-9637 GCA_937872165.1 uncultured Burkholderiales bacterium | reverse complement strand
GCGCTCCATCCCGAAGCCGAGCACCTGATCCATGGCCGCATCGTCGCGATGAACGCCCAGTCGGACAACCCGCTGCCGCTCGACTCGCCGGAGCACCGGCAGCGCATGCGGATGGGCGAATTCCCGGTCGGGGCGTCGATCATTCCCAACCCGTACAACCAGATCCCCGGCTTCTCGATCGACGACCATCACTTCGTGCCGGGCTTCCCGGTGATGGCGTGGCCGATGCTCGAATGGGTGCTCGACACGCGCTATGCCCACCTCTTCCACAACGCGCCGCGTGCGGAGCGGTCGGTGCTGGTGTTCGACATGCCCGAGTCGCGCGTCACGCCGTTGATGGAGGAGATCGAAGCGGCGTTCGACGACGTGAAGGTCTTCAGCCTGCCGTCGGTCGGTGACGCCGCCGCGGCGGGCCATGCCGACCCACGCATCGCGATGCGGGCGGAGCGCCACATCGAGCTCGGCGTGAAGGGGCCTGCCGAACGGATCGACGCCGCCTATGCCGCGCTCGACGCCGGTCTGGCGAAGCTCGCGGCCCGTTACGTGGCGGTCGACGCATCGTGACCGAAGCGCCGGTCGCGGAGCGCGGCGCGCTGGTGCTCTTCTCCGGCGGCCAGGATTCCACCACCTGTCTCGCCTGGGCCCTCGAGCGTTATCGACGCGTCGAGACGATCGGCTTCGACTACGGCCAGCGACATGCGGTCGAGCTGGCCTGTCGCGAGCCGGTCCGAAGAGGCCTGCGCGAGCTCTCGCCGGTCTGGGACGATCGCCTCGGCGACGATCACGTCGTCGACGCCGGCGTGATCGCGTCGATCGGCCGTACCGCGTTGACGAGCGACGCGGCTATCGAGATGGACGAGCGCGGATTGCCGACGACCTTCGTGCCGGGCCGCAACCTGTTGTTCCTGGTTCTGGCCGGCGCGGTCGCCGTGCGTCGAAAACTGACCATTCTCGTCGGCGGCATGTGCGAGACCGATTTCTCGGGTTATCCGGATTGCCGGGACGATAGCGTCAAGGCCATGCAGGTGGCACTCAATCTGGGCATGGACCAGCGTTTCGCACTCGAAACGCCACTGATGCGGCTCGACAAGTCAGCCACCTGGCGCCTCGCCGAGACTCTCGGCGGCGCGCGTCTGGTGGACCTCGTCCGCACCGGTACGCATACCTGCTATCTCGGGGAACATCGAAGCCTGCACCCGTGGGGATACGGATGCGGCAACTGTCCGGCCTGCGTCCTCAGGGCCCGCGGCTACGATGCGTACCAGGCGACACGCGTCGCACGATAAAAGAAGCCCGGACCGCTGCCGGTCCGGGCTTGGAAGGCATGCCGTTCCGAAGGAAGCGGGCTATGCCGAGGAGACAGCGGAGGGGCGTCGCGGGACGCGCCCATAGTCTTCGGGTGCTGTTCACACCACGTTCGTGCGGTCACCGTCCGGAAGAACCGACCGGCAGAGCGACTTTCGAGGGTTACGTAGCAAAAAGCGTGCGCGTTTTTTGACGAAGTCGATTTTCGGCGGCGCCGAAGTCACTTCTTCGCACGTGCGACGGTCTTGACGGCGGCGTTGGTGGCGGCCGCGACGTTCGCCTCGGTCATCTCGACGGCCTGCTTCGTGGCCTTCGAGAGGCTGTCGTAGGCCGAGTTGGCGGCGGCGACGGCCGACTTCATCATCGCGACCGCGGTCTCCGATCCGGGAGGCGCGTTCTTCGCGGCGGTATCGATCATCGCCACGAACTTCGCGTTCGCATCGGCGAGCTGTGCCTCCGCGACCTTCGTGAACTCGGCCTGCGTCGACGTCGCGATGTCGTACATCAGGCGCGAGTAGGCGACTGCCTTCTCGGCGGCCGGCTGCAGCTGCTGCGCGTTCCATGCGAGCAGCTCCTGCGGATCCTTGACCGAGAGAACGGCGCGCGCCTGATCGGCCGACTCCTGCAGGTTGGCGCGGGCGACGTTGAGGTTGAGGGCGACGATCTTTTCGACGCCGCTGAACGCGGTTTGCGACAATGCGAACAGCGTCTCGAGGTTGGACTGGTAGGCCGCGGTGAACTGCTCGGGGCTGATCGGGGTGGTGGGGGTTGCCATGACATCTCCTTGAATGGTTTGGTGGCGCGGCGACCTCGCTGCCCGGCCGTCCCGTTGAACCATTCTAGCGGCACGGTCCTGGCAGTATGCTGCGTCGCAGCAATCAATATTTTATGGTAGGGGAGCGCGAAGTCAAGACCTCTGTCTTGCGGCGCACAACCGGAGCCGGCGCAGCCTCATGAAGGCTTTCTACAGCGACGAGTACGTGCTGCCCCTTCCGAAAGGCCATCGCTTTCCGATGCGGAAGTACCGGCTCACGCGCGATCTGGCGTGCGAACGCGTCGCTTCGCTGGAACTCGTCGGACCCCGCCCCGCATCGCGCGAAGAGCTCTGTCTCGCCCACACGGAAGCCTATGTCGATGCGGTGTTCGACGGTCGTCTGTCGGCGACCGAGCAGCGGGAGATCGGCTTTCCATGGTCGATCGAGATGGTCGAGCGTTCCCGCCGCTCGGTCGGTGCGACGCTCGGCGCGAGCCGTGTCGCGTCGCGCGAAGGGATCGCGTTGAATCTCGCGGGCGGCACCCACCATGCGTACGCGGGCAAGGGAAGCGGCTTCTGCGTCTTCAACGACGTCGCCGTGACGGCGCGCGCGATGCGGCGCGAACGACGGGAACGGGGGCTGGCCCCACAGGCGATCGCGGTCGTGGACCTCGACGTCCATCAGGGCAACGGCACCGCGTCCATCCTCGCCGGCGACGAAGGCGTCTTCACGCTGTCGTTGCACGGCGAAAGGAACTTCCCGTTCCGCAAGGAGGCGAGCGACCTCGACGTCGGCCTTCCGGACGGTTGCGACGACGCGCATTACCTCGACGCCCTCGACGACGCGCTCGAGACGATGCTCGCCCGCTTCTCGCCGGGGTTCGTGTTCTATCTCGCCGGCGCCGACCCGTACAAGGGCGACCGGCTCGGCCGCCTCGACCTGACGATGGAAGGCCTCGCGGAACGCGACCGCCGGGTCTTCGAGATGGCCTGTTCGCGCGATCTCCCGGTCGTGGTGGCGATGGCGGGCGGCTATGGCCACGTCATCGAGGAGACCTGCGCGATCCACGCGCAGACGGTCGCGCTCGCGGCGGAATTCATCGACCGCTACGATCCCTGTCGCGAACCGCCCGACGTATCCGGAGAGATACATCGATGGGACGCTCGATGACGGCCGCGATCGAACCGACGGTCCTCGCGCCGCTGCCCGACAGCGGATGGATCCGCGCGATGCCCGGCGTCTTCGTGCTGATCTGGAGCACCGGCTTCGTCGTGGCGAAGTTCGGGCTGCCCTATTCGTCGCCTTTGTGGTTCCTCAATCTTCGCTTCGCCGGCGTGGTCTGCGTGTTGCTGCTGGCCTTGCCGTTCTTCGAGGTGCCCTGGCCCTCCCGTCGCGGCATCGCGCACATCGCGGTCGCGGGGCTGCTGTTGCAGGTCGGCTATCTCGGCGGCGTGTGGATCGCCATCTCCGAGGGCATGCCCGCCGGACTCGCCGCATTGATCGTCGGGTTGCAGCCGGTGATCACGGCCTTCGTCGCACCGGCCATCGGCGAACGCGTCGCGACGCGCCAATGGGTCGGCTTCGCGCTCGGCTTCATCGGTGTCGTCCTCGTCGTCCTCGACAAGATCGCGGTCATCGCACTGCCCGGCTCGAGCCTCTGGTTCGCGGTCGCGGCGCTCGTGTCGATCACCGCGGGAACGCTCTACCAGAAGCGCAAGTGCCCCGCCTTCGACCTCAGGGCGGGGACGCTGATCCAGTTCTCGGCTTCGCTGCTCGTGACCGTGCCGGCGGCTCTCGTCGTCGAAGCCTGGAACGTGCGCTTCACGCCGCAGTTCATCGGCGCGCTCGCGTGGTCCATCCTCGTCCTGTCCATCGGCGGCATGGCGCTGTTGTTCCCGCTCATTCGTCGCGGCGAAGCGACGCGGGTGACGAGCCTCTTCTACCTGGTGCCGCCGGTGACCGCGCTGATGGCCTGGGTCGCGTTCGGCGAACGCTTCAGTCATCGCGCGATGCTCGGGATGGCGTGCGCCGTCGTCGGCGTCGCTCTGGTCGTGATGCGCAGGCGCTGACCGCGAAGAAGCTCGTGCGCTAGCATCGCGCATCGCGCATCGCGGGCCGCATCCCGCACCGCCTCTCCGGATCCATCGATGAGTTCATCGCCCGCACGCAGTCACCCTGACGACGACCGCGCCGCCGTCGTCGACGAGGCCATCCGCTCGCGACGATCCGTCCGCGCCTTCCTGCCGACGCCGGTCCCGCGCGAAGACGTCGAGGCGATCCTGTCGGTCGCATCGCGCGCGCCGTCGGGCACCAACATCCAGCCGTGGAAGGTCACCGTGCTGAGCGGCGAGTCGCTGTCGCGACTGTCGGAGAAGATCCTCGCAGCGCACGACGACCCCGACTCGACGACCGTGCACGTCGAGGAGTATCCGTACTACCCGAAGAACTGGGCGTCCCCCTACATCGAACGTCGACGCAAGGTCGGCTGGGACCTCTACGGTCTGCTGGGGTTGGGCAAGGACGACAAGGCCGGCATGCACGCGCAGCACGGCCGCAACTACGCGTTCTTCGATGCGCCGGTGGGTCTGATGTTCACGATCGACCGCGTGCTCGAGCTCGGGTCGTGGCTCGACTACGGCATGTTCCTCGAAGCGGTGATGGTCGCTGCGCGCGGACGCGGCCTCGATACCTGTCCGCAAGCCGCGTTCAACCGCTTCCATCGCATCATCGGCGAGCACATCGGCATGCCTGCCACCGAGTCCTTCGTGTGCGGCATGAGCCTCGGCCATGCAGACCCGACGCGCATCGAGAACTCGCTGGTGACCGAGCGTGTGGCGGTGACGGACTTCGCCCGCTTCATGGCCTGAGCAAGACGGCCGGCCCGAACGTGGACCTCGTCGTGCGTCGTGCGGCACTCGCATCGCCGATCGCCTTGGTCGCGTGCGTCGCCTTCGTAGCCCTCGTCGCGTGCTCCGCCTGTACGACGACGCCCGCGATCGATCGTCGTGACGTCGACGCGCTCGTCCGTGCGGAGGACGACTTCTCCGATGCGGCCGCCGCCTCCGGCGTCCGGGCGGCGTTCCTCGCGGCGATGGCCCCGGACGCGATCCTCTTCAGGCCGGGCCCGGTCAACGGTCCGGCGTTCATCGCGGCGCGTCCGGATCCCGCGATCCGTCTTTCATGGCGCTCGCAGAGGGTCGCGGTGTCCGCATCGGGCGAGCTCGGTTATTCGAGCGGACCCTATCGCCTGGTCGTCGACGGAGCCCCCGACCGACCTTCCTACGGACAGTTCCTCACCGTCTGGCGACGAACCGGAGACGGACGTTGGCAGGTGCTCGTCGACCAAGGCATCGGCCATCCCGGTCCCGACGGATGGTCGTCGACGCTCGACGTCGTCGAGCACGACGCGGCCACGGCTCCCGTGGATACGATCGCGGAGTCCGAGGCCGCGTTCGCGGCGGCCTCCGCCGCAGGCGCCGTCGATCGAGCCTACGAAGCCTTCGCATCGACGCGCGTGCGCTTCCTGCGCGACGGACTGGCCCCGCTCGACGCGCCCGCGTTGGTCCCTTCGAGCGGCGGACGCTGGACCTGGAGCCTCTCGGAAGCGACGACGGCGCGGTCCCGCGACCTCGGCTGGGCGACCGGCCGCTATCGCGAGCGCAGGCTCGACGGCTCGGTCGCCGGCGGACACTACGTACGGGTCTGGCGCGCCGAGCGCGGGTACTGGAAGATCCTCGGCGAAGTCCTCGCACCGCTCGACGAAGCGGCACCCTGAGACCTGCCGTCACGAACCTGCGCCGCTTCGCGCGGCGTCGAACCCCACCGGACCGGAGACTCCATGCCGTCGAACCAGAAGTCCCATCGCATCGCCGTCATCCCCGGCGACGGCATCGGCAAGGAAGTGATGCCGGAGGCCCTGCGCGTGCTCGACGTCGTGACCCGACGGTTCGGGATCGCGTTCGACCTCGTCCCGATCGACTGGGCATCCTGCGACTACTACGCCGAGCACGGCACGATGATGCCCGCGGACTGGAACGAACGGCTCGTCGCTTGCGACACCATTCTCTTCGGGGCGGTGGGCTGGCCCGCTACCGTTCCCGACCACGTGTCGTTGTGGGGTTCGCTGCTGCAGTTCCGCCGCGCCTTCGACCAGTACGTCAACCTCAGGCCGTGCCGGCTGATGCCGGGGGTGCGGTCGCCGCTGGTCGATCGCCACGGTCGTGAGCGCGCCCCGGGCGAGATCGACTTCTATGTCGTGCGCGAGAACACCGAAGGCGAGTACTCGAGCATCGGCGGCCGCATCTACGAGGGCACCGACCGCGAGCTGGTCATGCAGGAGACCGTGATGAGCCGCATCGGAGTCGACCGCATCGCGAAGTTCGCGTTCGAACTCGCACAGCGTCGGCCGAAGAGGCACCTGACGTCGGCCACCAAGTCGAACGGCATCGCGATCACGATGCCGTACTGGGACGAGCGCATCGACGCGATGGCCGCCAGCTTCCCGGACGTGAAGGTCGACCGCTATCACATCGACATCCTCGCCGCGCACTTCGTCCTGCATCCCGAATGGTTCGACGTGGTGGTCGCATCGAATCTGTTCGGCGACATCCTCTCCGACCTCGGCCCCGCGTGCACCGGGACCATCGGCATCGCGCCGTCGGCGAGCATCAATCCGGAGCGGCGCTTCCCGTCGCTGTTCGAGCCCGTGCACGGCTCGGCCCCCGAC
>CALMOR010000188.1:0-2841 GCA_937872165.1 uncultured Burkholderiales bacterium | reverse complement strand
CAAGGGCGTCGCCAATCCGATCGGGATGATCTGGTCGGCCGCACTGATGCTCGAGCACCTCGGCCATGCGGACGCCGGCAGCGCCGTGCTGGCGGCGATCGAGGCCACGCTGTCCGATCCGGAGGCGGCGCGCACGCGGGATCTCGGCGGCACCGCGTCGACCGTGGAAGCGGGCACGGCGATCGCGGATCGACTCGAACGAACGGAGCCCGACTAGCGGCCGCCGACGGCTCTCCGCCCGTCGTGCTTTCGCGACAATCGCTTGTCGAGAATTCGCGTCAAGGACTTTATCTATGTCTTTCATCTTGAACACCTTTCGAGTGTTCTTTACACTGGCGCCACTTTATGTCTGAGGAGCGGGGAATGAGTTCGGTAGCCAGGAAGCGCTCGATGTCACGATTTCCGGCTCTGGTTCTCGCCTCCGTCGCTCTCTCGCTCTCGTTCGGGAGCGTTGCCGAAGCCAACGTCACCGCGAAGCCGGCGGCATCCCGCATCAAGACCGTCAAGCCGAGCGCCCGCATCCGGGTCGTGGTGCCGGCAGCGCGCGGCAGGGCGGCCGACGTCGCCGGCGTCCATCGCGCCACGCTGGTCCAGGGCTCGCGCAGCGGGCGCGGCCTCAAGCTCCGGCGCGTCTACGCCACCGTCTCCGCGCGTCCGTCGCTGGCCGCTGCGCAGGGATTGCGGCTGACACCCGACTCGATCGTCGGCACGCTCGAGGAGAACCTGTCCGTCAAGTCCAGCGTGGCGCTGGTGATGGAGGAGGGCACGCAGGACATCCTCTTCTCGCGCAACACCAAGGTCGCGTTGCCGATCGCGTCGATCACGAAGCTGATGACGTCGCTCGTCGTCCTCGATTCGCATCCCGACATGGACGAGATGGTGACCGTCACGACCGACGATCTCGACACCGAGAAGTTCTCGAGCTCGCGGCTCGCGATCGGCACGACGCTGTCGCGGCGGGACATGATGCATCTCGCGCTGATGTCGTCCGAGAATCGTGCCGCCCATGCGCTCGCCCGCAATTATCCCGGCGGCCTCGACGCCGCCATCGCCGCGATGAACGGCAAGGCCCACGCGCTCGGGATGACCAGCGCCGCCTTCCGCGATCCGACCGGCCTCTCGAGCCAGAACGTCGCGAGCGCCGAAGACCTCGTCAAGCTCGTCAACGCCGCGTCGGCCAACGCGACCATCCGCGAGTTCTCGACCGACCCCGGCTACAGCTTGCCGGTGGGCAAACGCGTGCTCGCCTTCCACAACACCAACGCGCTGGTCGCCAATCCCGCCTGGGACATCGTCGTGCAGAAGACCGGCTATATCAGCGAAGCTGGTAAGTGCCTCGTGATGAAGGCCGTCATCGAAGGCCGTTCGGTCGTGATCGTGCTGCTCGACTCGTTCGGCAAGTTCACGCGGCTCGGCGACGCCAACCGCATCCGTCAGTGGATGGAAGGCCAGGCGTCGACCGATCCCATCGCGAGGATCGTCAAGAAGACGTCCTGACGGCGGACGCGAAGCGTGTCGCCTGCCGGCCCCTAAGGCGGGGCGGTCCTACGCCTCTTTGCTGTGCCGTCCTGCGGATCGACGAGCGGCCGTGGTCGATGCTCGCATCCCCGAACGAGCGCCGGCCTCCGCCATGACCCGATCCCTACGCAACAAGACCGCTTTCACCGCGATCGCCGCCACGCTCGTCCTCTCGGCCTGCGCGTCGTCGAAGGTCGATGCCGAATGGACCGATCCCGCCTTGCGCGGTCGGACGCCGTCGTTGCGCGGGACTACCGTGCTCGTCGCGTGCGAGGCTCCCGACGTTGCGATCCGCAATATCTGTCAGGAGCAGCTAGCGGCCGAAGTCACCGCGCGCGGCGCGACGCCGGTGTTCGCGGCGCCTGACCTGGCGCTGACCCGTGACCGCGCGCTGGACCAGCAACTGCTGCCGGGCGCGAAGGCCTCGAACGCGCGAGCCGTGCTCGTGCTGACGCTGACGCCGGCGGCGTCCGAGAACAACCGGCCGTCGCTGTCGTTCGGCCTCGGCGGTCTCGGCTTCGGCGGCGGCAGCGCGGTCGGTGGCGGCGTCGGCGTCACCGCGCCGGTCGGCGAGGGGCGCGTCGTCACGGGCTTCGCCGCGAACGGCCGCATCACCGACGTCTCCACCGGCCGCCTGGTGTGGACCGCGACGGCGGTCGCGCCGCCGTCGAAGGATCTCGACGTGCAGTTCGGCACGCTGTCGATCGCAGTGCTCGACTCGGCGTCGAAGGCCGGACTGTTCTGACCGGTCACACCGCCGGCGCGAAGCTGTCCGCTCTCGCCATCGGCCAGAAGGTCTCGAACACCTTGTGCTCGAATCGGCCTTCGGCGAGGCTTCCCGGCCGGATGAACGACGCGACCATCGACAGCAGCCGCACGTCGTTCTGAGCGACGCGCCGCACGATGTGCTGCGGTCCGAGCTCGATCGGATGCTGCAGCCCGGCCGCCGCGACGAGCTCGGCCAGCGCCTTCAGGGTCTCGTCGTGGAACCGGTGCACGCGCGTCGACTTGTCCGGCACCGCGAGCGCGCGCTGCCGCAGCGGATCCTGCGTGGCGACCCCGCTCGGGCAGCGGTCGGTGTGGCACGACAGCGACTGGATGCAGCCGAGCGCGAACATGAAGCCGCGCGCTGAATTGCACCCGTCGGCACCGAGCGCCATCGTGCGCACGATGTCGAAGGCGGTGACGATGCGACCCGAGGCACCGATGCGGATCCGGTCGCGCAGGTCGAGCCCGACGAGCGTGTTGTGGACCAGCTGCACTCCTTCGAGCCGCGGCGCGCCGACGTGATCGGTGAACTCGACCGGCGCCGCGCCGGTCCCC
>CALMOR010000187.1:3608-12466 GCA_937872165.1 uncultured Burkholderiales bacterium | reverse complement strand
GCGCTGCGCAGCCCCGCTTCGTCGAGGGTAATGGTGCCGGCGTTCGCGTCGCCGCTGCCGCCGACCTTGACGATGATGTCGCCGAACTGTTCCTCGGTGGAGAGCCGGCCGAGCGCGTTGACCGACAGCTGGAACTGCGCGTCCCTGGTCGGCGAGCCGCCGACGACGCCGGCCGCGACCTGCACGTTCTGCTCGCGGATCGCCGCGACCACCTCGGGCGCGGTCAGGCCGCGGGCCGCGACCTTCTGCGGGTCGAGCCACACGCGCATCGCGTAGTCGCCCGAGCCGAACAGCTGGACCTGGCCGATGCCCGGCAGCCGGGCGAGGCGGTCCTTCACGTTCAGCACCGCGTAGTTGCGCAGGTAGATCTCGTCGTAGCTCTCGTCGGGCGACTTGAGGTGGACCACCATCGTCAGGTTCGGCGAGCTCTTGATGGTCGTGACGCCGATCGTGCGGACCTCTTCGGGCAGGCGCGGCAGCGCGCGCTGCACGCGGTTCTGCACCTGCGTCTCGGCCTGCTCGACGTCGGTACCGATCTTGAACGTGACGGTCAGCGTGAGGACGCCGTCGGCCGTGGCCTGCGACGACATGTAGAGCATGTTCTCGACGCCGTTGATCTGCTCCTCGAGCGGCGTCGCGACGGTCTCGGCGATCACGGTCGGGTTCGCGCCCGGGAACTGCGCATGGACCACGACCGACGGCGGCACGACGTCCGGGTACTCGGAGATCGGCAGTCGCAGCATCGCGATCAGTCCGCCGACGAAGATGATGATCGACATCACCGCCG
This sequence comes from uncultured Burkholderiales bacterium, assembly GCA_937872165.1. Classification (GTDB taxonomy): domain Bacteria; phylum Pseudomonadota; class Gammaproteobacteria; order Burkholderiales; family Burkholderiaceae_D; genus CAHJXF01. The sequence continues at coordinate 11,679 of CALMOR010000187.1, read as the reverse complement.
CGAAGATCGGGCGGTCGATGAAGAAGCGGGAGATGTTCATGGGAACCCCTGTGGGAATTTCGACCGATGCGGGACGGACCGGCGCATGCGTCCCGGTCCGGCGGGTCGGATGGGCCTGGCGGATGCCGGGCCGTCGCTCGCGGCCCGCTCGTGGGACCGCGGCGCGGACGCCCGGCCGTCAGTGCGAAGCGTCCGCGTCGGCGCGCGCGACCTTCGTGTCGGGCGCTTCGTTGCGGGCCGTGGCGGGCGATTCCATCTTCACCACCGTCGGCGCGATCGGCGCGCCGGGCCGCACGCGCTGCAGTCCGTTGACGACGATCATCTCGCCGGGCCCGAGCCCCGAACGCACGACGCGGAGGCCGTCGATCACCGGCCCGAGCCGCACCTGTCGGTAGTCGGCCCGGTACTGGACGCCGCCCGACTTGCCGTCGCCGCCGGCCTGTGTCGACACGAGGACGAACTTGCGGTCCTGGTCGGTGCCGACGGCGCGGTCGGTGATCAGCACGACCCGGCTGGTGCGGTCGCCGCCGCCGATCGAGATGCGCGCGAAGCGGCCCGCGGCCATCAGGCCGTCCCGGTTGTCGAGCAGCGCGCGCATGCGCACGTTGCCGGTCGCCGGATCGACGCGGTTGTCGATGAACTCGAGCTTGCCGGCATGCGGGAAGCCCTCCTCGCCGACCAGGCCGACGTTGACCGTCGTGTTTAGCGCCCGCTTCGGACCGCCGAGCCGCGAGAAGGTCTGCTCGTCGCCGTCGAAGCTCGCGTAGATCGGGCTCGACGAGACCACCGTCGTCAGCACGACATTGGCGTCGACCAGGTTGCCGCCCGTGACCTCGGCCTTCGACACGCGGCCCGAGATCGGCGCGCGCACCTGCGTGAACTCGACGTTGAGCTGCGCGAGATCGGCGGACGCGCGGGCGGCCCGCGCGTCGGCGTCGAGCTGCTTGGTGTCGGCTAGACGCTCGTCGTAGTCGCGCTGCGCGATCGCGTTGTCGGCGAGCAGGCGCTTCGAGCGGTCGAGCTGCGTTTTCGCGAGCTCGATCTTCGCCACCGCGCTCGCGGCGGCGGCTTCGGCGCGGGCGGCCTCGGCACGATAGGGACGCGGATCGACGACGACCAGCACGTCGCCCTTCTTCACTTCGGCGCCGGGCGTGAAGCGCACCGCGTCGATGGTGCCGGAGACGCGCGGGCGGATGTCGGCGCGATCGACCGCTTCGATGCGACCCGAGAACTCCTGGGTCTCGACGACGTCGCGCTCGATCGCCGCGGCGACGCTGACCGGCGGGGCCGCGGGCGCCGCCGCGGCGCCGGCCGTTTCGGCGTGCGTCTCGCCGCAGCCGGCGAAGGCCAGCGGCAGGAGCGCCGCCAGTGCGACGACGACGAAACGATTGCGGGTGGTGGAGGAGAGGCGGCTCATGTTGTTTTTCCTGATGGAGGTGTTCGTCACGATCGACGCGTGGCGTGGGCGACGGGAGCACGGGACGGAGGCGACGAGGAAAGCGACGCGACGAACGCGGCGATCGCCTCGTAGCCTCCGGCTGCGAACGACGCTCGACATCGGGCGTGCGCGTCGCCGAGCGCGGCGGCTTCGTCGGGCACGCGAAGCACCAGCGTCTCGACCGGTACCGCGGCGGCCGAGAGCTTGCAGACGTATGCGTTCGCTTCGTCGCGCAGCGGATCGCCTTCGACCGACACCATCATCGTGGGCGGCAGCCCCTTGAGCCGGGTCGACGCGAGCGGACATGCGTACGGATGGAAACGGTCGCAGGGACGCGGCAGATAGTCGCGATAGGCATCCGCGCACTGCGTCGCGATGCGGTCGCCGCCGCTGCTGTCGGCGGCACAGCGCATCGAACTGCTCGACAACCCGGGGTCGAGCATCGGCATCAGCAGCAGCTGCCCGGCGAGCGGCGGCCCGCCGCGATCGCGGGCCATCAGCGCCGCCACCGCCGCGAGATTGCCGCCGGCCTCGACGCCGCCGACGACGAGGTGCCGGCCGCTCCATCGATAACGTCGGGGATGCGCATGGCAGTCCGCGATCGCGGCGTAGGCGTCCTCGGCGGCGGCCGGGAACGGCTGGTCGGGGGCCTGGGCGTACGCCGGCGCGAGCACGGCCGCGTCGAGGTGCGCCGCGAGGTCGCGCATGCACGGATCGCTCGCCTCCAGACTGCCCGACGTGAAGCCGCCCGCATGGAAGAAGACGAGCAAGGTGTCGGCGAGACCGGGCGCCTTCACGCCGGCGCCGGTGCCGGCGCGATAGAGCCGGGCCGGCAACGGACCGGCCGGCCCGGCGATCGACAGGATGCGGAAGTCGATCGCGACGTCCACGTTCAGGCCTTCGGCTGGACGGTGACCGGTTCGACCACGGGCTCTTCGTCGACCGCGGCCACGCCGGCAGCGCAGTCGAGCGGCGTGCCGCCGACGGTGGCGAGCGCCTCGAAGCCCTGGCACTCGGCCACGAGGATGCGGGCGGTCGGGACGTGCAGGTCGGCGGAGACCAGCTCGCCGAGACCGATCGCGGCCGCGGCGATCACGAACAGAAGGGCGATGGTGTGGCGAAGAAGGATTGGCGTATTCATTTTTGTATTCTTGTTGCACTGCGAGGACTGCACTATATTCATCGCCTGCGAGGCTTTAAAGCGGATAGAAACGAAATAACTGTTCAAGAAACTGAACAATGAACAAGTTGCAGGCGATGGAAGTGTTCGTACGCGTAGTCGATACCGGCGGCTTCACGCGCGCGTCCGAGAGCCTCGGGATGCCGAAGGCGACCGTCACGACGTCGATCCGCGACCTCGAGCGATTGCTGGGCGTGAAGCTGCTCAATCGCACCACGCGCAAGGTCGCGGTCACCACGGACGGCGCCGCGTACTACGAGCGCTGCGTGGCGATCCTCGACCAGGTCCGCGACGCCGAGGAATCGCTGTCCACCGATCACGCGTCGGCCAGCGGACGCCTGCGCGTCGACGTGGCGACGCTCTTCGCACGCGTCAACCTGATGCCGCGGATGGCCGAGTTCCATCAGCGCTTCCCCGGCATCCGGCTCGAGCTCGGCTGCAGCGACCGGCCGGTCGACCTGATCGAGCAGGGCGTCGACTGCGCGCTGCGCGGCGGCGTCATCGCAGACCAGAACCTGATCGCGCGTCGCGTCGGCACGATGCACTTCATCAATTGCGCGGCGCCCGGCTACTTCGCGAACCGGTCCCGCCCCGTTCATCCGCGCGACCTCGCCGACCATGTCTGCCTGAACTACTTCTCGTCGGTCACCGGCCGCGTCTTCGATTGGGACTTCGAGAAGGACGGCGAGCGCTTCAAGCTCGCGCTCGAAGGTCCGCTCGCGGTCAACGATTCGAGCGTCTACTACGACGCATGCCTCGCCGGCCTCGGCATCGCGCAGCTCACGACGAGCTCGGTGCGGCGGCAGATCGAGAACGGCGAGCTGGAGATCGTCCTCGGCAACTGGCTGTCCGAGCCGATGCCGCTGCACATCGTCTATCCGCTCAATCGCAACCTGTCGAACAAGGTGCGGGTGTTCGTCGAGTGGATCGCGGAGCTGTTCGAGCATGACGAACGCCTGATGCTGCACTCGCCGCTGCCGGTTCGCGCGGAAGCGGTCGAGCCCCGCGCGTTCGAGTGACGCGCCGCACGAGCGCGGGACAGCGCTTCGGTCGGGGCACCGTCGATCGTTACGCCGACATCGGCCGCGGACGACGGACCCGGTGCGTTGCGCGCAGTGTCCCCGAGCTGCGCGAGTACGGCGCCGAGGTCACCGGCTTCGGCCGTGTTCAGGAAGTCTCGCGAAGAAATGGATCGTCGGCCGTAGTCCGACCCCCGCAGGCACCCGTCTTCGTCATGAAGCGGCGCGATCGTGAAGCGGTCGGCAGCTCAAGTCCGGTCGAAGCGCCGTCGCGCGCGTCCGAGGCCCTAGAATCGACGCTTGCCCACGACCCGAGGAAACGAAGATGTCATTGAAGCCTGTTGCCCTGCTCAATGAAGAAGACGACGTATGGCGTGCCGCGGTCGACCTGACCGGCAGTCAGATCAACGAAGCGGTGAGGATCCTGCAGCAGAAGATGCCCGACGACATCCGCACGCAGGAAGGCGCGCTGATCGGCTCGGTCGTGCAGGCGCTCGCCACCAACTTCCAGTCGCTGATCATCGCCCACGCGAATTTCGCGGGTCACTGAGCCTTCGGGTTCAGGAAGCCGCGTGCGACCGCCGCCGAGTGCAGCCGGTCGAGTTGCTCCAGCGTACGGTCGAATTGCGCCTGCACGGCGCCCTGCTGTGCGGGCTGTTGCGCATCGAGGATGCGCTGCAGGCGGACCATCCGTTCGGCGAATTCCCGCAGGAATCGGTTGTCTTCGTCCATGTTCGTTTCGTGGGTCGAGGATCGGAGTCTACTGCGCGGTGTGAATCATGGTTTACGAGTCGTCGCTTCGACCGACGTTCCCTTCGACCTGCCTTACCTTCCAGCGGCCCTCCTTTCGAGCGGCCTTCCTTTCGACCGCCTTCCCTTCGAGTCGCGTTCCTCGAAGCCGCGTTTCCTTCGAGCCGCCATGGACGAGCACTACCAGATCGAGATCCCGCAGTCGTTCATGGCGCTGTACAGCCGCGACGGTCGCCCGAACGAAGCGCGCGCGACCATCGAGGCCCGCTACGACCTGTGCGAGGACCTCGCCGTGCAGACCGCCGACGTCTGTCACACGCTGCAGTTCAAGGAAGACCTGTCCGAGGACGAGGTGCTGCGTCGTTGTCACGGTGGCCTGCGTTCGAGCGACGTCGTGGGCGGCGCCGAGGCTCTGTGGGTGATGACGCGCGTCGCCGAACTGCTGCAGTGGAAGACGCCCGAGTTCACGACGGAAGCCGGATGACGTCATGACGAGGCGTCATGGCGCCATGACGAATCCATCGTTCGCGGCTTGCGACGGACCTCTTAGACTGCCCGGCCGAAAACACGAGACCTCGCCATGAGCACCTTGCTGCTGGCCGACCGGCCGATCCGCCCCGTGACCCGTTCCGGCTTCGAAGTCCGGCCGTTCGACGCGCCGCTGGGCGCCGAGGTCGTGGGGCTCGACCTCGCCGCGCCGCTGTCGAACGACGACTTCGCGCGACTGCATCGAGCCCATCTCGACCATCACCTGCTGGTCTTCCGCGACCAGGACATCACGCCCGAGCAGCAGATCGCGTTCAGCCGTCGCTTCGGTCCGTTGCAGGTCCACGTTCTGCACCAGTTCCAGCTGAAGGGACACCCGGAGATCCTGGTCGTCTCGAACATCGTCGAGAACGGTCAGCCGATCGGTCTCGGCGACGCCGGGCACTACTGGCACTCGGACCTCTCGTACAAGGAAACGCCGAGCCTCGGCTCGATGCTGCACGCGCAGGAGCTGCCGGCCGAAGGGGGCGACACGCTGTTCGCGAACATGCATCGCGCCTGGGACACGCTGCCGGCCGGACTCCGGAAGACGGTCGCGGGGCTGAAGGCCGAGCACTCGTATCTCGCGAAGTACGAGGAGCTGCGTCGGCGCAGCCCGTGGCGCCCCAAGCTGAGCGATGCGCAGATCGCCGAGGTGAAGCCGGTGATCCATCCGGTCGTGCGCACCCATCCCGAGACCGGACGCAAGGCGCTCTTCGTCAGCGAGCACTTCACGACCCGCGTCGTCGGACTGCCCGACGACGAGAGCCGCGAACTGCTCGCGACGCTGTTCGCCCACAGCGTCGTGCCGGAACATGTCCATCGCCATCGCTGGGAAGCGCGCGACATGGTGTTCTGGGACAACCGCTCGCTGATGCATCTCGCGGCCGGCTGCCCCGAGCACCTGCGTCGCCGCATGAACCGCACGACGATCGAAGGCGATGCTCCGTTCTGACGAGCGCCGGCCCACCGGCGCGCTGCGGAGAACCCTGTCGATCGCGCTGCTGCTCGCAGGCATCGCCGTCCAGCCCGCACGGGCCGAAGGCACGCTGCGCGTCGCCCAGCAGTTCGGCATCGTCTACCTGCTGCTCGACATCGTGCAGGACCAGAAGCTCGTCGAGAAGTACGGCAAGGCCGCGGGGCTCGAGATCAAGGCCGACTTCGTGCAGCTCTCGGGCGGCTCGTCCATCAACGAGGCGCTGCTGTCGGGCTCGATCGACGTCGGCGGCGCGGGCGTCGGCCCGATGCTGACGCTGTGGGACCGCACGCACGGGCGGCAGAACGTGCGTGGCGTCGCGTCGTTGGGCAACATCCCCTACTACCTGATCAGCACGCGGCCGGGCGTGAAGACGATCGCGGACTTCGGCGACGCCGATCGCATCGCGATGCCGGCCACCGGCGTCTCGGTGCAGGCGCGCATGCTGCAGCTCGCGTCGGCAGCGATCTGGGGCGACAAGCAGTTCGACAAGCTCGATCGACTGCAGGTCGGGGTTCCGCATCCGGACGCGGCGGCCGCGATGATCAGGGGCGGCACCGAGATCGATGCGCACTTCACGAACCCGCCGTTCCAGGAACAGGAGTTGGCCGGCAACCCGGCGGCCCATGTCGTGCTGAAGAGCTACGACGTGATGGGCGGCCCTTCGTCGGCGAGCGTGCTGTATGCGACCGAGAAGTTCCGCAAGGACAATCCGAAGACCTACAAGGCCTTCATCGACGCGCTGGCCGAGGCCGCCCGCATCGCGCGAACCGATCCGCGCAAGGCCGCGGAGATCTTCCTGCGTACCGACAAGTCGACGATCGATCCGAAGCTGCTCGCGTCGATCCTCTCGAATCCGGAACTCGACTTCAAGATCACGCCGCAGAACACGTACGCATTGGCCGCGTTCATGAACCGCGTCGGAGCGATCAGGAACAAGCCCGCGTCGGCGACCGACTACTTCTTCGACGATCCCCACAACGCGGCCGCGAACTGACATGACGAGCACGACCCACGTCCTGCGAAACGGACTCGACCCTGCGCCCGTCGCTCGTGCCGCCGGGCGCTCGCATCGGGAGGAGTCGGCCGCCGCGGGCGCGCTGTTGAAGGTCGACGGACTGACGCTCGAGTACGCGAGTCCCGGGCGCGTCGTGCGCGCGGTGCATCGCGTGGACTTCGAAGTCCATCGCGGCGACCGCTTCATGCTGCTCGGCGCGTCCGGCTGCGGCAAGTCGTCGCTGCTGAAGGCCATCGCCGGCTTCATGAAGCCGCGCGAAGGAAGGATCCTGCTCGATGGCCGGCCGGTCGACGGCCCGGGTCCCGATCGTCTCGTGGTGTTCCAGGAATTCGACCAGCTGCCGCCGTGGAAGACGGTGCTCACCAACGTGATGTTCCCGCTGCTCGCCGCGAGGCGCTGCGACAAGGTCGAGGCCAGGGCCCGTGCGACGGCGATGCTGGCGCGGGTCGGCCTCGAAGCCTTCGCCGATGCCTATCCGCACACCCTGTCGGGCGGCATGAAGCAGCGGGTCGCGATCGCGCGGGCGCTCGTGACGAAGCCGGCGATGCTGTTGATGGACGAGCCGTTCGCGGCGCTCGACGCCCTGACGCGGCGACGCATGCAGGAAGAGCTGCTGGCGCTCGCCGACGAGGTCGGCTTCACGTTGCTCTTCGTCACGCATTCGATCGAAGAGGCGCTGCTGCTCGGCACCCGTGTCCTGCTGCTGTCCAGTCATCCCGGCCGCGTGCGCGCCGAGCTCGACGCGCACGCGTTCGGACCGGGCAGCATCGGCAGCGCCGCGTTCCAGGCGCAGGCCGCCCGCATCCATGGGCTCCTCTTCGACGAAGCGCTCGCATGACGGCCACCGGCACCACGGCACCGGCACGAGCGATCGTCCTTCCGGCGAGGGCCGAGTACGAGCGCGTGCTCGAGCCGGTGGGCGACATCGAGCAGGTGCGCGCGCCGTCGCTCGGGACGCGACTGTCCGACAAGACCTCGGTGCGCAGGGCGATCCTGCTGGTCGTGCTCGCGATCGCATGGGAGACCGTCGCACGCATCGCCGACAACGACCTGCTGCTGCCGACCTTCCTGCAGACCGCGTCGGCGTTCGCCGCGGACCTGCGGAGCGGCGAGCTGGTCGACAAGGCCGCGATCTCGCTGGTCCTTCTGCTGCAGGGCTATGCGC
>CALMOR010000187.1:0-3598 GCA_937872165.1 uncultured Burkholderiales bacterium | reverse complement strand
TGCGCTCGGCGTCGCGGCGGCGTTCGCGTTGACGGTCGCCGCGATCTCGACCCGCATCGGCCGCGACCTGCTGTCGACGCTGACGTCGATGTTCAACCCGCTGCCGGCGATCGCGCTGCTGCCGCTCGCGCTGCTGTGGTTCGGCCTCGGCCGCACGAGCCTGCTGTTCGTGCTCGTGCACTCGGTGCTGTGGCCACTGTCGCTCAGCACCTACAGCGGCTTCCAGGGCGTGCCCGAGGCGCTGCGCATGGCCGGTCGCAACTACGGGCTGCGCGGCCTGCGCTACGTCGCCACGATCCTCGTCCCGTCGGCCCTGCCCGCGATCCTCGCGGGACTGCGCATCGGCTGGGCCTTCGCATGGCGCACGCTGATCGCGGCCGAACTGTTCTTCGGTGCCTCGTCGGGCAAGGGCGGACTCGGCTGGTACATCTTCCAGAACCGCAACGAGCTCTATACCGACAAGGTCTTCGCCGGACTAGTCACCGTGATCCTGATCGGCCTCGTCGTCGAGCACGTCGTCTTCGACACCGTCGAACGCGTCACCGTCAGGCGATGGGGAATGCAGGCCCACGGCTGAGCGCTCGCGGTGGCAGCGCATCACGACGGCGTCCGTTCGTTCGACACCGGCCTTCCGCGGCGGCGGACCGCGGTGTCATCCGCCGCCTCCTCGCCGGGCTTCTTCCGCCGCCCGCTCGTGCCTTCGAGCTTCACGGCGCGGAGCGCGTGGCCGAGAGCGACGCGGTGCGCCGGGCTTCCCGCCGCATCGTCCTCGTCGGCGTCCCGTTCGCTCGCGGTCGTCGCCGCCGTCGTCGCCGAGCCGGTCGAGCCGGTCGAACCGGTCGAGCCGGTGCACGGGACGATCGTGAAGTGAACGGATGCGTCGCATGATGCCCGCGGCCCGCAAGGGGCACTTCGTCCTCGAGTCCGGCCTGCATGCGGATACCTGGCTCGACCTCGATGCATGGATCGTCGAGCCGCGCGCGCTGCGGCCGCGCATCGAGGCGCTCGCCGCGCTGTTGCTCCCGTTCGAGCCGACCGCCCTCTGCGGTCCGTTGGTCGGTGGCGCCTTCGTCGCACGGGTCCTCGCCGAGGCGATGGGACTGCGCTTCTACTTCACCGAACGCGTCGGGTCCACGGCGTCCGATCGACTCTTCGCGGCGGTCTATCGACTCCCGGGCGGAATCCGCGAGCGCGCTTCGTCGGAACGGTTCGCGGTCGTGGACGACATCGTCTCGGCGGGTTCGTCGGTGCGCGCCACGCTGCGCGAACTCGCGGACGCGCGTGCCGCTGTCTGCGCGGTCGGAGCGCTGATGGTGCTCGGCGATCGCGCGGTGGGCCACTTCGAGGCGCTCGGCATCCCGCTCGTCGCGCCGTCCTTCGAACCCTTCGAGAGCTGGGAGCCCGCACGTTGCCCGCAGTGCGCGCGCGGAATCGCGCTGACCGGGGTCGACCCGATGCCGTGACGAGGCGCGCCCACCGAGGCGCCGGACGCATGCCGGGCCCGCTCGTCAGAGCCGCGTCGTGCCCGACTGCGGCAGATCGTGGGTTCCGAAGGACTCCTGCAGCATCCCCGCGACGAACATCGACGCGACGACCTCCATCAGCGCGAGCACGAGCGGCTTCGTCCAGCCCTTGTGGACGTAGTCGCGGCCGTACTCGCGTTTGACGAAGCCGGCCTGCGCCTTGCCGGCGGCGAAGTACCAGACCAGCAGATAGACGAAGTTCGAGAGCCGCAAGGCATTGCCCGATCGCGGCCACAGCGACGACGCGACGATCGACGCGACGAGCACCGCGACGCTGACGACGAGCCATGTGCGGGCGACACCGATGCGCTCGGACCGCTGCATCGCATGCCAGTTGCGCAAGTGCAGGAGCGACCCGAACACCGGCGTGAAGAGGAGCGACCAGTTGACCGCGGCGTTCGGGTTCCAGAGAGCCGGGCGCGGCCGCTGGCCGAGGCGCGTGTCGAGATCGGCATCGATGCGGAACGCGGGCGCGGGTTCGGCATGGGCGAGCACGCCGATGCGGATCAGCGCGGCGACCGCCTCGTCGGCTTCTTCGCGCGAGACGTTCGAGCGGAGCACCACCGGCCGGCCGGAGAGGAGCTCGCGAGCGAACGGCAGGTCGCGTCCGACCAGCGCGGCGAGGTCGGGAAGCACCGCTTCCCGATCGGCCTCGGCGCGGACCTTGCCTTCGAGGACGACGTCGTGGCGTTCGCTCATCTGATGGGGGAGGGACGGGGGAACGGAAGTCTAGCGACGAACGGGCGGCGTCGCTCGAAGCGGCGGCGAGTCGCACGCCCCGAAGAGCGCGCGATCGGCCGCCTTCACGACAGGACGCCAGCAAGAGGCAGGCCCGGGGAGCCGGAAGGCACGGTCGATCGGGGATCGAACGCGCGCACCGGCATCGCGATCTTCCCGGTCCGCGGGCTCGGGCACGCCGGGGCTATCCCGTTCACGAGGGTCGGGCGCCTCGTCGTCCGCTTCCATCGTCGGTCGTCCGATCAGGTGTTGAAGAGGACGAAGCCTTCGGGGGCGTGGAGCACGAGCCAGCCGACGGTGCCGAACGACAACGCGAGCAGCACCGAAGCGAAAGCCCGCGATTCGAGCGGCATCCTCTCGCGGCGAAAGAGGCCGTGGGTGAGCGCCGGTCGCGTCGAGGGGAGCGGCTCATCGTCGACGAAGGTGTCGAGCGACTCGAGAGGGACCGGGCGGACCGAAGACCTGAAGGACGCGACGTTCGCGCGAACGACGAAGACGATCGAAGGGACCGGTCATGCGTCGGCACGGCATTCGTACCAGGACGTGACCGGCGGGACCTGGGCGGCGCGCAGCAGCAGTTCGTCGATGCTGCGCACACCGACCTTCTCGCGGACGGACTGGATCTGCGTGCGGATCGTCGGCAGGCCGACCCCGTGCGCGGCGGCGATCTGCGAGGCCGATCGATTCGCGACGAGGCCCTTCAACACGCGCCGTTCCGCCAGCGTGAGACCGTGGCGGATCGACAGCATCTCGAGGCCGAGCGGCGAACAGAGGTCGCGACGACCGAGCATCAGCAAAGCCGTCGGCGCGGAGAACCCCGTGAAGGCGATCGGCATCGCGACGATCATCAGGCGCTGGGTCTCGTCGCCGAGCCACATCAGGCGACGCCGCTGGCGATTCGCCGCGTCGTGCAAGGCGGCCGCGAGGTCGGCGGAGCCGCCGGGGCAGCGAACCATCCCGTCGACGACCTTCACGACCCGGCCGGCGTCGAGCTCGCGACGGGCCGCCCGGTTGCATTGCAGGAGGCGGCCGCCGGCGCTGCATACGACGAGTCCGCATTCGATCTGGTCGAGGAGCGCTTCGGCGAGGCTGCCGGATGCCGCCGATCGAACGGACGGATCGTCCTCGTTGTTCATGAAGACGGAAGACGAAGAGTCGAGCATGGTGGGCTCCATCGGTTGCCGGACGCCCGTGCGGCCTTCGCTTCGAGCCGCGATGACGCCGAACGGGAGAGGAGCCGCGACTATCGTCGTGCACGCCCGGCGCGTCCTTCAAAGGTCCTAAGCGCGCGGCTAAACGTTGCTAAACATCGTAAAGCTCGCGAAGCCGGCTCGCGG
>CALMOR010000186.1:13941-14834 GCA_937872165.1 uncultured Burkholderiales bacterium | reverse complement strand
CCGGCTGGGCGACATCTCGCGCACCGGCCTCCGGCTCTCGCTGGTGCTGACCGGCGGCCTGGTCGTCGTCGGGCATCTCGTCTCGCGCCATCTGATCGGCGTCTTCATCACGAGCGCGCCGGTGATCGAGCTCGCGCAGTCGCTGCTGCACCTCATGCTGTGGAGCAGCGTCATACGGCTGCGCGGCCGTCGTCAGCGGCGTCATGCGGGCATCGGGGGCGGTACTGGTGCCCACCGGCATCTCGATCTTCTGCATCCTCGCGATCGAGCTGCCGACCGCCTACGCGCTCGCCGCCCGCATCGGCATCGAAGGCGTGTGGCGGGCCTACCCGATCACGTTCGTGTCGATGCTGGTCCTGCAGGGCGCGTACTAGCGGCTGGTTTGGACGAAGCGCGACATCGTGAGGCTGCTCTAGCGGCTAGCCGTCGAGATTCTCGTGATGCGCGACCGCACCGCGCTTCCAGTACGCGGCGGCGCGGATCGCATGCCGGTCGTGGCCCTTCTCGTCGACCAGCACGCGGCGCAGCGTCGCCATCGCCGCCGCTTCGCCGGCGCACCACGCATAGCCTTCGCCGGCCGGCAGCTCGACAGCGCGGACCGCGGCGATCAGCGCTTCGCTCCCGTCGAACCATCGCAGCTCGACGTCGGCGACGCTGTCGAAGACGCGTCGGTCCGCGGCATCGCCGGTTTGCGCGAACACGATCGCGCGGGCGCCGGCCGGCAGCTCCTCGAGACGACGGGCGATGGCCGGCAAGGCCGTCTCGTCGCCGGCGAACAGGTGCCACGCGTAGTCGACCGGCACGATCATCGATCCGCGCGGTCCCGCGATCACGACGCGCTGGCCGGGCTCGGCCCGCGCCGCCCATCCGGCGACGGGACCGTCGCCGTGCAA
>CALMOR010000186.1:9397-13931 GCA_937872165.1 uncultured Burkholderiales bacterium | reverse complement strand
GTAGTCGCGCATGACCGGCGACGCCGCGGCCGCGTCGAGCACGAACTTGACGTGGTCGTCGAAGGACGCGCTGACGAAGTCGGCGAGCGCTTCGCCACCGAACACGACGCGGCGGAAGTGCGGGCTCATCGTCTCGACGCGGGCGACCTCGACGGGACGACGCCTGATCTCGTGGCGCACGCGTTGCACGCGGCTGACGGGGACTTCTGCATTCATGGCGGGCTTCCGACGATTCGATTGATAATGTCATCCATCATGCGAAATAAAGTGGACATTGTCAACCAACCCCGGACCGCGGCCGACGACGACGTGCTGGAGCTCGTGCATTCGCTGATGCACGACTACCGCTCGCTGCAGTACCGCTTCCTGCGCGACGGGCCCCACGACATCACGCACATGGACGGCAAGGTGCTGGGCTATTTCGGGCGTCACGCGGGCGCGACGCAGAGCGACCTCGCGCTCCACAGCGGGCGCGACAAGGCGCAGCTCGCACGGCTGATCAAGGGCCTGCGCGAGCGCGGGCTGCTGGCCGCCGAAGCCGACGCGGCCGATCGGCGCAACCAGCGGCTGTCGCTGACGGCCGACGGGAAGGCCGTCCATCGCGAGCTGCAGCAGCAGGCGCGGCGCCTCGGCGCGAAGGCCGTTGCGGGCCTGACGGCGAAGGAGCACGCGCAGCTCGTCGACCTGTTGCGTCGCGTGAAGGGCAACCTCGATCGCGAGGGCTGAGCGGCGGCGCGTGCCGCTCAGCCGGCCGGCGTCGGCGAGTCGCCGGAGAGCGCCACGTCCTTCTGCGCGTCGAGCGCCACGATGCGCGCGCCGAGCGCCTCGCGGATCGACGCGTAGGCGCCCGCCCCGAGCGTCAGCCGCCGCGGCGCCGGATCGCGGTCGACCGAATCGATCATCGCCTTCGCCATGCGGACCGGATCGCCGCGGCGTTCGAAGGCGCCGGACGCGATCGCACGCCTGACTTCGCCGGCCGGCGTCTCGTCGTAGACCTCCATCGCCGGCGGCCTGACCAGGCTTTCGCGGAACGACGTCCTCGCCGGTCCCGGCTCCACCAGCGTGAACGCGATGCCGAACGGTGCGACCTCCTGGGCGACCGCCTCGACGAAGCCTTCGATGCCCCACTTGGTCGCGTGGTAAAGGCTGAAGCCGGGATACGCGATCTGACCGCCTTCGGACGACACCTGCAGGACGCGTCCGCGGCCCTGGCGACGCAGATGCGGCAACGCCGCGCGGATCAGCTGGATCGAGCCGACCAGGTTCGTGGCGATCTGCCGTTCGATCTGCTCGTCGGTCACTTCCTCGGCCGCACCGAAGAGACCGTAACCCGCGTTGCTCACGACGACGTCGACTCGCCCGGCGGCGAAAACCTCGTCGACGACGCGCCGCACGTTCGCCGTGTCGGTCACGTCGAGCGTGGCGACGGTGAGGCGCCCGCCGTGGCGTGACTTCGCGTCCGCGAGCGCGTCCGGGGCGCGCACGGTGGCCGTGACGCGGTCGCCGCGCGCGAGGAGCTGATCGACCAGCTCGCGGCCGAGGCCGCTCGACGTGCCGGTGATGAACCAGTTGCGATCGGTCATCGCGACTTCCTTTCGGTCTTGGATGGAGCCGGCGATGCTGCGCCGATCGATCCATGAGCGAAAGTACGTCGCGGATGATGACTTTGGAACCTGCGGTTCATAATGGACCGCGTGAACCCCGATCCCTACGCAGGCCTCGCGACCTTCATCGCGGTCGCCGAGAGCGCCAGCTTCACGGCCGCCGCCGCCCGTCTCGGCGTCACGCCGACGGCCGTCAGCAAGGCGATCCGCGCGATGGAGGCGCGTCACGGCGTGCCGCTGTTCCGCCGCACGACGCGCAGCGTCGCGTTGACCGAGGCCGGTACCGCCGTGTTCGCGAGGCTCGGACCGGCGAGCGCGGAGATCGGCGAGGCGTTCGCGCTCCTCGGCCAGTATCGCGACCGTCCCAGCGGCACGCTGCGCATCACCGCGCCGCGCTCGGCGCTCGACCTGCTGCGCGCGGTGGCGCCCGCGTATCGCAAGGCGCATCCGCACGTGACGCTCGAGCTCTCGATCGACGAATCGCTCGTCGACCTCGTCGCCTCCGGCTACGACGCGGGGATCCGGCTCGGCGAAGCGGTCGAGAAGGACATGGTCGCCGTGCGTCTCACGCCCGAGGTCGCCTGGTCGGTGGTCGGCGCGCCGCGCTGCTTCGCGAAGCGGGCGCGGCCGAGGCTGCCGGAAGACCTGATCCACCACGAAGCGATCCGCTATCGATTCCCGGGCTCGCGAAGCCTCCATCGCTGGGCGTTCAGGCGAAGCCGACGGGAGTTCCTCGTCGACGTGAAGGGACGGCTGATCGTCGACGACCGCACGCTGCTCGTCGACCTCGCGGTGGCCGGCGAAGGCCTCGCGTTCGTCGCCGACCGCGAGGTCCGGACGCACGTCGCGGCCGGTCGGCTCGACGCGATGCTGCAGTCGTACATCCCCAGCAACTCGGGCCTCTTCCTCTACTTCCCGGCGGGCTCGCAGAACCAACTGAAGCTGCGCGCCTTCATCGACACGATGCATCGCGTGATCGCGGATGCGGACGCGCGGCTGCCGAGGGACGGGCCCGCGAGGGCGCGAAAGACGGCGCGACGAGCATGACGTCGCGAGGAGGGCCCTCACCCTCGTTGCTTGCCGATCATGCGCACGGCCTCGCCCGCAATGCGAAGAGAAGGAAGCGACGGTGCTCTCCCCATCGACGTCCCTGCAAACGCGGCCGGACGGCCGCGGGGTCCGGCTCGTGCCATCGCCTCGCTCGCTTCACGCGAACGTCAAAGGAAGCCGATCGACAGCCACGGGACGCAAGCCACGACTGCGAGCCCGATCAGCAACGCGACGAGATACCCGACGATCGGTTTCATCCCGAGCGCCGGGTCCACGCGGCCGATCGCGCAGGCCGCGTAGTAGCCGACCCCGAACGGCGGCGCGAAGAGGCCGATGCCCATCGCGAGGACGACCACCATCGCGTAGTGCACCTCGTGGACGCCGACCATGCGGGCGATCGGGAACAGCAGCGAGCCGAACAGCACGATCGCGGGGATGCCTTCGAGCACGCTGCCGAGGACGACGAACGCGACGATCGACAGCGCGACGAAGCTCGCCTTGCCGCCGGGCAACGCGGCCATCGCCTGCGCGAGCGCATTCGAGAAGCCCGACTGCGTCAGCGCCCACGCCATCGCGGTGGCCGTGCCGATGATCAGCAGGATGGCGCCCGACAGGCTGGCGGTCTCGACCAGCAGCGACGCGAGCGCGCGCGGGGAGAAGCGGCGATAGACGACGGCCCCGACCACGAGCGCGTAGACGACGCCGAGCGTCGACACCTCGGTCGCCGTCGCGACGCCCTCGATCACGGCTGCGCGGATGATGAACGGCAACGCGAGGCCGGGCAGCGCGAGCGCGAAGAGCTTCGCCACCGTGGACCACGACGCACGCGGCGCGGCCGACACGTCGCCCTTCGCGCGCCGGCGCGCGACCGCCGCCAGCGCCAGCGCGAGGACCAGAGCGGGCACGAGACCGCCGGTGAAGAGCGCCGCGATCGACACGCCGGTCACCGAGCCGATCGTGATCAGCACCAGGCTCGGCGGGATGGTCTCGGACATCGCGCCCGAGGCCGACAGCAGCGCGACCAGCTCGCCCGGCTTCGCGCCGCGCTCCTTCATCTCGGGGAACAGCACCGGTGCGACCGCGGCCATGTCGGCGGCCTTCGCGCCCGAGATGCCCGATACCAGCACCATCGCGCCGAGCAGCACGTACGACAGGCCGCCCTCGACGTGGCCGATCAGGCTCGCGAGGAAGTCGACCATCTTCTTCGCCATCCCCGTGCTCTCGATCAGGCCGCCGAGGAAGATGAAGAGCGGCACCGCGAGCAGGATCAGGTGCGACATGCCTTCGTCCATGCGACCCACGACGACCGACGACGGCACGCCGGTCGTCAGCACGATGAAGCCGAGCGTCGCGAGGCCGAACGAGAACGCGATCGGGATACCCGACAGCACCATCGTCCCGACCCCGGCGACGAAGAACAGCACGAGGTTCCAGCGGCCTGGCGTCGCGAACACGGTCGGTGTCCACGTCGAGACCGCGAACAGCCCGAGGACGACAGCGGCGGCGACCAACGCGACCGTCGCCGCCTGCCGGCCGGTCGCGCGGCGCGCGAGCTGCAGCAGCGCGAACACCGTCATCAGCCCGATGCCGATCGGCAACGCGGCCGCGCGCCACGCGTTGGCGATCTCGAGCGCCGGCGTCGTGATGTCCATCTCGCCACGCGCGTAGTCGAAGGCCGGCGGGAACACGCACGCGAGGAAGACGACCGGCACGATCAGCGCCGCGGCCTCGGCCCACGCGCGACGCGCGACACCGAAGCGCGAGACCAGCGCGGTCATGCGCATGTGCGCGCTGCGGCCGAACGCGACGACCGCGCCGAGCATCGCGAGCCACAGGAAGAGGATCGACGCGAGCTCGTCGGACCACACCAGCGGCCGATG
>CALMOR010000186.1:6625-9387 GCA_937872165.1 uncultured Burkholderiales bacterium | reverse complement strand
GATGCAGCGCGTAGCGCGACACCACGCCGGCGAAGAGCACGACGATCTCGACGGCGACGAGGATCGCGGCGGGGACCTCGACCGCGCGCGCGAGCCGGCGCTCGACGATCGCGGCGATGCGGGCGACGCGGCCCGGCTGCTCGGCGACGAGCGGGTCGCCCGGCTGCAGGGCGACGCTCACCGGTCGGGCCTCCGTCGGGACCGGCGCTTCAGGCGAGCGAGCCCGACGCCTTCTCGAGCAGCGCCCACGCCTCGGCGCCGTACTTGGCCTTCCACTCGGCGTAGAAGCCGGCCTTTCGCAACACGTCGCGGAACTCGTCGGCCTTCGGCTGGTTGAAGGCCAGTCCCTGCTTCGCGAGGTCGGCCTGCAGGCTCGCGTTGAGCTTCGCGGTGTCGGCGCGTTCGGCGGTGGCCGCGTCGTTCCAGTTGCGAGCGACGATGGCCTGCAGGTCGGGCGGCAACTTCTCCCAGGCGCGCTTGTTGGCCAGCATCCAGAAGCCGTCCCACATGTGGTTCGTCAGCGAGCAGTACTTCTGCACCTCGTAGAGCTTCGCCGTCGAGATCACCGCGAGCGGGTTCTCCTGGCCTTCGACGATCTTCGTCTGCAGGGCCGGATAGACCTCGGCGAAGTTGATGCTCGCGGGCGACGCGTCGAAGGCCTTGAACATCGAGGTCCACAACGGGCTGACCGGCACGCGGATCTTGAAGCCCTTCAGGTCCGCCGGCGTCGCGATCGGCTTCGTGCTGGTGGTGATCTGCCGGAAGCCGTTGTCCCAGATGCGGTCCATCGCAACCAGGCCGGCCTTGCCGATCTCGCCGCGCACGTACTTGCCGAGGTCGCCGTCCATCGCCTTCCACACCGCGTCGTAGTCGGCGAACGCGAAGCCGATGCCGTTGATCGACGCGACCGGGACCAGCGTCGACAGGATCAGGCCCGACAGCGTGAAGAACTCGATCGCGCCCGAGCGCACCTGGCTCAGCATGTCGGTGTCCGAGCCGAGCTGGTTCGACGGGAAGATCTGGAAGACGACGCGGCCGGCGCTCTCCTTCTCGATGCGGTCGGCGAACTCCTTCGCCCGCAGGTTCATCGGATGCGTGGCGGGCAGGTTGTTCGCGTACTTGTAGTTGAACTCGGCCGCGCGCGCCGGGGCCGGGATGCCGAGAGCCGCGGCACCCAGCACGCCGGCCGCGGCGCCCCCGGCCTTCAAGACGGCGCGGCGGCTCGCCGCCTTCGTCGTCGGGGGGGTCGTCGTCGAGCGGGTCGTGGTCGGACTCTTCATCGCGGTCTCCTCGTCGTCGCGCATGCGATCGTGGTCGTGCGGAAGGCGGCCGCTCTCTCGGGGAGGCAGGGCCTGCCTTGTCGAGCGCGCGAGTCTACCCAAGGGCTCGCGTCGCGGCGATAGGCGTCAACCCGCGGGACGCATGCGACGATACGGCCCGCTTCTCGCATCGGAGGCCTATGAAGACCTGCATCGTCACCGGCGCGGCGTCCGGCATCGGACTGGCCACCACGCGCGTGCTGCTCGAGCAGGGATGGCGCGTCGCGGGCTTCGATCGCGATGCCGCCGCAGTCGCGCGCGAGGCGAAGGCGACGGCTGCCGACGACGTGTCGTGGCATCGCGTCGACATCACCGACGCCGCTTCGGTCGACGCGGAGCTCGCGGAGCTCACGGACGTGGCGGCACTGGTCGACTGCGCCGGCGTCGGCCTCGCGAAAGCCTTCGTCGACACCACCGCGGACGACCTGCGACGCATGCACGAGGCCCATGTCGTCGGTGGGTTCATCGTCGCGCAGGCCGTCGTGCGCGGTTGCGGGCCCCAGGGTGCGGCGGCGCCATCGTCAACCTCGCGTCGACCGCGGGCCAGCGCGGCAACCTCGACCGGAGCGCGTACGGCAGCGCGAAGGCCGGCGTCGTCGTGCTCACGCAGGTGATGGCCGTGGAGCTCGCGGCGAGCGGCATCCGCGTCAACGCGGTGTCGCCGGGTCCGGTCGCGACGCCGCTGGTCGATGCGATGCACTCGGACGCGATGCGCGCACGATGGACCGCGCTCGTGCCGCAGCACCGCTATGCCGAACCGCGCGAGATCGCCGAAGCGGTCGCCTTCCTCGTCGACGAGAAGCGCGCGAGCTACATCACCGGGCACGTGCTGAACGTCGACGGCGGGCTGATGGCGGCCGGACTGATGGACTGAACTACTCCGAGGCCGCGCGACACACCGCCTCGACGTTGTGACCGTCCGGACCGATGACGAAGGCGCCGTAGTAGTTCGAGCTGTAGCGCGGCCGGAGGCCGGGCGCGCCGTTGTCGCGGCCGCCCGCGGCGAGCGCGGCCGCGTGGAAGCGACGCACCTGCTCGCGCGTCGCCGCCGCGAACGCGACGTGGATCGGACCGGGCGCCTCGCCGACGCCGATCCAGAACGAACCGCGTCCGGCCTTGCCGATCATGGCCCAGCCCTCGCCCTCGGACGTGATGCCCATGTTGAGGGGCGCGAGCGCGGCCGCGTAGAAGGCGCGACTCGCGGCGAAGTCGCTGACGGAGTAGCCGAGGTGGTCGATGGTCATGACGTTCTCCTGGGATCGGGAGCTCGATCATCGCGACGCGATCGCGGTCGTGCGATAGGGCGGCAACTGGTTGACCGGTCGCCCGATCGCCTGCGCGTAGAGCGGCAGGACGGCGGGCATGCGGCGCTGGATCTCGGCGACGCGATTGCGGTCGGCCGGGTGACTCGACAGCCACTGCGGCGGCGAGCCCTTCGACGCC
>CALMOR010000186.1:0-6615 GCA_937872165.1 uncultured Burkholderiales bacterium | reverse complement strand
CTTCTGCCACAGCGCGACGCCGGCCCGCGGATCGTAGCCGGCTCGCGCAGCGAGCTCGAGCCCGACCGCATCGGCCTCGCTCTCGTCGCCGCGCGAGAAGCGCAGCTGGAAGAGGCCGTTGGCGGCGCGAGCGCCGATGTCGGTGAGATCGGGGCTGATCCCCAGCCAGGCCGACAGCAACGCGCCGCCCGCCCGTGCCGTGAGCTCGCCGTAGGCCTGGTTCCTCGCCTGCTCGGCACCGTGTTCCTTCAGCGCATGCGTGATCTCGTGGCCCATCACGATCGCGATCTCGTCGTCGCTCAACTTCAGCTGCGAGAGGATGCCGCTGAAGAACGCGATCTTCCCGCCCGGCATGCAGAACGCGTTGACCTGCTGGCTGCCGAGCAGGTTGACTTCCCACTGCCACTGCCGCGCGCGCGGGTTGACCGCATAGGTGAACGGCAGGATGCGTTGCTGGATGCGGCGCAGGCGTTGCAGGTCGGCATTGCCTTCCGGCGCGAGGGCGTTCTTCGTGCGTGCCTGGTCGAGCAGCGCCGCGTACTGCTGCGTGGCCTGCTGCTCGAGGCGCACGTTGAGCGACTGCGCCTCGACCTCGACGGGCGGCCCGAGCATCGCGAAGACGAGGAGGCAACGGATCCACCACGACTTCATCGGATGTCCTCGATCGCGACCTTCGACGCGACGACCCCGCGCCACGGCGCGACCTTCGGCAACAGCAGCAGGCCCGGCAGTCCGAGCACGCCGCAGATCAGGAAGAAGTCGAGCCAGCCGATGCCCGATACGATGAAACCCGCGCCCGCGTTGGCGAAGGTGCGCGGAACGACCGCGAGGCTGGTGAAGAGCGCGAACTGCGTGGCCGTGAAGCGGGGATCGGTGGCTCTCGCGATGAACGCGCTGAAGGCCGCGGTGCCGAGCCCGACGCTGGCGAAGGCCTCGAGTCCGATCGCGCACGCGAGCACCGCGCGATCGGGACCGGCCTTCGCGAGCCACGCGAAACCGAATACGGCCACGAGCTGCAGCACGCCGAAGACCCACAGCCCGCGGTTGATGCCGAGCTTCACGAGCCACGCGCCGCCGACGAGACCACCGGCGACGCTCGACCACAACCCGACGTTCTTGGCGATCAGGCCGACCTCGGTCTTCGTGAAGCCGAGGTCGAGATAGAACGCGGTCGACAGCGCGGTCGCCATCGAGTCGCCGAGCTTGAAGAGGAAGATGAACGCGAGGATCAGCAACGCCTGCGACCAGCCGTCGCGCGCGATGAACTCCTGGAACGGCAGCACGACCGCGTCGCGCAGCGACTTCGGCGGGGCGCCGTGTGCCGACGGCTCGGCCACGAAGAAAACCAGCGCGATACCGGGCAGCATGAACGCGGCCGTGACCAGGAACACGACGTCCCACGGCAGGTGGTCCGAGAGGATCAGCGACAGCGAGCCGGGCACGAGCCCGGCGAGCTTGTACGCGTTGACGTGGACCGCGGTGCCGAGGCCGAGCTCGGCGTCGGGAAGGATCTCGCGCCGGAACGCGTCGATCACGATGTCGAGGCTCGCCGAGAAGAACGCCAGCATCACGCAGACCACGACGACGATCGACAGGTCGCCCTTCGGGTCGAGCGTGCCGAGCAGCGCGACCAAGCCCATCACGGCGACCTGCGTCACGAGCATCCAGCCGCGTCGCCGGCCCAGCACCGACAGGCCCGGCAGTCGATAGCGATCCATCAGCGGCGCCCATACGAACTTCCAGGTGTACGGGATCTGGATCAGCGAGAAGAGTCCGATGGCGCGCAGCGAGACGTGCTCGGTGGCGAGCCACGCCTGCAGCAGGCTCAGCAGGATGAACAGCGGCAGCCCGGACGTGAAGCCGAGGAACACGCACATCAGCATGCGGCGGGTGAGGATCATCCGCCACAGCCCCCGCTCGCCGTCGGGCGAGCCCGCCTCGCCCGAAGCGCTCAGCTCGCCAGTCCGGCCAGCGCCTGCCCGGTCATCTCGACCGAGCGATCGACGATGCAGCGCTTCCACGCATCGGTGTCGACGTAGAAGGCGTCGCGGAAGCGCCGCTTGATCGCGCGGCCCACCGGCGTGTCGAAGTTGATGTCGCCGTGCGCGTGCATCCACGCCTCGGCGCGCAGCAGGTCGAGCACCAGCTCTTCGGGCAGCGTGCCGAACTCGAGCGCGAGCGTGGTGATCTCGGGCGTCTTCGCACTGCCTTCGAAGAACGAAGAGACCGCGTTGATCATCGGCCCCGGCACGATCACCGAGCTCGAGTTGCCCGCGTAGATGGCCGTGACGTCGGGCCCGTACCAGTCGCGCGCGCGCTCGGCCTCGGCGTCGTCGCTGCCGGTGTAGATCGGCTCGCCGTAGCCGAGCGGGCCGAGACCCGTGTGGAAGTCGATCAGCGCGATGCGCTCCTTGCCGTCGCCGTAGCGCGTCACGAGGTCGCGAAAGATCCGCGTCGACCAGGCCGCCTCGGCGCCGCCGTAGAAGAGGCCGCGCGGATGCGTGTACTGGCCGCCGGTCACCACCTCCTGGTAACGGCGGAAGCCGTGCGTCTCGATGTAGGCCTTGATCGCGAGCTCGGCCGGCGCGAGCTCGGCCCAGACCTGCGGCACGAGATGCGGGGCCAGCATCGCGAAGTCTTCGCTGGTCGACGGCAGGTTCGTGAAGTCGATCGAGTTGCGGTTGAGGTCGACGTTGTCCTCGTTGACTCGCCGCAGCCATGCGAAGCCGTAAGGGTTGATCGCGTGGACCACCAGCACCGCGGTGCGGGCCGGCAGAGCCGAGAAGCGCAGGCTTTCCATCATCGCGATCTGCGCGCCCGACCCGGCGAAGCCTTCGACGCCGTGGGTGCCCGAGACCAGGATCAGCAGTTTCGTCGCGTCGGCCGGACCGAACAGCGCGGCGTCGGTCGCGAGCACTTCGCCGGTCGGACCGAGACCCACCGGATTCTCGAAGGTCTCGAGCGGCGCTCCCGTCCGGGTCGCGGCTTCGAGGAAGCGAGTGCGCGCTTCGCTATAACTTTCCGAGAAGTGTCTGACGGCGGGCATGGGCGTGCGGCTGTGCGGTGCGCGGACGAGAGGGCGACGAGCGGAGCGTGCGAGTGTAGCGAAGGACACGCGCGAGCCGCGTCCGGCCTGCAATGCGTTTACCGTCGCGTCAGTCGCGCGCCGTCCCCGCGAGCCGGAACACCGCCACGTTGCCGAACAGGTTCGGCAGGAAGCGCACGACGCGGCCACCGCGCAGCGCGAAGCGGTCGCGCAGCGTGAAGCCGCTCTTGCGCGTCAGCTTGAGGAAGTCGGCGAAAGTCGCGAAGCGCAGGTTCGGCGTGTCGTACCACTCGTACGGCAACGACTTCGAGACCGGCATGCGACCGCGCACGATGGCGATGCGATGGGTCCAGTAGGCGAAGTTCGGGAAGCTCACGATCGACTCGCGTCCGACCCGGCTCAGCTCGCGGAGCATGCCTTCGGTGTGAACCACCATCTGCATCGTCTCGAGCTGCAGCACCGTGTCGAACGACGCGTCGGAGAACAGCGCGAGTCCGTCCTCGAGGTTCTGCTGGACGACCTCGACACCCTGTCTCGTGCAGGCCAGCACCTTCGCGTCGTCGAGTTCGACGCCGACGCAGCGGCAGCCCTTCTCGCGTTGCAGCCACGCGAGCAGCGAGCCGTCGCCGCAACCGAGGTCGAGCACCGACGAGCCGGGCGCGATCCAGTCGGCCACGGCCGCGAGCTCGGGACGCAAGGGCTTCGGCGGGCTCTTCATGCGGCAGCTCTCGCGGCGACGATCGCGACGTGGATGCGATCGAAATAGGCCGCGACCAGGCGGTGGTAGCGCGCGTCGTCGAGCAGGAAGGCGTCGTGCCCGTGCGGCGCGTCGATCTCCGCGTAAGTGACCGGGTGGCGGTTGTCGAGCAGCGCCTTGACGACTTCGCGGCTGCGCTCGGGGGCGAAGCGCCAGTCGGTCGTGAAGGACACGATCAGGAAGCTCGCGGTGGCGGCCGCGAGCGCGCGCGTCAGCGAGCCGTCGAACGCCGCCGCCGGATCGAAATAGTCGAGGGCCTTCGTGATCAGCAGGTACGAGTTGGCGTCGAAGTAGGCCGAGAACTTGTCGCCCTGGTAGCGCAGGTAGCTCTCGATCTCGAACTCGGCCCCGTAGCCGAACGCGAGATCGTCGGCCTTCAGCGTGCGGCCGAATTTCTCGGCCATGTCGTCGTCGGACAGGTAGGTGATGTGGCCGATCATCCGCGCGACGCGCAGGCCGTTCCTCGGCACCACGCCCACGGCCTGGAAGTCGCCGCCGCGGAAGTCGGGGTCGGTGAGGATGGCCTGGCGCGCGACGTCGTTGAACGCGATGTTCTGCGCGGACAGCTTCGCGGTCGACGCGATCGACACGCAATGCGCGACGCGCTCGGGGTAGCGCGTGGACCAGGCGAGCGCCTGCATGCCGCCGAGCGAGCCGCCCATCACGGCCGCGAAGCGCTCGATGCCGAGCACGTCGGCCAGACGCGCCTGCGCATCGACCCAGTCCTCGACCGTGACCACCGGGAACGACGCGCCGTACGGCCGGCCGGTCGCCGGGTCGATCGTGGACGGGCCGGTCGAGCCGAAGCACGAGCCCGGGTTGTTGACGCCGAGCACGAAGAAGCGGTCGGTGTCGACCGGCTTGCCGGGCCCGACCATGTTGTCCCACCAGCCCGCGTCCTCGGTGCCGTCGTCGAGGATGTGGAGACCGGCGACGTGATGCGACGCGTTGAGCGCATGGCAGACGAGGACCGCGTTCGAACGGTCGGCGTTCAGCGTCCCGTAGGTCTCGTACGCGAGCTCGTAGTCGACGAGGCGCGCGCCGCTCTGCAGCAGCAGCGGCTCGTCGAACGCATGACGGCGCGGGACGACGATTCGACGAGCCGCGCGGACGGCGGCCGGCATTGCATCCAAGGAGCGAGTTCCGATTGCGGCCCGACGGGGGTGGAACTAAATCGAACGCGTCGGGGGGGTCGCTCGCTTTAGCCGGATTTATTCGGGCGGACCTTCACAGGGCCGGCCCCAGCGCCCGCAAGCTGAAATCGCGCGAGGAACTTCGCGACATCAAATCGGCGCTGCATCGATCGAGGCGCGACAGTAGCCGATGCGCCCGGGAGCGTCAAACGATGGGTCGGCGCCGCTCCGCCCTCATTACTCGCGACGTCGCGGGAGCGACCGGCGCCTCGCGCGGGCGGGCGGCGGCCTTCACTTCCACACGAAGGTCGTCGGCACGGACGCCGACCGGCCGGCCGTCACCGGACGCGTCTGCGTGACGTCCTGATAGGTCGCGACCACCGAGTATCGGCCGGCCGGCAGCCTGACTAGCAGATAGGGCCCGGCCGACGACGACTCGAACACCGTCCCGCCCCGGGCGTCCTTGATCGTCACCGACACGCTCGCGACGTATTCCGCGGTGGGACTGCCGGCCCGCGAGAAGGCGAGCGCCAGCGAGTAGTCCTTCATCGATTGCCTGATGAACTGGACCTCCTCGTCGCCCGCTCCGCCGTTCAGGTAGACGACGTCGCCCTGCTTCTGCGGTTGCGGCAGGGCGGCCTGCGCATGCGCGAACTGGAAGACCGCTGCGGAGCAGAAACCGAGCACGACGCGACTCGTCGCGGACATCGAAGGTAGGGCCCGCATGGTCATCTCCTGGAGGATCGCAGCCCGCGAGTCTAGTGGCCGACGGAACGGGCGTGCCGGAAGTCGGCGCACGCCCCCGTCCGTCCCGCGTTCAGCCGAGTTCGACCGGCACGAAGATGCGGTTGCGACCGCGCTGCACGAGCAGCGCCGCGTTGCCGCCGGCCTTCGCGATCAGCCCTTTCAGCTGTTCGCCCGACTGCACGGGCTGCCCGTTGAACGAGAGGATCACGTCGCCCGCCTGGATGCCGGCTTCGGCGGCAGCGCCCGAGGCCTGTTCGACGACGAGGCCGCTGCCCGAGCCGCCGAGCTGCTTGGCTTCTTCGGGACGCAGCGGCCGTACCGCGACGCCGAGGCGGCCTTCGCCGTTCGAGGTCTCGGCCTTCGCGACCGCCGTCGTGTCCTTCAGTTCGCCGAGCGACACCGGGACGTCGAGCGGCTTGCCCGCGCGCCACACCTCGAGATGCGTCGTCGAGCCGGGCTTGAGCGTCGCGACGCGCGCGGGGAGATCGGCCGAGCGATCGATCTCGCGACCGTCGAGCTTCGTGATCACGTCGCCCGACTGGAGGCCGGCCTTCGCCGCGGGGCCGTCGGACTCGACCTCCGAGACCAGCGCGCCCATCGGCCGTGGCAGCTTGAACGAGTTGGCCAGTTGCTGGTTGACGTCCTGGATGGTGACGCCGATGCGCGCGCGCGTGACCTTGCCGTGCGCGACCAGCTGGTCCTTCACGTTGATCGCGATGTCGATCGGGATCGCGAACGAGATGCCCTGGAAGCCGCCCGACTCCGAGAAGATCTGCGAGTTGATGCCGACCACCTCGCCGTTGAGGTTGAACAGCGGACCGCCCGAGTTGCCCGGATTGACCGGCACGTCGGTCTGGATGAACGGCGTGAAGTTGTCGCTCGGCAGCGAGCGGGCCTTGGCCGACACGATGCCGGCCGTGACCGTGTTGTCG
>CALMOR010000185.1:6372-7673 GCA_937872165.1 uncultured Burkholderiales bacterium | reverse complement strand
CCGCGCCGTGTTCGATGAAGACGCTGGCCGCGATCGCGCACGGGCTCTCCGACAACCTCGTCTCGCGCGCGGCCGACGTCATGCTGAAGCAGCGCCGCAGGCTCGTGCTGCTGGCGCGCGAGACGCCGCTCAATCTCGCGCACCTGCGCAACATGGTGGCGGTGACCGAGATGGGCGGCATCGTGATGCCGCCGGTGCCGGCCTTCTACCAGCATCCGAAGTCGATCGACGATCTCGTCGACGACACGGTGGCACGCGTGCTCGACCTCGTCGGCATCGTGCCGCCGGCCATGCGGCGCTGGGCCGGCATCGTCGCGGCCCGCGGCGACGACGAGGACTGAGCGAGGGGACCCTTCGAAAGGCCGGCCGTTTGCGGCATCCTTGGCGTACCGCGCGCCGCACGCGCCGATCACGGCGGACGATCACAGCGGGAGCCCCATGCCGAAAGCGCAAAGAGAGGAACTGCGGCTCGCCCTCGTGATGAACGGCGGCGTCAGCCTCGCCGTGTGGATGGGCGGCGTGACGAACGAGATCTTCCGGCTCGTCAACCGCACCCATCCGGTCTACCGCATGCTGCTCGACCTCACGCACGCCGATGCGCGCGTCGACGTCATCAGCGGGACCAGCGCGGGTGGCGTCAACGGCGCGGCGCTGTCGGTGGCGATGCTCTACGACGGCGACTTCTCGCAACTGCGCGGCGTGTGGATGGACACCGGCTCGTTCACCGACCTGCTCCGCTCGCCGATGGGCGAGAACCCCGGCTCGCTGCTGCAGGGCGACGAGTTCTTCCTCGTGAAACTCGAGGAAGCCCTCGCGCGACTCGTGCCGCCCGAGCAGGACCTCGTCACGTCCGAGGACGTACCGGTCGACCTGCGACTGACGACGACGCTGCTGACCGGACGGCAGGTCAACACGATCGACGACCTCGGGGCGCCGGTCCACGACGTCGACTATCGCGCCTACTTCCATTTCGAGCACAAGCCCGATGCGCGCGACTTCGACGACCCGTCGGTCTTCATCCCGCGGCTGGCCCGCGCCGCGCGATCGACGGCCTCGTTCCCGTTCGCGTTCGAGCCGTCGTACCTGACCGAGGAGAACGCCGGCGGTCACCTGCGCGATCACGACGATCGACCGCTGCCGGTCCCGCGCTACGTGATCGACGGCGGCGTGCTGAACAACAAGCCCTTCGAAGGCGCGCGCCAGGCGATCTTCCGGATGCGCACCGACAGCAGCGTGCGACGCGTGCTGGCCTACATCAACCCCGACCCCGGGGACGGGCCCCCCGGGGAGCCCCGCGGCCC
>CALMOR010000185.1:0-6362 GCA_937872165.1 uncultured Burkholderiales bacterium | reverse complement strand
CGCAGACCATCGCCGACCAGCTCGACGCCATCGAGGCCCACAACGAGGAAGTCAGGAAGCGCAGGGACAGCGTGCTCACGCTGGCGGCGATGGACGAGTCGACACCACGCGACCGCACGCTGCCGCTGCTGGCCCGGCGGCTCTACGAGGTCTATCGCAAGCGAAGGCTGTCGAGCACATTCGACCTCTTCGTGATGAAGCAGCTGACCGCGGCCGCGGAACGCAAGCCGGCGCTCGCGAAGGGGCTGCACTCGATCGGCCGACGCGGACGCGCGGAGATGAAGAGGGCCTTCGAGACCTTCGGTACGCGTCCGCGGCCGCCGGGCGGGGAACTGGGATGGCTGCCGGTCGACTGGCCGTCCCGCGCGAGCGATGCCGCCTATACCGACACGCACTGGGCATGGGGTCTGTTTCCCGTCGAGTTCGCGGCCAAGATCCTGCTCGACATGCTGCGCATGACGCAGCGCCTGCTCGACAGCGGCGACCCTTCGCAGGCGGCCTTCGTCGCCGAGGGCGGCATCGGCCCCGGCGGGGACGCCTCCGACTGGTCGGACCGCGATGCGAAGGGGCCGCCGGCCCCGCGCCCGTTCGACCAGGTGAAGAAGGACGTGGCGACCATCGCGCAGTACTTCCGCAGCCCGGCCCGGCCGAGCGGGATGCGGCGGCCCACGGTCCGGCGCCGGGTCCTCGACAACGTCCGCGCGCCGTCCACGGTCGACGTCCCGGCGGATACCCAGGAACGGTTGAGAAAGCTGTGGGCGCAGGCCTACCGCATCGTCGACGACCTGACCGGGATGCGCGCCTTCGAACAGGAGCGGTGGTGGGATCCGGGCTCCGAGATGCTGCTCGAGGCGCTCGCCATCGCCGTCCAGAAGCGCGGCATCACCGACGCCTTCTCCGAGGACCTGATCGAGCGGCTCTACCCGAACCTGTTCGGTTTCCTCGACAGTCCGCAGCGCAGGGACGAATGCGCGGCGCTGGTCCGTCGCATCGCGCAGGCGATCCACGACCTGCATGCCCTCTCGCTCGCGGTCGTCGAGGCGATGAGCCGCAATCCCAACCGGCGGGGCTCCGACGACGAGGTCGCTCACGACCTGCTGAACCTCACCCGTTCGCTGCGGGGCGATGCGCCGCACGACCTGCAGGCCACGCTCTTCGTGCTCTGTCAGCTCGAGGTCGTTCAGTTCGCGTTCAACGACCACGACAGCCTCAGCGCGGACACGCAGATCGAGCTGGTCCAGATCAGCGGCAACGGCGAGAGCCCGCTCGGCGGCGGCATCGACGCGAAGGACAAGCTGCTCGGCCTGCAGCTCGCGCACTTCGGCGCGTTCTACAAGAAGTCGTGGCGTGCGAACGACTGGATCTACGGCCGCCTCGGCGGCGCCGAACGGCTCGTGCGGATCCTGCTCAGTCCCGACCGGCTCCATCGCTGCTTCCGGGGCCAGAGCCGCGACGCGTTCGCCGCCATCAAGGCCATCGCGGTCGACTCGTGTCCCACGCGGGCGCTGCACGAGAAGCTGAAGTCCGCGTGGATCGAGAACGGCTACGACGCGTCGATCGCGCTCGAACTCGCGTTCCTCGATCGCGCCGACGCGAACCTTCCCGACGCGCTCCACTGTTCGGCCAACGCGATCACGATGCGGCTGCATTACGGCATCCTCAACGAGGAGCTGCCCTACCTCGTCACCGCGATCCACGCCGATCAGTCGGACGGCGCCGAAGCCACGGGGCCGGGCGACGTGATGCTGCGCGAGCTTCGCGTGAAGACCGCGGCCGATGCGCGCGACGTCGCGTCGCGCATCTCGCCCGACCTCGCGCAGCGCTGGTTGCGCGGCGGCCTGATCGCGCGCGAGACCTTGCTCGACCAGGCCGGCTCCGACCTCTTCACGCGGACCGTCGCGCACACCGCGGCGACGCTGCAGAACACGATCGCGAGCAAGGCCACCGGCCTCGGTCCGGTCAGCGCCTTCTTCGCGACGCTGAAGCTGCCGATCATCGGCTTCTTCCTCGCGTCGAAGGGCCTGCTCGCTCAGTCGCGGACGGGCGCCGCGCTGAACGGTGGCATCCTCGTGCTCGGCACCGCGCTCGTGCTCTTCGCGTTTCTCTACGAACCGATGCAGTTGAGATCCGACGCGCTGCCCCATGCGCTCGTCGTGATCGGCTGGGTGCTGCTGGCCTATGCGTTGATCGTCTCGGTGCTGCGCACGCCGCGGACCTTCACGGTCGTCCTGCTCGCCGCCATCGCGGGCGTCGGCTTCGTCGTGCCGCTCGCGCCGTACCTGCCGTTCGTCGCGCTGCTGGTGCTGATCTTCCTCAGCGTGTCCTTCACGTGGCTCCAGTCGGTGGTCGGCATCGTCGCCATCGCGTTCGCCGCAGCCTGGGGCAGCGGCTGGCTCGAGAACCGCTTCGGCAGCGGACCTCCGCGACCGGACGACTATCGCGTCGACGTGCTGGTGTTCGCGTCGACGGTCATCGTCACGCTGGGGTGGGCGATCCTGCAATCGTCGTCGGCGCCGCGCCGCGCGCTCGAGTCGCTCTTCAGGCGACGCTTCGCGATCCCCCGGTCGAAGGACCGCACGATCGCGGCCTGCGGCCTGCGGGTGCGGATCGAGGCCGGCGGCTGGCTCTATCGCGACGTCCGCAGCGCGGTCGTCACCGCGGTCGAGCCCGGGCGGGCCGCGTCCCGGGCGAAGGTCGCGGTCGGCGACTCGATCGTCGCGGTCGACGGCGCGCCGGTCGAGCACATGCTGGCGGCGACGTTCGTCGAACGCATCGGCGCACCGGTCCCCGTCCGGCTGACGCTGATGCGACCGGCCACGTCGGTCGAGCGCATCGATGCGCTCGTGAACCCGATGGCGATCCGGCCCTGAGGGGCGTCCCGTTCAGCGGTCGTACCAATAGCGTCGATGACTGTCGCGATAGCGATCGATCGCGAGGCCGTCGCCGCTCGTCGTCACCGTGACGGCGCCATCGCGATCGTTGCGCAGCACGTCGATGCGGCGCGCGTCGTAGCGCGCGAGCACGTCGGGGCGCGGATGGCCGAAGCGATTGAGATAGCCGGCCTGCACGATCGCGATCGACGGATGGACCGCATCGAGGAAGGCATCGGACGACGAGGTCCGGCTGCCGTGATGCGGGACCATCAGGACGTCGCTCGCGATCGCGGCCCGGTGGCGCTCGACGATGGCCGCCTCCTGCGGCTTCTCGATGTCGGCGGTGAGCAGCAACACCCGGCCGCGCGTCTGTACGCGCAGGACGCAGCTGCGCGCGTTGGGCTTCGCGAACGCCTTGCCGTCGCGCGCTTCGTAGACCTCGGGCGGCGGCCCGAGCAGGTCGAAGCGGACCCCGTCGACGGTCCACGACTGCCCGGATTCGCAGCGCCGATGGGACGGCGACGCGCGCACGATCGGCGTGTCGAGCGCGAGCGAGCTCGTGACCCGCCAGACCGGGATCGCCTGCAGCACCGACAGCGCGCCGCCCGAATGGTCGTTGTCGTTGTGCGAGACGATCATCGTGTCGAGCGCCGCGATGCCGCGCGCGCGCAGGAAGGGAACGATGACGCGATTGCCCGCGTCGTTGCCCGGCCCGTACACCGGCCCGGTGTCGTAGAGCACGTTGCCGGTCGTCGTCTCGACGAGGACCGACGTGCCCTGGCCGATGTCGAGCGCGGTGGCCCGCACCTCGCCGGTCGCCGGTCGCGGCACCGGCCACAGGAAGAGGGGGACGAGCCACAGCGCGCCGGTCCAGCGCAGCGGGACGCCGCGCGGCGCGAGCCACCATGCGACGCCCGCCATCGCGCACGCGAACGACAGCGGGCCGGGCGCCGCGCCCGACCACACCGCGATCGATGAACCGCTCAGCCACTGCAGCCATGTCGCGAGCGCGGCCACGAGTCCGTGCGCGGCGTGCAGCACCCACGCGCCGATCGGCGACGGAAGAACCGCTCCGGCCAGCGCGAGCGGCGCGACGACGAAGCTCACCAGCGGGATCGCGACCGCGTTCGCGACCGGACTGACGATCGAGACCTGATAGAAGAACAGCAGCGTCAGCGGCGTGAGCGCGAGCGTCACGGCCCACTGCACGGTGGCCGCCGCGCGGATCGCGTGGAGCACGCGGCGCTGGCGAGGGTCCTGCGGTGTCGTGCTCACGAGTCGACCCGACGTGGCGTAGAAGATCGAGGCGACCGCGGTGAACGACAGCCAGAAGCCGGAGCCGGTCACGGCCCACGGATCGAGCGCGACGACGACGGCGAGCGCGATCGCGAGCACGCGCGAGACCGAACTCAGGCGATGCGTCCAGAGCGCCAGCGCGACGACGCCGATCATGTACAGCGTGCGCTGCGCGGGCACGCCGAAGCCCGCCAGCAGGCAGTAGACGAGCGCCACCAGCGTGCCGGCGAGCGCGGCCGCCTTGTGGGCCGGAAGGCGGGCGCACCATCCGGCGCGACGACGCCAGGCGGTGAAGACGAGCCACGCGCCGAGCGCCGCCAGCATGCTGACGTGCAGGCCCGAGATCGATACCAGGTGGCCGATGCCGGTGCGGTTGAAGACGAGCCAGTCGGACTGGTCGATCGCGCGCTGGTCGCCGACGATCAACGCGACCAGGACGCCGGCGTAGGGTGCGGCCTCGCGCATCGGCTTGCCGTCGGTCAGCGCATCGAGCACGCGGTCGCGCAGACGCGCGCGGATGCGTTCGACGACATGGCCTGCCGTCCACACGAAGTCCGACAGCTTGCGCGTGGACGTGGCCGCGAGCGGCGCG
This sequence comes from uncultured Burkholderiales bacterium, assembly GCA_937872165.1. Classification (GTDB taxonomy): domain Bacteria; phylum Pseudomonadota; class Gammaproteobacteria; order Burkholderiales; family Burkholderiaceae_D; genus CAHJXF01. The sequence continues at coordinate 1,601 of CALMOR010000185.1, read as the reverse complement.
ACGAGGTCCTCCGCTTCGCCGTCCGCGTCTCCGTCTTCGTCGCGGTCGTCGGAGGCGCCCGGCCTCACCGAGCCGGTCGCGCGGAATCCCTCCTCGAGCAACCAGTATTCGTAGTCGAAGCCCGAGGGATTGGCCGAGCCGTGGGGCCTCTTCAGCCGCACCGTCAGGCGCCAGCGCTGACCGGGTTCGACGAGAGGGACGGAGCCGGTCGTCGAACCCGGGCCGGGGCGGTACCAGCCGAGCGAGAGGTGGGCCGGGACCTGCAGCGGTCGGCCTGCGCGGTCGCGCGAGACCACCGCCTCGACGACGAAAGGGAAGCGCACGCCGCGCGGATCGAAGGACGGCAGCGCCGACACGGTGCCGACGACGACGAGATCGCGGTTTTCGAGCGCACGCGGCAGTTCGTCGGCGAGGCGGACCTCGGCCCGCCACGACGCCCATGCGAAACCGCGCACGCAGGCGGCCGGGACGGCGAGGACCCGCGCGACCGTCCTGCCGATGCGGCCGCCGTCCGCTCGCGACGACGACCGTGGGTGGCCTCGTGCGGCGAGCGCGATGCCCAGCAGGACGACGAGCGTACCGAGGAACAGCACGCGCCCTTCGGGCAGCTCCGCCTGTTGCTGCAGCAGCCATGCCCCCGCGACGAAGGCGATGGAGGCGGCACGCATCGCAGGGGGCTATCGTCGAACGCCGATCCGCATCACGGACGGGACGCGCGCGCGTCGACCGGCGGGAGGTTCGAAGACGGCAGCGCCGCCAGACGAGGCAGGACCGCGTGCGCATTGCGCGTCGTCGTCGCGGCGAGATGTTCGACGGTCGTGTCGCGCAGGGCCGCGATGGCCGCGGCGATGCCGGCCAGTTCCGCCGGCGTGTTGCGTCCCGCATGACCGTCGACCGCGAGGACCCACGACGGCGCGATGTCGGGGGCGTCGGTCTCGAGCACGAGGGCCTCGTCCGGCAACTCGCGCGCGAGGGCACGGATGCGCAGCGCGCGCTCGAACGTGGACGCGCCGCCGAAGCCGAGCCGGAAGCCGAGCCCGAGATAATGGTCGGCCTGCTGCCTGCTGCCGTTGAACGCATGCGCGATGCCGGTCGCGCCCTTCGCGTCGCGACCGCGCCGCACGCGCCGCAGCCCCGCGAGTACCTGGTCCTGGGCGCGCCGCACGTGCAGCAGCACCGGCAGGTCGAAGTCGCGCGCGATCTTCAATTGCTCGTCGAAGAACCAGGTCTGCCGCTCGATCGCCGCGGGCGTCTTCAGCGACGGCACGAAGAGGTCGAGGCCGATCTCGCCGATCGCGACGAAGCGCGGATCGTCCATCGCGGTCGCGACCGCGGCGCGCAGCGTGGCGACGTCCGCCTCGACCGCGCCCGCGGCGACGAGCGGATGGATGCCGAGCGCATAGCGGCCGCCGACGGTGCATCGCGCGAGCCGGGCGACGGCGCCGAAGTTCGAGACGCCGACGGCCGGGATGACGACGGCTCCCACGCCGGATGCGACGGCGCCGGCCTTCACCGCGTCGCGGTCGCGATCGAACTCGCTCGCGTCGAGATGACAGTGGGTGTCGATGAGGAAGGGACGATCGGGCACGACGCGATTCTCC
>CALMOR010000184.1:15309-18561 GCA_937872165.1 uncultured Burkholderiales bacterium | reverse complement strand
GTCGAAGACCTCGAACTCCTTGACACCGAGCGGACCGAACTTGGCCAGCGACGGCGCCAGCATCTGCACCGCGCCGAGCTGCAGCGCCTCGATCTCCTCCTTGTCCTTGTACAGCGTCGAGTTGGGATAGACCTCGACCTTGACCTTGCCGCCGGTCCTCTCGTCGACGAGCTGCCTGAACTTCTCGGCCATCTTGCCCTTCGGCGCATCGGCCGCGACCACATGGCTGAACTTGATGACGATCGGCGTCTGCGCGTGCGCCGCGAACACCGCGCCGAACAGCATCAGCGCGAACGACGCGCCTGCGAAGCTTCTCATGGCCGTCTCCTGGTAGCTCGTCGTCTTGCGATGGATCGCCGCTTCACGGCGGGTTGCTGCCGGCGCCGCGGTAGACGCTGTCGAGCAACGGCGCGCCGACGCGCGATGCCATCTCCCGATGTACCGGCCACATCGTCTTCTTCCAGTCCGCGCGCTCGGCGTCGGTCAGGGCCAGCACGTCGACCTTGCCGGACGCCCTGATCTGCGCGAGCGCGGCAGCGTTCTCCTCGGCCACCAGCTTCAGCTCGTAGTCGGTCGCGTCCTCGATCGACGATGCGACGACGGCCTGCAGGTCCGCGGGCAGCCCGTCCCAGAACGCCTTGTTCATCACCACCGCATAGCCGGTGTGCGTGTGATAGGTCAGCGTGATGTTCTTCTGCACCTCGACGTACCTCTGCGACGTGTAGCTCGACAGGATGTTCTCGGTGCCGTCGACGACGCCGGTCTGCAGCGCCTGATAGACCTCCGAGAACGCCATCACCTGCGGGATCGCGCCGAGCGACCGTTCGTTGGCCTCCAGCACCTTCGACGAGGGGATGCGCATCTTCAGCCCCTTCAGATCCGCGGGCGTGCGCAGCGGCCGGTTGGCCGAGAAGACGTGGAAGCCGCCGCTCCAGAACGCGAGTCCCTTCAGGCTGCGCGGCTCGAGCAGCGCGAAGAGCTGCCGACCGATCGGTCCGCGCGTGACGCGCTGGAACGCGTCGTCGTCGGGGAAGAGATACGGCAGGTCGAAGATCTCGAACTGCTTCGCGCCCAACGGGCCGAACTTCGACAGCGACGGCGCCAGCATCTGCACGGCGCCGAGCTGCAACGCCTCGAGTTCCTCCTTGTCCTTGTAGAGCGACGAGTTGGGATAGACCTCGACCTTGAGCCGGCCCTTCGACCGGTCTTCGGCGAGCTGGCGGAAGCGCTCGGCCGCCTTGCCCTTCGGCGTGTCGGCGGTGACGACGTGGCTGAACTTGACGACGATCGGCGCCGGCTGCTGGGCGAACGCGGGGAACAGCGCGAGCAGGGCCAGCAGCAGGAACGCACGCGTCTTGATCGAGGCCATGGAACGGGGGATGGCTTGCGGGGAGCCGTATTCTCCGGACTCGATCGATGCATGGCGATGGGGAATAACCCGTGCGTGACGACCCTCGCGTCGTCAGCGGCCGAGCGCCGGGATCAGCGCGGTCAGTCCGTCGACGATCAGCTCGACGCCGAGCGCCGCGAGCATCAGCCCCATCAGCCGCGTCGCGACGTTGATGCCGGTGCGGCCGAGCACGCGACTGAGCGGGTCGGCCGCCGACAACGCGGCGAAGACCAGCACGGCGATCGCGACGCCGCTGCCGATCAGGTTGACCATCTGCAGATAGGTGTCGGCCTTGTCGGAGTAGATGATCACGGTGCTGATCGTCCCGGGCCCGGTCAGCAGCGGGATCGCGAGCGGCACCACCGCGATGTTTTCCTTCAGCTCGCCCTCGACCGCTTCCTCGGGCGTGGTCTTCGTGCCGCCCGGCTGCGCGTTGATCATCGAGATCGCCATCAACAGCATGATGATGCCGCCGCCGACCTGGAACGAGTTGACCGAGATGCCGAAGAAGTTGATGACCTGCTGACCGAGCAGCGTCGTGAACGCGATCACGACCGCGACCGTGAACGACGCGACGCGGACGATGCGCTGGCGCTCGCGCCGCGTGTTCGACGCGGTGAAGCTGATGAAGAACGGGATCGCGCCGAGCGGGTTGACGAGCGCGAGCAGCGAGATGAAGGTCTTGAACGCGTCCATGCCGGTCGACTTCAGCGGCCCACCGACTTGCGCGAGCCGTCCTCGAACACCTCGTCGTCGCGCACCACGGCTCCGCGCTCGTCGAACGCGCGCTCGCGGGTGAGCCGGCCGCGCTCGTCGTAGACGCTCTCGCCGCGCGGGCGGCCCTCCTCGTCGAACGACTTGTGGATGCCGAAGGGCCGCTCGCCGCGATCGCCTCGCGCGTCGGCCGCGGCCCACGCGCCTTCGGACGCGAGCCGGCCGTTGTCGTGATAGGTCGTGTCGCGCCGCACGCGCCGGTCGCCGACGACCTCGAAGCGCACGGCCTCCCTCGTCTGGCCGTTGAGGTACCACCAGGTCTCGGCGGTCGGCTCGGCTCCCCGGTCGACCGGCATCCAGCGACGCTCGTGCACGAGCTTGCCCGACTCGTGGAACTCCTGGTCGAGCACGACGACGGAACGCGACGCGACGCCGGCCCTTCGCACCTCGCGACGCTTCGTGCCGTCCGCCGCGAAGGATCGTTCGATGCCGCCATCGGCCGTCGTCTCGCGCAGCTCGCGCACCGCGCCGTTCTCCCACAGCGTCTCGGTCCGGACGCGCTGCCCGTGGTCGAAGACGACCCGCATCGTCGCCTGGCCCTTGCCGCCGAACAACGTGACCGTCGACGGACCACCGGCGAAGCCGCAGGCCGCGCGATCGTCGTAGTCGGCCGCGAACACCGGACGGCCCGCGCAGCGCAGCGACGCGAGCTTGCCGTCCTCGGTGAATTCCACCGAGGCCTGCTCGCGACCGTCGTCGTCGTGGAAACCCAGCCGACGACGCTGCCCGGTCGGATACCACGCGCGGGCAATGCCGACGGTCCGCCCGTCGCGGCTCGTCTCGTCGCGCACCAGCACGCGCCGGCCGGCCTCGTCGACATTCCATTCGCGCGACGGACCGTCGGCGTTGCCGCGCTCGTTCACCGTCTGCTCGCGCTCGACGACGCCGCGCTTGAAGAAGCGCACCACGCCGATGGAGCGGCCGTCCTGCAACTGCTGCTCGCGGACGACGACGCCGGTGTCCGCGTCGCGACAGCGCATCAACCCGCTGCGGCCGGCGGTCTCGTTGCCGTTGTTCGGGTTGACCGGCCGGCCGTCGAGCTCGCAGGTCTGGATCGCGAGCGCGGGGCCGGCGCCGAACGCGAGGAC
>CALMOR010000184.1:4572-15299 GCA_937872165.1 uncultured Burkholderiales bacterium | reverse complement strand
GGACGGCGGCGAGGACGGCGGCGGGGACGGCGGCGAGGACGGCGGCGGCACGAAGGACGGCGGACATGCGCGCAGTGTCGACCCGCGAGGCGGCGGCCCGCAAGCCGCGTCGCTCACAGTTGATAGTCGCCACCGGGGTCGTGTCCTTCGCCGCGCACCAGGCGGTCGATCATCGCCGCATCGACGTCGGGGGCGACCAGCGCGATGAAGTGATGGACGTAGGTCCTGAGCGTCGCGCCGCGCTTGATGGCCAGGTGCGTCACCTGGGAGCCGAACAGATGACCGGCCGGCAAGGCCTTCAGCGCCGCGTCGCGGTCCGCGTCGTACGCGATGTCCGCGACGAGGCCGACGCCGAGGCCTGCCTCGACATAGGTCTTGATGACGTCGGCGTCGATCGCGGCCAGCACCACGTCGGGTGCGAGCTTGCGCAACGCGAAGGCCTCGTCGATCTTCGTGCGACCCGCGAACGCGGCGTCGTAGGTCACGAGCGGATGACGAGCCAGCATCTCGAGCGACAGCGGCCGGTCCTTCGCCTGCGCGAGCAACGCATGCCCGTCCGGCACGATCGCCAGATGCCGCCACGTGAAGCACGGCATGCTCACCAGACCGTCGACCTCGGCGATCGCCTCGGTGGCGATCGCGATGTCGGCCTCGTCGCGCAGGACCATCTCGGCGAGCTGCTTCGGGCTGCCCTGGGACAGCGAGAGATGCACCAGGGGATGCGCGGCGCGGAACGCCTGCACGACGCGCGGCAGCGTGTAGCGCGCCTGCGTGTGCGTGGTCGCGATCGTCAGGTTGCCGCGTTCCTCGGCCGCGAAGTCCTGGCCGGTGCGCTTGAGGTTCTCGGCCTCGAGCAGCAGGCGCTCGATGATCGGCAGCACCGCGCGCCCGGGCTCGGTCAGCGACGTGAGCCGCCGGCCGTGCCGCACGAAGATCGCGAAGCCCAGCTCCTCCTCGAACTCGAGGATGGCCTTCGACACGCCCGGTTGCGAAGTGTGCAGCGCCTCGGCCGCGAGCGTGAGGTTGAAGTTGCGACGCACGGTCTCGCGCACGAAACGCAACTGGCTGAAGTTCATCGGTTCATCGGTTCATCGCACCGACCGTCGGCGAGCGGGACCGACCGTCGGCATCAGACCACCGCGCCCGACTCTTCCTTCCTGACGGGCTTCACGAGGTCCTCGCGCTTGACGCCGAGCCACTTCGTGATCGGCGCCATCACCAGCACCGACGAATAGATGCCGAACAGGATGCCGATCGTCAACGCGAGCGCGAAGTAGTGCAGCGTCGGGCCGCCGAACAGCAGCATCGACAGCACCATCGTCTCGGTCAGGCCGTGCGTGATGACCGTGCGGCTCATCGTGCTCGTGATCGCGTTGTCGATCACCTGCTCGACGCTCGCCTTGCGCATCTTGCGGAAGTTCTCGCGGATCCGGTCCGCGATGACGACCGACTCGTTGACCGAGTAACCCAGCACCGCGAGCGCAGCGGCCAGCACCGACAACGAGAACTCCCACTGGAAGGCCGCGAAGAATCCCAGGATGATGACCACGTCGTGCAGGTTGGCGACGATCGCCGCCACCGCGAACTTCCATTCGAAGCGCACCGCGAGGTAGACCACGATGCCGATCACGACGAACAGCAGCGCGAGGCCGCCGTCGGTGGCGAGCTCCTGACCGACCTGCGGCCCGACGAACTCGACCCGCGTGATCTTCGCGTCCGCGCCGCCCGCCTTCAGCACGACGTCGGTGAGCCGGGCCGCATCGAGCTTCGCGTCGGGGGTCGCGATCGACGGCGACGACGCGACGTCCTTCAGCGACAGTCGCAGCATCACGTCGCGCGGCGTGCCGAAGTTCTGCACCTGCGGCTCGATCACGCCGACCTTCTGCATCGCCGCGCGCAGGCCCTCGACGTCGGCGGTCTGCGCGTAGGTCGCCTCGACCACGACGCCGCCGGTGAACTCGATGCTGAAGTTGAGGCCGCGCACGACGAGGAACACCACGGCCGCGACGAAGGTGACCAACGAGACGACGTTGAACACCAGCGCATGGCGCATGAAGGGGATGTCGCGGCGAATGCGGAAAAACTCCATCTGGTCACGTCATCCCGGCGGAGGCCGGGACCTGGTTGATGTCGGAACGAACTCGATCGGCTCCGGCCCTCGCCGGGATGAACGGGCTAGGCGCCCGCTTTCGCAGTCGCGCCATCGGGCCGCCACACCTGGCCGATCGCCACGCTCGCGAGTTTCTTCTTGCGCCCGTAGATCAGGTTGACCAGGCCACGCGACACGAACACCGACGAGAAGATCGACGTCACGATCCCGAGGCAATGGACCACCGCGAAGCCGCGGATCGGACCCGACCCGAAGGCCAGCAGCGCGAGGCCCGCGATCAGCGTCGTGATGTTGGAGTCGATGATGGTGCCGAACGCGCGGTCGTAGCCTTCGGCGATCGCGACGTGCGGCGCCTTGCCCTGCCGCAGCTCCTCGCGGATGCGCTCGTTGATCAGCACGTTGGAGTCGATCGCCATGCCGAGCGCGAGCGCGATCGCCGCGATGCCGGGCAAGGTCAGCGTGGCCTGCAGCATCGACAGCAGCGCGATCAGGAACAGCAGGTTCGACGCCAGCGCCAGCACCGAGATGACCCCGAACAGCAGGTAGTACAGGACCATGAACACCGCGATCGCCGCGAAGCCGTAGACCGTCGACAGGAAGCCGCGACGGATGTTGTCGGCGCCGAGCGACGGGCCGATGCTGCGTTCCTCGATGATCTCCATCGGCGCCGCGAGCGAGCCCGAGCGCAGCACCAGCGACGTGTCGGTGGTCTCGGTCGGCGTGAAGTTGCCGGTGATGCGAAAGCGGTTGCCGAGTTCGCTCTGGATCGTCGGCGCGGTGACGACCTCGCCCTTGCCCTTCTCGAACAGGACCAGCGCCATCCGCTTGCCGATGTTGTCGCGGGTCGTGTCGCGCAATGCGCGCGCGCCCTTCGCGTCGACGTTGAGGTTGATGTCGGGCCGCTGGTTCTCGTCGAAGCCGGGCTGCGCGTCGGTGAGGTTGTCGCCGGAGAAGATGACCTGCTTCCTGACCAGCAGCGGCACGCCGTTGCGGTCGGTGAACTTGTCGTCGCCGAACGGCACCGTGCCGGCCGCGACCGCCGACGCCGCCTCGGACGACTCGTCGACGAGACGCGCTTCGAGCGTCGCGGTGCGGCCGATGATGTCCTTGGCCTTGGCCGTGTCCTGGACGCCGGGCAGCTGCACGACGATGCGGTCGTTGCCCTGCTGCTGGATCACCGGCTCGGAGACGCCGAGTTGGTTGACGCGGTTGTGCAGCGTGCTGATGTTCTGCTTCAACGCGTTGTCCTGCACCGACTTGACGGCCTCGGGACGGAAGGTCGCGACCAGCGTCGTCGACGCGCCGTCGAGCCGCGACGCGATCCGCATCTCGGGCATGCCGTCCTCGAGGACCGGACGCGCCTTCGCCGCGGTGTCGGCATCGGTGAACGCGATCTCGATCGAGTTTCCGCTCTTGGCGATGCCGTTGTGCCGGATGTTCTTGTCGCGCAGCAACGTGCGCGCGTCGCCGGTCAGCGCGTCGAGGCGTTTCGCGAGCGCGGACTTCATGTCGACCTGCATCAGGAAGTGGACGCCGCCGCGCAGGTCGAGCCCGAGATACATCGGCAACGCGTGCAACGCGGTCAGCCAGCGCGGCGAGTCGGCGATGAGATTGAGCGCGACGACGTAGGCGGGGTCGTCGAGCGACGGGTTGAGGCCCTTCTGCAGCACGTCCTTGGCGCGCAGCTGCGTGTCGTTGTCGGCGACGCGCACGCGCACCGACGGCGACTGGCCGTCGTCGAAGAAGAGGCCGGTCGGCACGATCTTCGCGGCCTTCAGCAGGTCGTCGATACGGTTCATCATCGACGCGTCGACCCTGACCGTGGCCTTGCCGCTGGTGACCTGCACCGCGGGCGCCTCGCCGAACACGTTCGGCAGCGCGTACAGCAGGCCGATCGCGAGCGCGACCGCGATGACGACGTACTTCCAGAGCGGGTAGCGATTCATGTTGCGGACTCGGCGCGCGTCAGATCGCCTTGATGGTGCCCTTGGGCAGCGTGGCCTGGATGGCGGACTTCTGGATCGTCATCTCGACCGCGCCGCTGCCGCCGACGACGCTGCCGACCTCGATGGTCACGTACTGGTCGGCGACCCTGCTCACCTTGCCGAGCAGGCCGCCGGTGCTGATGATCTCGTCGCCGGCCTTCAACGTCTCCATCATCGACTTCTGCTCCTTCGCGCGTTTCTGCTGGGGGCGGATCAGGAGGAAGTAGAACGCGACGATCATCAACGCGGGCAACGCCATCTGTTCGATGGAGAAGCCGGGTCCGGCGGCACCGGCGGCGGCCTGGGCGTAGGCGTCAGAAATTAGGAACAAGGCGGATCTCCAGGGCGACGGCGGCGGGCCTCACGAGCCGGCTGCGCGTCCAAAAATCAGCCGGCGATTGTAGCAGGGCCTCGTCGGTCTCCTACCAGCCGAGTCCGACATGGAGCGGCAGGTACACCGCCATGCCGACCACGATCGTGCCGAGCACGCCGCGTCGCGCGACGTACCACGCGACGCCGGCGAGCGACGCGTAGAGACGCGCGTCGTGCCAGGTCGCCACGAGGCGGCCGTCACTCATCAGCACCTCGGGCGCGATCACCGCCGCGAGCGCCGCGACCGGCGCGTACTGCAGTCCGCGCTCGGCCCAGTCCGGTAACGCCCACTCCTTCTCGGAGAGGAAGAAGAAGCAGCGCGTGACGACGGTGGCGATCGTCATGCCGACGATCGTGACGATGATCCACGGGCCGCCCATCATCGACCTCCGAGCGGCCCGGCGCGCGCGGGCACGGCCTTCTCGAACACGAGGCACACAACGACGGCCGCGACGATCGCGACCAGGATGTTGAGCTTGAACGGCAGCGCCGCGGCAACGATCGCAGCGCCGCCCGCCACCAAGGCCGACACGACCCGCAGCCGCGTCGAGACCAGCGATGCCATCACGCCGACCAGCGCGAGGATGCCGGCGAAGCCGAGGCCCCACGACACCGGCACGCTGTTGCCGAGCGCGACGCCGACCAGCGTCGACACCGTCCACATGGTCCAGCCCGTCAGGCCGTTGCCGAGCCAGTAGGCCTCGAGCGCTGCGATACCGGCCGCGTCGGCCGGTGGGTCGGGATAGCGGCGCGTGACCAGCACGTAGCCCAGGTCGGCCATCAGGTAGCCGCCGAAGAGCCGACGCCACAGCGGCTGGTGCATCACGTAGCGCCGCAGATGGAGGCTGAAGACGACGAAGCGCAGGTTGACGCAGAACGCGGTGGCGAGCACGACCCACACCGGCGCGCCGCTCGCGATCAGCGGCAGCGCCGCGAGCTGCGAGCTGCCGGCGAAGACGATCGTCGACATCAGCAGCACGGCGATCGTCGACATGCCCGACTTGACGATGGCGACGCCGGTCATCACGCCCCAGGCGGCCATGCCCGGCGTGAGCAGCGCGACGTCGCGCGCGCCGAGGCGGAATTCGGGGTGGCGGAGCGGGCGGACCATGCTCGCGGCGGTCATGCAGCGGCCGAGATGCCGCGACCCCGGTCCTCGCGGAAGCGGCGCACGAAGTCGTCGAGCCGCCCCGCGACGATGGCCTCGCGCAACCCCGCCATCAGCCACTGGTAGTAGTGCAGGTTGTGCAGCGTGTTGAGACGCGCGCCGAGGATCTCGCCGACCCGCGACAGGTGATGCAGATAGGCGCGCGAGAAGCGCGCGCAGGTCGGGCAGCCGCAGGTCTCGTCGATCGGCCGCGGATCGTCCTTGTGGCGCGCGTTCCTCAGCTTGAGGTCGCCGAAGCGCGTGAACAGCCAGCCGTTCCGCGCGTTGCGGGTCGGCATCACGCAGTCGAACAGGTCGATGCCGCGCAGCACGCCGTCGACCAGGTCCTCGGGGGTGCCGACGCCCATCAGGTAGCGCGGCCGGTCGGCCGGCAGGCGCGTGCCGACGTGGTCGAGGATGCGGATCATGTCGGCCTTCGGCTCGCCGACCGAGAGGCCGCCGATCGCATAGCCGTCGAAGCCGATGTCGACGAGGCCGGCGAGCGACTCGTCGCGGAGCGCCTCGTGCATGCCGCCCTGCACGATGCCGAAGAGCGCGTTCCGCGCGGCGTCTCGCTCCGCCAGCCGGTCGTGTTCGTCGCGCGAGCGGCGCGCCCAGCGCAGCGACAGGCGCATCGACGTCGCGGCGTCTTCGAGCGACGTGACGACGCCGCCGCTCTCGTACGGCGTGCACTCGTCGAAGACCATCACGACGTCGGCGTTCAACACGCGCTGGATGCGCATCGACTCCTCGGGCGTGAGGAACAGCCGGTCGCCGTTGATCGGCGACGCGAACGTCACGCCCTCCTCGGTGATCCTCCCCGACTTGCCCTGCGCGGTGCCGAGGCTCCAGACCTGGAAGCCGCCGGAGTCGGTCAGCATCGGCTTGCTCCAGCCGATGTAGTCGTGCAGGCCGCCGAACTTGCCGACGATGTCGAGGCCGGGCCGCAGCCACAGATGGAAGGTGTTGCCGAGGATGATCTGCGCGCCCGTCGCCTGGACCTCGTCGGGCGTGACGGTCTTGACGGCCCCGTAGGTGCCGACCGGCATGAACGCCGGCGTGTCGACGATGCCGTGCGAAAACGTCAGCCGGCCGCGGCGCGCAGGCCCATCGTCGGCGAGTCGCTCGAACTTCATCGCACCGCCCGCCCCGGACGCGCATCGAGCGACGGCTCGATCAGCATCGCGTCGCCGTAGCTGAAGAAGCGGTAGCGCCGTTCGATCGCATGACGATAGGCGGCGCGGATGCGCTCGATGCCGGCGAAGGCCGAGACCAGCATCAACAGCGTCGACTGCGGCAGGTGGAAGTTGGTGAGCAGCAGGTCGACCACGCGGAAGCGATGGCCCGGCGTGACGAAGAGCCGCGTGCCAGCCTCGCCTTCGTGCAGCGTGCCGTCGACGTCGGCCGCCGATTCGAGCGCACGCAGCGACGTCGTGCCGACCGCGACCACGCGACCGCCGCGCACCCGCGTCGCGTCGATCGCGTCGATCGACGCGCGCGGCACCGCGTAGCGCTCTTCGTGCATCACGTGGCGCGACAGGTCGTCGACCCGCACCGGCACGAAGGTGCCGGCGCCCACGTGCAGCGTCAGCGCCGTCGTCGCGATGCCGCGCGCGTCGATCGCCGCGAGCAGCGCCTCGTCGAAGTGCAGACCCGCGGTCGGCGCCGCGACCGCGCCGGGCTCGCGCGCCCACACCGTCTGGTAGCGCTCGGCGTCGATCGCATCGGGCGGATGCTCGATGTACGGCGGTAGCGGCAGGCTGCCGTGACGTTCGAGCACGTCGGCGAGATCGCGATCGAAATCGAGCACGAAGAAGTCGGCGTCGCGCGCGACCATCGTCGCGCCGGTCTCGTCGGCGTCGCCGAAGGAGAGGCGCGAGCCGGGCTTCGGCGCGTGGCTCGCGCGCAGTTGCACGCGCGCGCGGCGCGGACCGTCGACGCGTTCGCCCAGCACCTCGACGCGGCCGCCGCTCGCCTTCCTGCCGAACAGCCGGGCCTTGATCACGCGCGTGTCGTTGAAGACCAGCAGGTCGCCCTCGCGCAGCAGCGACGGCAGATCGTCGACCAGCCGATCCTCGAGTCCGGCCCGCGTCGACGACAGCAGCCGGCCCGCGGAACGCCGCGGCAGCGGATGCTGCGCGATCAGTTCTTCGGGCAGATCGAAATCGAAGTCGGAGAGGCGGAGTGGCGTCACGGGCGGACGGGCAGGGACGGCGGACGGGCCGGACGGCGAGAGCGGGCCGACCCGGGAGGGCCGGTGAAAAAGGGCGCGATGATAAGGCCTACTCGCGAACGCCCGCGAGCACGAAGGCGATGCGGCCCCTGATCCCGGGCGGCGTGAAGGGCACGGACGTCCGCGTCCCGGTCGAGCGCTGCATCGCCGGCGTCGAGAAGAGCCGGCTCGCGCCGACCTTCACGGCGAAGCGGCTCGATCGCCCCGCGTCGTCGACGGGACCGCGGACCCGACCGTCCGCACGCGACGCACGGCTTCGGGGAGATCGGGCCACGGCGGTCGATCGGGCGCGTAGCGACGCCGCATCCAGCCTGCTAGCTCGACCAGTTGCCGATCGTCGAGCGCCTCCGCGAACGACGGCATGAAGCCGACGTCGCGGCCCGCCGGCTCGCGCACGCCGTCGACGACGATGCGCAAGAGGTTGTCGGGCCGGTCGGCGTGCAACCGGGTCGCCAGCGCGAGCGGGACGTTGACGCCGAAAGGACGCGGTCCGTCCCCGTCGTGATGGCACGCGCCGCAGGCCGACTCGAACATCCGCTGGCTCGCGTCGGGCAACGGGCTCGCGAGCCTCGCGTCCGCGACCACGGCGGACGCCGTTCGCGCGGGCGCGTCGCGCGAGCCGAGCGACGCGAGGTAGTGCGCCATCGCGCGGAGGTCGTCGTCGGGCGCGGCCGCGAGCGCACGCACGACCGTCGCCATCGGTCCCAGCGCAGCGCCGTGCTCGACGCTGTGGCCGTGGCGCAGGTAGTCGTAGAACGCCGACTCGGTCCACGCGACGGGAGCGCTCGCGAGCGACGTCAGCGCCGGCGCCTCCCAGCCGTCGACCATCGCGCCGGAGAGATACGCGGTGCCCGTCCGCTCGGCGCCGAGCGCGTTGCGGCTCGTGTGGCAGGCGCCGCAATGGCCGAGTCCGTCGACCAGGTATTCGCCGCGGCGCCAGCGCTCGGAGCGCACCGGGTCGGCCGCGGCGACGCCCGGCGCGAGGAAGAATCCGTTCCACGCCGCCATCAACGGCCGCAGGCCGAACGGGAACGCGAGCCGCGTCGGCGGGACGACGTTGCGCACGGACGGCAGCGACATCAGATAGGCGTACAGCGCGGTCAGGTCGTCGTCGGTGGTCCGCGTGAAGGCGGTGTACGGGAAGGCGGGGTAGAGCCGATGGCCGTCGCGCGAGACGCCTTCGCGCATCGCGCGCTGGAACGCGCTGAAGGACCACGCGCCGATGCCGGTCTCGACGTCGGGCGTGAGGTTGGTGCCGTAGACGACGCCGAACGGCGTCTCGAGCGGGAGGCCGCCGGCATGGGGCGCACCGTCGCGCGCGGTATGGCAGCCGAGGCAGTCGCCGATCGCCGCGAGCCGCCGCCCGCGCTCGATGGTTTCGGCCGTATACATCGATGCGTCGGGACGCGTGACGGGCGCGATGGCGGACCGCAGGCCGAGGAGGCCGAAGACGGTCGCGACGAGCCCGAGCGCGACCAGCGCCACGCGACGCGCCGGGCTCGCGGTGCGCCGGTCGACGACCACCGCCGCGCGGTCCGGGCGACGTCGAGGCGGACCGTCGGACGTCGCCTCGCGGCCCGGCAGCGTTCGTAACGCGGCCCTGACGACCTCCGGTGTGAACGGCGGTTGACGGAAGCGGATGCCGGTCGCGTCGAAGATCGCATTGGCGATCGCGGCCGTGCCCGGCACCGACGACGACTCGCCCGACCCGAGCGGCGGCTCGTCGTCGCGCGCCATCGTCACGACCTCGATCGCCGGGACCTCGCGAAAATTCAGGATCGGATAGCCGCCCCACTCGCGCGCCGCGACGACATGGGTCTTCGCGTCGGTACGCACGCGTTCCTTCAGCGCGCGGCTCGTGGTCTGGATCACGTTGCCGTGCATCTGGTGGCGCACGCCGGCCGGGTTGATCATCAGTCCGGCGTCCTGGCCCACGACCACGCGGCGCACGTGGACCTCGCCGGTGATCCGGTGAACGTCGACGTCCGCGACCCACGCCGACCAGGCCGCGCCGTAGCCGGGCCACGCGCTGTGCACGTAGCGCGCATAGGCGACGCCCTGCCCGCGCAGGAAGTCGCCGGTCGCCGGCTGCTGGCGGGGTTCGGTGTGCGCGATCCATCCGGCCTTCGCGGCGGTCGCCTCGATCAGCTCGCGGGCCCGCGGGTCGGCGAGGCGCTCGAGCCGATAGGCGACCGGGTCCGCGCCGGCGGCGGTCGCGAGCTCGTCGACGTAGGACTCGTGCGCGAACACGTTCGGCAGCGCGGACACGCCGCGCAGCCACGAGGCCCGCAGGATGGGCGCCATGTCGTGGACCGTGACGCGCAGGTCCGCGTAGTCGTACGGCGGCCGCGCGCTGCGGTCGCCCATCTCGAACGCGTGCGGCGCCGGATCGACGGTGCGCGTCAGCAGCAGCGCCAGCGTGGGCGCGCCGTTGGACGGATACGAGGTCGCGAAGTCGTAGGCCACCGAGCCGTCGGCCGCGAGGCCGCCCCGTACCGTCATCCACTGCGCGGCGCCCTTCGGCTCCCACAGGTGTTCCTGTTCGCGCGTGAGCTGCACGCGCACCGGCGCGCCAGCCGCGCGCGACAGCAGCACCGCATCGGCCGCGACGTCGTCCGCGCCGTTGCGGCCGTAGCAGCCCGCGGCTTCCATGCGGATCACCTCGACCTCGGCCGGCGCGAGGCCCGCGAGCGTCGCGAGCTCGGCGCGCAGCACGTGCGGGTTCTGCGTCCCGGCCCACACGCTCAGGCGATGCGGTCCGCTGCCCGCGTCGTGCCACTGCGCGACCGCGCACGACGGTCCGATCGACGCGTGCAGCTGATACGGCCAGAGATAGGGGCGGTCCATCGGCAGCGCGGCCGAGGTCGAGGTGATCCGCAT
>CALMOR010000184.1:0-4562 GCA_937872165.1 uncultured Burkholderiales bacterium | reverse complement strand
GGTCGACGGATTGGCGCTCAGCGCGGCCTCGACGTCGTCGGTCCGCGGCAACGGCGTCCACGGCTTCCACGTCACGCGCAGGCGCGACGCGGCTTCCTCGGCATCCTCCTCGCGTTCGGCGACGACCCCGACGAAGTCGCGGATGACGACCACCGCGCGCACGCCCGCGACGTCCGCGATCGACGACTCGTCGACCGAGTCCAGCGTGTCGCCGATGAAGTCGCCATGGTCCGCGCCCGCGTACGGTGGCCGCACGACGCGTCCGTGCAGCATTCCGTCGAGGCGCAGGTCGTGGACGAAGACGAGGCCGCCGGTGGCCTTGCCGGGGATGTCGACGCGCGGCATCGATCGACCGACGACGCGGTAGTCGCCGACCGGCTTCTGCACGACGCGGCGGTCGAGGCGGAGCTCGACGCGACCGCCGTCGAGCAGCGCGCCGTAGGCGACGCTGCGGCCGTCGCTCGCATGCACGACGCCGTCGCGGACGGTCAACGCGTCGCGGTCCGCGCGCAGCGCCGCGGCCGCGCGATCGACGAGACAGGCGCGGGCCTGCGCCGCCGCGATCCGCAGCGGCGACGCGTGGATCTGGATCGACGCGCTCGCGATGGTGGCGCCCTGATCGGGCGCCATCGCGGTGTCGCCCATCACCACCGAGACCCGCGCCGTCGCCACGTCGAGTTCCTCGGCGACGATCTGCGTCAGCGCCGTGCGGAGGCCGGTGCCGAGGTCGACGTGTCCGTGCAACGCGACGACCGTGCCGTCGTCCCAGACCGACAGCAGCACCTCGTCGCCTTCGGACGGATCGGGCGCGACGGTGGCCGGCTGCCCCGGGACCGACGCGGCGGTCGTCCCGGGAGCCGGGGGCACGTCGCGCAGCACCAGCAGCACGCCGCTCGAAGAGCGGAAGTCCTCGCGCGTGCGCAGGCGCGCCGGACGGCTCATCGCGACGCGAGCCGGTCGATCGCGACGAGCACCGCGGCCACGATCTCGACGTGGGTGCCGCAGCGGCACAGGTTGTGCGACAGCGCCGCGGCGATCTCCGCCGCGTCCGGCCTCGGCGTGTCGCCGAGCAACGCCGTCGTGGCCATGATCATCCCGTTCAGGCAGTAGCCGCATTGCGCGGCCTGCGCGTCGACGAAGGCCTGCTGCACCGGATGGGGACGGTCGATCGTGCCGAGCCCTTCGAGCGTCGTGATCGCGCGACCCTCGACGCCGGCCGCGGGGATCACGCAGGCGCGCGCCGCCCGGCCGTCGACCAGCACCGTGCACGAGCCGCATTGCCCGAGGCCGCAGCCGTACTTCGGCCCGTTCTGCGCGAGGTCGTTGCGCAGCACGTGCATCAGCGACGCGTGCGCGGCGACCGTCACGGTGTGCGTCCGGCCGTTGACGCGCAGGTGGACCGGACGCGGCGTCATCGTTTCGGCGGCGCGGCGCGCTCGACGTTCAGGGCCGCGCGAGGTCTGCGGACCGCAGCACCGCGACCCCGGCCTTCCGCATCGACACCATCGCGGCCGCGAGCGAGCCGTCGAGTTCGATGGCCCGCGTCGCGTCCTCGACGACGAAGGTCGCGAAGCCGGCCGTCGGCGCGTCGATCGCGGTCCGGGCGACGCAGAAGTCGGTGGCGAGGCCGACCACGTAGACGCCGCGGATGCCGCGTGCCTTTAGGTAGGCGGCCAGGCCGGTCGACGTCCGATGGTCGGCCTCCTCGAACGCCGAATAGCTGTCGACGTCCGGATGGAAGCCCTTGCGGACGATCAGCTGGGCGGTGGGCAGCCGCAGCCCCTCGACCAGCGCCGCGCCGTCGCTGCCCTGCACGCAATGGTCGGGCCACAGCACCTGCGGGCCGTACGACAGCGCGATGGTCTCGAAGGGCTTCCGGCCCGGATGACTGCTCGCGAACGACGCGTGGCCGGGCGTGTGCCGGTCCTGCGTGACGACGACGTTGGCGAAGAGCGGCGCGAGCCGGTTGACGACCGGGACGACCGCCAGGCCGTCCTTCACCGCGAGCGATCCGCCTTCGACGAAGCAGTTCTGCACGTCGACGACGATCAGCGCGGACGTCGCGTCGGGCACGGGTCCGGAGCGCGGCGCGGACGCCGGCTTCGGGGCCGCGTCGGCCAGTGCGGAAAGGCCGAGCAGCAGCCACGCGATCGTCTTCATCCGTCGTCTCCTTCCGCCTCACACGCCGAGGTAGGCGCGCCGCACGTCGTCGGCGTCGGCCAGCGCCGCCATCGTGCCGCTCCAGCGGATCTGGCCCTTCTCGAGCAGATAGGCGCGGTCGCCGACGAGCTCCGCGAAATGCATGTTCTGCTCGGACAGCAGGATGCTGACGCCGCCGGCCTTCAGCGCGAGGATCATGTGGGCCATCTGCTCGACGATGACCGGCGCGACGCCTTCGGACGGCTCGTCGAGCAGCACCACGTAGGGATTGCCCATCAGCGTGCGGGCGACCGTCAGCATCTGCTGCTCGCCGCCGCTCATGCGTGCGCCGGGACGATCGGGCATCTCGCCGAGGTTGGGGAAGAGCTCGAAGAGCCGCGCCTCGGTCCACGCCGGCGCGGCCGTGCCGTCGCTCCAGCGCCGCGGCGCCTGGCGGCCGACCTCGAGGTTCTCGAGCACCGTGAGGTCGCCGAACACGCGACGATCCTCCGGCACGTAGCCGAGGCCGAGCCGCGCGACCTCGTGCGGCTCGGCCTTCGACACGTCACGGTCGAGGAAGCGGATGCGGCCCCTGCGCCGCGCCATCAGCCCCATCAGCGCCTTCAGCGTCGTCGACTTGCCGGCGCCGTTGCGGCCCATCAGCGCGACGACCTCGCCGCGACGCACGTCGAGGTCGATGTCGAAGAGGACCTGCGCCGCGCCGTACCACGCGCTGAGCGCACGCGCTTCGAGCAGCGCGCCGTCGCTCACGACGCGACCCCGGCCTTCGCCTTCTCGAAGGTGCGGCCGCTGCCGAAGTAGACGGCCTGCACCTGCGGATCGTCGCGCACGTCGAGCGGCCGTCCCTCGGCGATCAGGCGACCACGCGCCAGCACGATCATCCGGTCCGCGTGCGCGAACACGACGTCCATGCTGTGCTCGGTGAACAGCACCGCCATGCCGCGCTCGACGACGAGGCGCTTCGTCAACGCCATCAGCTCGTTGCGTTCCTTGGGCGCCATCCCGGCCGTGGGCTCGTCCATCAGCAGCAGCTTCGGCGCGTTGGCCATCGCGATGGCCAGCTCGACGCGCTTGACGTCGCCGTAGGCGAGCACGCTGCTCGGGCGATCGGCCTGCGCCTTCATGCCGACCTGTTCGAGCAGCGCCAGCGCGTCGTCGCGCCGATGGTCGGCCGCGCGCGAAAGGAACGAATAGAGCTTCGCGTCGGCCGACAGCAACGCCATCTGCACGTTCTCGACCACGGTCAGCGACGCGAACGTCTCGGCGATCTGGAAGGTGCGGCCGACGCCGCGACGCCAGATGTCGCGCGGCTTCCGGCCGATCAGCTCGACGCCGTCGAAGACGATCGAGCCCGAGTCGGCGCGCAGCTGTCCGTTGACCATGTCGAAGGTGGTCGACTTGCCGGCGCCGTTCGGGCCGATCAGCGCGAGCAGCTCGCCGCGCTCGAGCGAGAACGCGATGCCGTCGACCGCGCGGTTGCCGCCGAAGGACTTGCCGAGACCTTCCACGCGCAGGAGGCTCATGGGTTCGCGCTCCGCTTCGTGAGCCAGCGCCCGAAGAAGCCCGCGATGCCGTGCGGGAAGGCGAGCACGAGCAGCAGGACGATGCCGCCGAGCAGCGCCCGCCAGTAGTCGGTGTTGCGCGCGACCGTGTCCTGCAGCCACGTGAACGTGACGGCGCCGACGACCGGACCGGCCAGCGTCTGCAGTCCGCCGAGCAGCACCATCACGAGACCGTCGACCGAGCGGTTGACCGAGATCGTGTCGGGCGAGATGCTGCCTTTCGAGAACGCATAGAGGCCGCCCGCCAGTCCCGCGAACAGCGCGGCGACGACGAAGGCCATCCACTGGACGCGCTTGACGTCGATGCCGATCGCGTCGGCCCGCAGCGGCGAGTCGCGGCCGGCGCGCATCGCGTAGCCGAACGGCGAGAACAACGCGCGCCGCACCGCGAGAACGCCGACGACGACGAGCACGACCGTGAGATAGTAGTAGGCACGCCGGTCGGCGAGCCACGGCGCGGGCCACACGCCGGTCAGCCCGTTGCTGCCGCCGGTGACCTCGTCCCACTGGAACACGACCGACCACACGATCTGCGAGAACGCGAGCGTCAGCATCGCGAGATAGACGCCCGACAGGCGCACGCAGAACCACCCGAAGACGAGCGCACCCGTCACCGCGACGAACGGCGACAGCAGCAACGACAGCTCCATCGGCAGCCCGATCGAGCGGACCAGCAGCGCGGCACCGTAGGCACCGAGCCCGAAGTAGGCCGCGTGCCCGAACGAATGCATCCCGCCCGGACCCATCAGGAAATGCAGGCTGACCGCGAACAGCGTCGCGGTCAGGAGGTCGATCGCGAGCACCGTGAGGTACGGAGAGGTCGACGTGACGAAGGGCCAG
>CALMOR010000183.1:41901-43318 GCA_937872165.1 uncultured Burkholderiales bacterium | reverse complement strand
CATCTGCATCGCGGCCCAGACGTTGGTCCGCATCGTGTCGTCGAAGTCGTCGCGCGTCGGCGGCCCGTCGCCGCGCGGGCCGCCGACGCCCGCGTTGTGGATCGCGACGTCGAGGTCGATCGACGCGATGGCCTTGCCGAACGCGGCCCACTGCTCGCCGTCGACGACGTCGAGCCGATGCACCGTGCAGCCGATCGCGGTCAGCGCGGCGGCGTCGGCGTCCTTCCGCACCGTCGCGTGCACGGTCGCGCCGTCGTCGCGGTACTGCCGCGCGAGCTCGTGGCCGATGCCGCGCGACGCGCCGATGACGAGGACCGTGGCGGGCTTCTTCATGGGTTCACTCCTTGGCGATGCGCTCGATCAGTTCGGCGACCAGATAGAGCCGCGCGGGGATGCGGTCGACGACGACGAACTCGTCGCTGTTCGAATGCGCGCCGCCTCCCGGCAGGCCCATCGATTCGACCACGACCACGCAGGTCTGCGCAGCATAGGCCGCGTCGGTGCCGCCGCCTCCACCGTCGGACTCGTCGAGCACGCGGCCGATCTCGCGATAGATGCGCTGCGCGAGCGCGGCGACGCGGTGCGAGCCGTCGGTCGGCGTCAACGGCGGCCGGCCGCGCGAGACCGCGACCTCGATCTTGGCGTCCGGCAGGCGCGGCCGCGCGACGCGCTCGCGCAGCGTCGCGAGCGCCGCTTCGAGATCGGCTTCGCGCCGGTAACGGACGTCGGCCTCGACGATCGCGCGGTCGGGGACGACGTTCGACACGTCGCCCGCGCGCTCGACGGTCCAGTTGAAGCGCAAGCCCTTCGCGCGGTCGTCGAGGTCCTGCGTGCGAAGCACGAGGTCGGCCGCCTCGACCAGCGCGTTGACGCCCTGTTCGGGCGCGACGCCGGCGTGCGAGGCCTTGCCGGTGACGGTCGCCGTCACGCGCACGATGCCCGACGTGGCGGTCCGTATGCCTTCGTGCTCGACGCCGGTCCCTTCGAAGGACAGCACCGCGTCGCTGTCCGCGGCGAGCTTGCGGATGAGTTCGCGCGAGCCGGGCGAGCCGCGCTCCTCGTCGGCGTTGAAGAGCACGGTGATGCGTGCGTAGTCGTCGTGGCCGGCCGCCCGCAGCAGCTTCAGCGCGTGGAGGACCACGGCGATGCCGGCCTTGTCGTCGACGATGCCGACGCCGTAGGCGCGGTCGCCTTCGACGCGGAACGGCTGCTTCGCCGCGGTGCCGTCGAGGTAGACGGTGTCCATGTGCGCGAGCAGCAGGAGGCGCATGGTGCCGCGGCCTTCGAGCCGGCCGACGAGGTTGACGCCGGCCGACGGCTTCGCGTCGACGCGCTCGGTGCGGAAGCCGAGCGCCCGCAGCCGCGGCTCCGCGAGATCGGCGACCCTGCGCACGCCGTCGCCGTCGGCCGAGCCCGA
>CALMOR010000183.1:39470-41891 GCA_937872165.1 uncultured Burkholderiales bacterium | reverse complement strand
AGACCAGCTGCTTCAGCGTGTCGAGCACCGCCGCCTGTTCGGCGCGCGCGGCGGCGAGCAACGGGTCGTCGACCGCCCGCGCGCACGAACAGCACGCGGCCGCGAGGACCGCGACGAGGCCACGGGACCCGCGGCGCGACCGCGTCGAGGCTTCGGCTCGCGTCACGCGGCGGGCCTCGAAGCTCAGGCCAGTTCCACCGCCATCGCGGTCGCCTCGCCGCCTCCGATGCACAGCGACGCGACGCCCTTCGTGCCGCCGGTCCGCTTCAGCGCGTTGATCAGCGCGACGACGATGCGTGCGCCCGATGCGCCGATCGGATGGCCGAGCGCGCACGCGCCGCCGTGCACGTTGACCTTCTCGTGCGGGATGTCGTGTTCCTTCATCGCGGCCATCGGCACCACCGCGAAGGCCTCGTTGATCTCGAACAGGTCGACGTCCGACGTCTTCCAGCCGACCTTGTCGTAGAGCTTCTGGATGGCGCCGACCGGCGCGGTCGTGAACTCGCTCGGCAGCTTCGCGTTGGTGGTGTGGCCGAGGATGCGCGCGACCGGCTTCAGCCCCATCTTCGTCGCGGTCGACTCGCGCATCATCACCAGCGCCGCGGCGCCGTCGTTGATCGAGCTCGAGCTCGCGGCCGTGATGGTGCCGTCCTTGCGGAACGCCGGGCGCAGCGTCGGGATCTTCTCGAGCCGCGCCTTGCGCGGCCCCTCGTCGCTGTCGATCACGGTGTCGGCCGTCCTGCCGCGGATCGTGACCGGCGCGATCTCGTCGGCGAAGGTGCCGTTCTCGGCCGCGGCCTGCGCGCGCTGGACCGAGGTCGTCGCGAAGTGGTCCTGCTCCTCGCGCGTGAAGCCGTACTGCGTCGCGCAGTCCTCGCCGAAGGTGCCCATCGAACGGCGCGCGCCGTCGGGCGCGATGTCGTACGCGTCCTCGAGACCGTCCATCATCATGTGGTCGTACACCGCGCCCTGCCCCATGCGATAGCCGCCACGCGCCTTGGTCAGCAGATAGGGCGCGTTGGTCATCGACTCCATGCCGCCCGCGACGATGACGTCGGAGCTGCCGGCCTTCAGCGCGTCGAACGCGTACATCGCGGCGCGCATCCCGGAGCCGCACATCTTGTTGACCGTCGTGCAACCGACCCCGACCGGAAGACCCGCGCCGAGCGCGGCCTGGCGGGCGGGCGCCTGGCCCTGGCCGGCGGGCAGCACGCAACCCATGATGACCTCGTCGACCTGCTCGGGCTTGACGCCCGCGCGTTCGAGCGCCGATTCGATCGCGACCGAACCGAGCTGATGGGCCGCCATCGACGACAGCTCGCCCTGGAACGCGCCCATCGGCGTGCGGGCTCCGGCGACGATGACGATCGGATCCTGATCCATTGCTGACTCCTTCGTGTGTTCGTTGGGTCGCGGCGGATCTCGGGTCCGGCGACGGTCCCCGCGGTGGCGACTAGGGGGTCGCGCCGCGAGGCGGGCCTGCGATTTTACGCGTCACAGCTGGAAGCCGGTCCACAGCACGAGGCCTTCGGCGATGTCGGCGAAGAGTCCCGGCTGCTTCGCCTCGTAGCGCGTCGCCGAGCGGCGCTCGCGCTCGGACCATTCGACGAAGCGCGCCACGTCGGCGCGATCGTGGAAGGCCACCATCAACTCGTAGTTGAGGAAGAGGCTGCGGCTGTCGAGGTTGGCCGAGCCCGACAGCGCGAGCGCGTCGTCGAAGACCGCGAGCTTCGCGTGCAGCATGTGCGGCACCAGCCAGATGCGGCCGCCGGCGGTGGCCAGCGCGCGGCACGCGCGGCGCCGCGCGATGTCCGACATCGGGTGGTTGGAACGGGCCGGCACCAGCAGGTCCACCGCGACGCCGCGACGCGCGGCCATGCAGAGCGCCGCGAGCAGCGCGCTGTCGGGCACGAAGTACGGAGTGATCAGCACGATGCGCTGCTCGGCCTGATAGGCGCCGGTGACGAGCACGGTCTGGATCGTGTCGTCGACCTCGTCGGGACCGGACGCGACGAGCTGCGCGCAGCACTGGCTGCGCGCGTCGACCAGCGTCGCGCGGACGCGCGGCGCCGCTTGCGCACCTGCGCCGGTGCCGTAGGCCCAGTCGCGTTCGAACAGCGCGGCCGCCTGCAGCACGAGGTCGCCGCCGACGTCGAAGGTCAGGTCGTGCCACGGCGGCTCCCCGCGCGCGCCTTCGAAATATTCGGCGGCGAGGTTGCGGCCGCCGCTCCACAGCCTGCGTGTCTCGCGGCCGGCATCGACGACGACCAGCTTGCGATGGTCGCGCAGGTTGGCGCGCGCGCGGATCGGCAGCCGCAGCGGCGGCACGAAGACCGTGCAGCGGGCGCCCGCGTCGACCAGCGGCGCGAGGCTCGGATGGCGGTGCATCAGCCGCCCCATCCCGTCGCCCATCACGCGCAC
>CALMOR010000183.1:33357-39460 GCA_937872165.1 uncultured Burkholderiales bacterium | reverse complement strand
AAGGTGCAGACGTCGATCGATTCCTCGGCCGCGTCGATCACGCGCCACAGCGCGGCCAGCGCCGCACCGCCGTCGGGGTGGATCGCGAGCTCGCGATACGACGCCGGCGCGGGCTGGCCGACCGCGGCGATCGCGCGGATCGCCCACGGCGCGCTCGACGCCGACGGTTCCGGCGACGGCAGCAGCAACGGACGCGGCTGCTTCCGCGAGCCGAACACGAGGAAGCTCGGCAGCGCGACGTACGGCACGAGCAGGATGAAGAAGACCCACGCGATCGCGGCCGTGGGATGGCGCCGCTGGTTGAACGCGTGCGACGCGACGACGTAGGCCAGCAGCGACAGCACGACCATCAGGCCGTGCAGCGTGATGCCGTAGGTTGCGGTCAGGCCGGCGAACATGGCGCGGACGATAACTGATCACCGCGGGCTCGGCGTCGATGCCGGCCTCGAGCGCATAGAATCGATCGCCTCGCCCCCTCGCCCGCGACGATGAACCCACTAGAAGCCGAGCTCGACTATCCGTTCGCCGACGCGTTGCCCGAACCCGGACGCAAGCGCGCGATCGCGCCCGGCATCGACTGGATCCGGAAGCCGCTGCCGTTCGCGCTCGACCACATCAACCTGTGGCTGCTGCGCGATCGCTTCGAGGGCCGCGACGGCTGGACCGTGGTCGACTGCGGCATCGCGTCGGAGACCACGCGCACGCTGTGGCAGCAGGTCATCGCGAACGAACTCGAAGGCCTGCCGATCGTGCGCATCCTCTGCACGCACACCCATCCCGACCATCTCGGCAACGCGGCCTGGCTGCAGCGTCAGGTGCCGGGCGACCACGTGCCGCCGCTGTGGATGACGCTCGGCGAATACGCGATGGGACGCGTGCTGCAGGCCGCGCTGCCCGGCACCGACGGACCGGGCATCGTCGCGCACTACGCGCGCCACGGCCTGACCGACCCGATGCATCTCGAGAAGCTCGGCCAGCGCACCGGCTACTTCTCGAAGCTGGTACCGGACATGCCGGACAGCTACCGGCGCATCGCGGCCGGCGAGTCGATCGCGATCGGCGACGATACGTGGACCGTCATCCCGGGCTTCGGTCATTCGCCCGAACACGCGGCGCTGCATGCGCAGCGCGCCAACATCGTCATCTCGGGCGACATGCTGCTGCCGCGCATCTCGACGAACGTCAGCGTCCACGCGATGGAGCCCGAGGCCAATCCGGTGCAGCAGTTCGTCGACTCGATCGGGCACTTCCTGCCGTTGCCGGCCGACGCGCTGGTGCTGCCGTCGCACGGCCGGCCCTTCCGGCGCATGCATCGCCGCGTCGAGCAGCTGCGCGAGCATCACGACGCGCGTCTCGGCGAGGTGCTCGAGCATTGCGTCGAACCGCGCAGCGCGGCCGACATCGTGCCGATCATGTTCAGGCGGCCGCTCGACTCGCATCAGCTCTTCTTCGCGTTCGGCGAGGCGCTCGCGCACCTGCATGCGCTCTGGTACGCCGGATCGCTGCGCCGCGAACGCGAGGCCGACGGGGTGTATCGCTTCGCGCGGGCCTGACGAGCGGACGCGTCCGTCGACGTCCATCGGCGCCGGCGACCGCTCGTCGCACGAGGGCGAAGTCCGTCGCCTTGATGAAGCCAGGTCGATGCGGGCCGCCTAACCTTCGCTGCATCGGACACACGGTGTGCCCGCCAACCGAAGGGAGAAGAAGATGAAGACCAGTCTCGGCGATGTGGTCACGTTCGTCGGTGCGATCGTCGTCGGCTGCGGAGCGGCGATCGCGATCGCCAGCGCTGCCGCCGTCAGCGAAGCCGCGCTGCCACTGCGCGTTGCAGCGAAGCCCTCCGCGGTCGAGGTCGTCCGTCTCGAACCGGTCGTCGTGACCGTCTCGAAGGACTACTTCGACGCCGTCCGCAACGAGTCGCTCGACATGGCCCGCGGCGACGACGGCCGCAAGGTGACGCGTGGCTGACCCGGCGACGGTGTGAAGCGCCCCGCGCTCCGCACCGTCGCCTCTGGCGACCGCCGCGCGACACGCGCGACGGAGCACCCATCGAAGTTTCGATCGATCGCCGCAACGGCATCGAGTCCTCCGCGATAATCGGCGCCCTGTCCAGGGATCGCGCCGCAGATGTTCCTCTCCCGTCGTCACCGCAGTCCTCGCGCCCTCGTCGGGGCCGGTCTCGTCCGCGCCGGCGTCCTGTCGGCCACGCTGGCCGCCGGGCCGCTCGCCGCGCTCGCCGCCGACCCGAAGGTCGAGGTCTCCGGCGCGTGGGCGCGCTCGACGGTCAAGGGGCAGACGGCGTCCGTCGTCTACATGACCGTCACGAGCGCGGCGCCGGCCACGCTGGTCGGCGCGAGTTCGCCGGTCGCGGCCGTGGTCCGGCTCCACGAGACCGCGGTGGACGGCACGGTCATGAAGATGCATGCGGTCGACACCGTCGATCTGCCGGCGGCGACGCCGGTCGAGTTCAGGTCCGGCGGCTTGCACGTGATGCTGCAGGACCTGCGACAGCCGCTCGTCAGCGGCGCCGCCGTCCCGCTGCTGCTGCGCATCCGGGGCGACGACCAGCGCGTCCTCGAACAGGCCGTCTCGGTCGACGTGCGCGACGCGGCGCCGATGATGAAGCGGCCCTGACCGCCGATGGCCGACCGGACGCGCCGCACTCGCCAGAAGACGACCTTCCGGCTCGCGCCGACCCGGCCGCGCAACCCGCTGGTCGCGCCGGCGATGAAGCGCGCCGCGGGTCCGCATCGCAAGTCGCGGGGCGCGTTGCGGGTCGCCGAACGCGAGGCGCTGCAGCGCGCGCTCGAGAAGAAGCAGGACGACGAGCGAGCAGGGCCGGCACGACCGGTCGACCGCGCCTCGACTGCTAGAATTTTCCGCCCACCCTCGAAGGACACGCATGGCTTCGTCGCCCGCTGCCGAACCACCCGCTTCCCCCGCGCTCGACAGCGGCTCTTCGCCGCAATCGCTGAAGGCCGAGATCCTTTCCGAGGCGCTGCCGTATCTGAGGCGCTTCCACGGCAAGACCATCGTCGTGAAGTACGGCGGCAACGCGATGGTCGACAAGAGCCTGCAGGCCGCATTCGCGCACGACGTCGTGATGCTGAAGCTGGTCGGGATGAATCCGGTCGTGGTCCACGGCGGCGGCCCGCAGATCGACGACGCGTTGAAGAAGGTGGGCAAGAGCGGCACCTTCATCCAGGGCATGCGCGTCACCGACGAGGACACGATGGAGGTCGTCGAGTGGGTGCTGGCCGGCGAGGTGCAGCAGGACATCGTCGGGCTGATCAACCACGCGGGCGGCCAGGCCGTCGGACTGACCGGCCGCGACGGCGGACTGATCCGCGCGCGGAAGATCAAGATGCGCGATATCAAGGACCCGAGCGTCTACCACGACATGGGCCACGTGGGCGAGATCGAGTCGATCAACCCGGCGGTCGTCAAGGCCCTGCAGGACGACGCGTTCATCCCGGTCATCAGCCCGATCGGCTTCGGCGCCGACAACGAGAGCTACAACATCAACGCGGACCTGGTCGCCGGCAAGCTCGCCGAGATCCTCAAGGCCGAGAAGCTGGTCATGCTGACCAACACGCCCGGCGTGCTCGACAAGGAAGGCAAGCTGCTGACGGGCCTGACCGCGCGGACCATCGACGACCTCTTCGCCGACGGGACGATCTCGGGCGGCATGATGCCGAAGATCTCGTCGGCGCTCGAAGCCGCCCGCAGCGGCGTCAACGCGGTCCACATCATCGACGGCCGCGTGCCGCACTGCCTGCTGCTCGAGATCCTGACCGACAAGGGCGTCGGGACGATGATCCGCAGTCACTGACCGCGCCGCTTCTTCGCAGGGTCCGCCGCGTCGATCGGAAGGACGAGGACGTCGACCGGGACGAGCGATGACCTCCACCACGCCGGCGGCTCGACGCCGGCGGGCATGGCTCTCTAGCCATCGACGCGACTCCTCGCGCGTCGTCTGCGTGTCGCCCGCGACCGGGCGTGGGTAAGATGCGCTCGCCGGCCTCGCGGCACTGGCACTCGAAGCGAGAGTCCCTTCACCCTTCCATCCCTTGAAGACCGACTTGAAGCGACCCGTCTGGTTCTTCGACCTCGACAACACGCTGCACAACGCGTCGCACCGCATCTTCGGCGAGATGAACCGCTCGATGAGCGACTGGCTCGTGACCAACCTCGCGGTCGACGCGAGCGAGGCGGACCGCATGCGGACCGAGTACTGGCATCGCTACGGGACCACGCTCGACGGCCTGCTGCGCCATTACAGCATCGACGCGAAGCGCTTCCTGCACGAGACCCATGCGTTCGTCGACGAGCCGCACCTGGGCGAGCTGATCCGGGCCGAGCGCGGGCTGACCGATCTCTTCCGCAGGCTGCCCGGCCGCAAGGTGCTGATCACCAACGCGCCGGCGGTCTACACGTCGAAGGTGCTGAAGCACATCGGCCTCGCGCGGGTCATCCGTCGCCGCTACCACATCGAGCAGATGCGCATCCACGGCCGCTATCGACCGAAGCCGTCGCGCAGCATGCTGCGCATGATGGTCGCCCGCGAGCGCATCCATCCGAGCCGCGCCGTCCTGATCGAGGACAACGTCGCCAACCTGCGCAGCGCGCGAGCGATCGGCATGCGCGGCGTCTACGTGCGCGGCTACGATCGCATCGCGCTGAGCGCTCGTTCCGACGCCCATCCGCGCTGCCTTTCGGGACTGGCCCTTCGCGTAGAATCCGTGACGCATTTGATCCGGCGACGGCGCTTCCTGCGATGATCCGCACCGCTGCAACGTGACCAGGACGCGATGATGGAAGACCCGCAGGCGACGGTCGCCGAAGACGACGAGATCCGGAAGAAGCCGCCCCGCAAGGTCGCGCGGCCGGGCGAACGGAAGCTGCAGATCCTGCAGACGCTCGCGACGATGCTCGAACATCCGAAGGGCGAACGCATCACCACCGCGGCGCTGGCCCGCAAGCTCGACGTCTCCGAGGCCGCGCTCTATCGCCACTTCGCGAGCAAGGCGCAGATGTTCGAGGGCCTGATCGGGTTCATCGAGGAGACCGTGTTCGGTCTCATCAACCAGATCGTCGGCAGCGAGGAGGACGGTCTCCAGCAGGCGCGTCGCATCATCCTCATGCTGCTCGATTTCGCCGAGACCAACCGCGGCATGACGCGCGTGCTGATCGGCGACGCGCTCGTCATCGAGGACGAGCGACTCACGGTGCGGATGAACCAGATGATGGATCGCATCGAAGCGTCGCTGAAGCAGGCGCTCAAGGTCGCGGCCGCGCAGGCCGGATCCGTCGAAGACGCCGACGCGTCGGAGCGCTACGTGACCGAACGCGCGAACCTGATCGTCGCCGCGGTGATCGGCCGCTGGTCGCGCTTCGCGAAGAGCGGCTTCAGGAAGCTGCCGAAGGAGTACGCGGAGACGCAGGCGATGCTGTTGCTCACCTGAGCGTCGCGGCGCCCGCGGCCGGCTTCGGCCCGGCGACGATCGCCGCCGTCGCCACCAGCACCAGCGCCGCGCCGATCGCCATCCTCGGCGTCGGCGTCTCGTCGAGGACGAGCCACCCCCAGCCGATGGCGAACAACGGGATGAGGAAGGTGACCGTCAGCGCGCGCGTCGCCCCCATGTCGTCGATCAACCGGAAGTACAGCCGATAGGCGATCGCCGTGCAGGCCACCGCGAGGATCGCCAGGGCGACGACGACCGATGGCCCCGGCGCCGCATGCCGCGCTTCGAGCGGCAGCAGCGGCAGCAGCATGACGGCGGCGGCCAGTTGCGAGCCGGTCGCCATCGACGTCGGCGGCACCGGATGCGCGAGCTGCCGCGTGTAGTTGCCGGCGGCCCCGTAGCTCGCCGCGGCGACGAGGCAGGCCGCGCACGCGACGAGGCTCTGCGCATCGACGGCGACCGGCCCGAGGCCGACCAGGGCCGCGACGCCGACCAGACCCGCGACGAGGCCGACCACGCGCCGTGCATCGAGCGCTTCGCCGAGCCACAGGCGCGCGATCAGCGCGCCGAACAGCGGCGATGTCGCGTTGAGGATCGCGAGGTATGCCGCCGGCAAGGCGTGGGCCGCGTAGCCGAAC
>CALMOR010000183.1:30189-33347 GCA_937872165.1 uncultured Burkholderiales bacterium | reverse complement strand
GAACGGCACGGCCGAGTTGAACAAGCCGACGATCGCCATCGGCTTCGCGTGCAGGCGCCATGCGAAGCGCGGCCCGGCCGCGGCCTGCCACGCGAGCAGCATCAGGCCCGCGGTCGCCACGCGCGCTTCGGCCGGCAGCACGGTGCCGAGCACGGGCGCGACGATCCGATAGAGCAGGAACGATCCACCCCACAGGGCGGCGAGGGCGAGCAGTCGGACGAGATCGGCGGGACGCATGGAAGGACTCGAAGGGAGATGGGGAGGATCGCCCGGGAGCGGCGCCGACGCCGGCACTATTCGGACGTCGAACGGAGGGACGGACGCTTCGCGACACGGGTTCGCCGAACGCTCGACGGATGCCGACGATGTTCAGGGTTAGTTCGGATGGGACTCGACAGCCGTCTCGGATAACGTCCACCGCTCGGTCGCGCCCCGGCCTTCCGATGGCGATGCGCAGTGCAAATGGAACCCGGCACGCGGACCCCGGCAGTTGGAACGCGACGGGCGGAACGCCCGGCCCCGTCGCCGTTCCGCCCCACGTCCGATGGCCGACGCCTCGCCACTACCCAATGGAGACCCGCATGATCCACGGCTTGAAACTTCTCGCGCGCGTCGGCGTCATCGCCGCGTCGCTCTCGCTCGTCAGCACGGTGTCGGTCGCGGCCGATCCCATCAAGATCGGCGTCGCGGGACCGTTCACCGGAGGCTCGTCGTCGATGGGCGTCTCGATGCGCGACGGCGTCCGCCTCGCGGTCGAGGAGATCAACAAGTCCGGCGGCGTGCTCGGCCGTCCGCTGCAGGCCGTCGAGCGCGACGACGAAGCGAAGAACGAGCGCGGCGTGCAGATCGCGGAGGAACTGATCAACAAGGAGAAGGTCGCGGCCACGGTGGGCTACATCAACACCGGCGTCGCGCTCGCGTCCCAGCGCTTCTACCAGGAAGCCAAGATCCCGGTGATGAACAACGTCGCGACCGGCTCCGTCATCACGAAGCAGTTCACCGATCAGCCCGACAACTACATCTTCCGCAACGCGGCCAACGACTCGATCCAGGCGCCGATGATCGTCGAGGAGGTCGTGCGTCGCGGCTTCAAGAAGGTCGCCATCCTCGCCGACTCGACCAACTACGGCCAGCTCGGCAAGGCCGACCTTGAGAAGGCGCTCGACGGCAAGGGCATGAAGGCGGTCGCCGTCGAGAAGTTCAACATCAAGGACGTCGACATGACGCCGCAGCTGCTGAAGGCCAAGGAAGCCGGCGCCGAGGCCGTGCTCACCTACGGCATCGGTCCCGAACTCGCGCAGATCGCGAACGGCATGACCAAGCTCGGCTGGAAGGTGCCCATCGTCGGCAGCTGGACGCTGTCGATGGCCAACTACATCGACAACGCCGGCCCCGGCGGTGAAGGCGCCCGCATGCCGCAGACCTTCATCCAGGAAGCCAACACGCCGAAGCGGAAGGCCTTCATCGAGGCCTACCTGAAGGAGTTCAAGCCGAAGAACGACCGCATCGACTCGCCGGTCTCGGCGGCGCAGGGCTACGACTCGATCTACCTGCTCGCCGCGGCGATGAAGCAGGCCGGCAGCACCGACGGGCCCAAGGTCAAGGCCGCGCTCGAAGGGCTCTCGACCAAGGTCGACGGCGTCGTCACCACCTACGACAAGCCGTTCACCAAGGACGATCACGAAGCCATCACGTCGAACATCCCGGTGTTCGGCGAGGTCAAGGGCAGCAAGGTCGTCTATGCCTATACGGACGACATGAAGAAGGGCTCGGAAGTGCGCACCAAGGACGTCGCGAAGAAGTAGCCACGCCGAGGAGACGGGGGCCGCGCCGAGTCGTTCCGGCGCGGCCTTTTTCGTATGGGATCGGTCGATCGTCGACCGACGCGAAGAGGGACGGCAGAAAGACCATGACCATGCACGACGCGAGGACGAGTCGATGACGATCCTGCTGCAGTTGATCTACAGCGGCATCGCGCTCGGCATGATCTACGCGGTCATCGCGTTCGGCTACCAGCTCACGTTCGCGACCTCCGGCACGCTGAACTTCGGCCAGGGCGAGGCGCTGATGCTGGGCGCCATGGTCGGCCTGACGCTCGTCAACGCCGGCGTCAACTTCTGGCTGATGATCCCGCTCGTCATCGTCTTCGGCTTCTTCCAGGGCGCCTTCGTCGAGCGCATCGGCGTCCGTCCCGCCATCCGCATCAAGTCCGAGTTCGGCTGGATCATGTCGACCATCGCGCTCGGCATCATCTTCCGCAACGTCGCGGAGAACGTCTGGGGCCGCGACGACCTGCGCTTCCCGTCGCCGTTGCCCGAGTCGCCGCTGCACGTGTTCGGCGCCAACGTGCTGCCGATGGAACTGCTGGTCGTCGGCGGCGCGATCGCGATGATGCTGGCCGTCGAGTTCTTCAATCGCAGGACGATCTACGGCAAGGCCGTCGTGGCGACGTCCAACGATCGCGACGCCGCAGGGCTGATGGGCATCAACACCGGCCTCGTGATCACGTTCTCGTACGCGCTGTCGTCGGCGACCGCCGCGTTCGCCGGCGTGCTGATCGCGCCGCTGACGCTGACCGGCGCCACGATGGGTGCGGTGCTCGGACTGAAGGCCTTCGCGGTCGCCATCATCGGCGGGCTGTCGTCGGGCTTCGGCGTCATCGTCGGCGGCGTCATCCTCGGCATCGCCGAGACCACCACCGGCTTCTATCTGTCCACCGGCTACAAGGACGTGCCCGGCCTCGTGCTGCTGCTGCTGGTCCTCGCCGTCAAACCCGCCGGCCTGTTCGGCAAGTCGGCGATCAAGAAGGTATGAGCACCGTCCTCCCATCGGCCTCGTCGCCGCCGGCCCTCGCGCCGATGAAGAAGCCCAACCTCGGTCTGCGCGTCGCCGGCGTCGCGGTCGCGCTGGCCGCGCTCGCGATCTTCCCGGTGCTGGTGCCCAACACCTACTACATCCACCTGGCCGAGACGATCATGATCTACGCGATCCTGCTCTTCGGTCTCGACATCGTGGTGGGCTACACCGGTCAGGTCTCGCTCGGACACTCAGGGCTGTTCGGCATCGGCGCGTACACGGCCGGCGTGCTGTTCTTCCAGCTCGGCGTGCCGATCTATTTCACGGTGCCGGCCGCGATCGCGGTGACCGCCGCGTCGGGC
>CALMOR010000183.1:25629-30179 GCA_937872165.1 uncultured Burkholderiales bacterium | reverse complement strand
CTCGCGATGGTGACGCTCGCCTTCGGCACCATCATCCAGATCCTCATCAACGAGATGACCTTCCTCACCGAAGGGCCGCTCGGCATCAAGATCCCGAAGCCCACGATCGCCGGCTACAAGTTCGACGAACGCGCCTACTACTGGCTGGTCGCCGCGGTGCTGGTGGTGGCGCTGGTCGTCGTGCATCGCGTCCTGAAGTCCAACCTCGGCCGCGCGTTCGAGGCGCTGCGCGACAGCCCGGTCGCCTGCGACTGCATGGGCGTGTCGGTGTATCGCCACAAGGTCTACGCGTTCGTCATCAGCTTTTGATTCGCATGTCTGTCCTGGTAGATCTACACCTACTCCGAGCAGTACATCTCGCCCAACACCTACAACTTCGAGCTGACCATCCTCTTCCTGCTCGCGATCATCATGGGCGGCCGCAAGACGCGGACCGGCGCGTTGCTCGGGTCGCTGATCGTGGTGCTGCTGCCGAAGCTGCTCGACGACATCGGCACCTTCCGCATCGTCGCCGTCGCGCTCGCGGTCGTCGTCGCGCTCGGCGCGGCGGTGTCGATGTTCCGCGGCCTCACCACCGCGAAGCGCGTCGCGGTGCCGGTGGCCGGCACCGTCGGGCTCGCGGTCTTCGCGTTCTGGCAGACCTCGATCACCGACTGGCGGCTGACCATCTTCGGGCTGATGATCCTGCTCGTCGTCTACTACCTGCAGGACGGCATCGTCGGCTTCGTGCGGTCCTTCCTCAACCTCGGCAGGCGCACGGTGAGCGCATCGGTCGATACGACACAGGCCGACGCCGCGCACGGCGACGACGCGATCGCCGCGGGCGAGCCGACCTCGGGCGACGTCCTCCTCGAGGTCAAGGGCATGCTGATGCAGTTCGGCGGACTGAAGGCGCTCAACAACGTCGACCTCGCGGTGCGCGGCGGCAGCATCCACGGGCTGATCGGTCCGAACGGCTCGGGCAAGAGCACGATGATGAACGTGCTGACCGGCATCTACACGCCCACCGCCGGCACCATCTCGTACGCCGGCAAGGCCATCGGCGGCAACGCGCCGAGCCAGATCGCGCTGTCGGGCATCGCGCGCACGTTCCAGAACGTGCAGTTGTTCGGCGAGATGACCGCGCTCGAGAACGTGCTGGTCGGGCTGCATCACACCTTCCGATCGAACCTGCTCGACGTCGGCCTGCGCACGCCGCGGGCCAGGCGCGAGGAGGCGGCCGCGCGCGAGCGGGCCTTCGGGCTGCTGCAGTTCGTAGGCCTCGCCTACGCGGCCAACGACGAGGCCCGCAACCTGCCGTACGGCAAGCAGCGCCTGCTCGAGATCGCCCGCGCGCTCGCGCTCGATCCGAAGCTGCTGCTGCTCGACGAGCCGGCCGCGGGACTGACGGCGCCCGACATCAAGGAACTCGTCGCGATCATCCGCAAGATCCGCGACTTCGGCATCACGGTGATCCTGATCGAGCACCACATGGACGTCGTGATGGGCGTGTGCCAGACCGTCTCGGTACTGGACTTCGGGCAGAAGATCGCCGAGGGGAGGCCGGCCGAGATCCAGGCCGACGCCAAGGTCATCGAGGCGTACCTCGGCGGCAGCGTCGGCGCCGATGCGATTGCCGAGGGAGCGCATTGACATGACGATGCTCTCGATCCGGGACCTCGAGGCCGGCTACGGCAAGGTCAAGGTGCTGCACGGCATCTCGATGGAAGTGCCGAAGGGCAAGGTCGTCACGCTGATCGGCTCGAACGGCGCCGGCAAGACCACCGCGATGCGCGCCATCTCCGGAATGATCAAGCCGACCGCGGGGTCCATCGCGCTCGGCGACAAGCGCATCGACGGGATGGAGTCGCACCGCATCGCGCGCTTCGGCATCGCGCACTCGCCCGAGGGACGGCGCGTGTTCGCGACGATGAGCGTGACCGACAACCTCACGCTCGGCGCGTTTCCGCGGCTGACCCGCGCGCGTCCGCGCGGCGACGTCGAGGCCGATCTCGAACGCGCGCTCGAACTCTTCCCGCGGCTCAAGGAGCGCCGCGCGCAACTGGCCGGCACGCTGTCGGGCGGCGAGCAGCAGATGCTCGCGATGGCGCGCGCCGTGATGCTCGCGCCCGAGGTCGTGCTGCTCGACGAGCCGTCGATGGGCCTCGCGCCGATCCTCGTCGACGAGGTCTTCCGCATCATCGAGCGCCTGAAGGGCGAAGGCGTGACGATGCTGCTCGTCGAGCAGTTCGCCGCCGCGGCGCTCGCGGTGGCCGACTACGGCTACGTCCTCGAGAACGGCCGCATCTCGACGCACGGCGAAGCGGGCAAGCTGAAGAACGATCCCGGCGTCAAGGCGGCCTATCTCGGCGCCAGTCACTGACGCGGGAGTCAGCCACCCGACGGCAGCCGCGGCGTCGCCGACGGGAGGTCGACGAGGTCGCGTGTCCCGCGGTTCCGCGCCGCGGTCGCTCGTCGAGGCAGCGAGGTCATCGTCGGGCGACGTGGTCGCGGGACGCGCGAGCGACGATCGGCGGCGGTGCCTCGTCCGGAATCGCGACGATGAATCTTCGATCGGTCGCCGCGGCCGGGACGAGCGCCATGGCCGCGCCGCGCCGTCAGACGACGCGACACTCCACTCGTACGTCGTCGTCGATCGATATCCCGACGTGCTGCCCGACCCGAACGGGATGCAACGCGAGCGGCGTGCCGGTCAGGACGAGATCGCCGGCGCCGAGGACGAGGCCGTGCCGCGCGAGGTCGTCGCGCAACCAGCGGACCGACTCGGCGGCTCCGCCGGGCATGGCCCACAGCGAGCCGACGTCGACGTCGCGTCCGTCGATGCGGACCGCGAGCCTGTGGTCGGCGCTCTCGTCGATCGACGCGCTCTTCGTCTCGTCGGGCAGCACGACGCCCGCGTTGAGGCCGTTGTTCGCGATCAGCTCGCCGAGCGTCTTCGGCGATCCGCGAAAGACGAAGTGATGGAGTTCGATGACCGGGAAAGAGGCCGCGATGCCGCCGTCGGCGCCGACGCGCACGGCCATCTCGCCTTCGATCGCGAGGTTGGCGTAGGCGGCATGGCGCAAGGTCGCTCCCGACGCGTGGAGCTCGCTCGTGAACAGACGGGCACGGATCGGGCCGGTCATCCCGAACTGCTCGACGACGCCCGGCCCGATGCAGCCCACCTTCCAGCCCGCCACCGAGTCGCCGGCCGCGACCCTGAGCCGCGCGACCTCGCTCTGCACCGCGTAGGCCTCGTCGCGCGCGAGCGGGCGATGACCTTCGGCGAACCAGCGACCGGGCGTGACCCGGCGATACTCGCTCCACTGCCGGGCGGCGAGGCCGATCGCGTCGAAGGTGCCGGATCCGTCCATCGCCGTCAGGGCAGGCGATGGCGGGCGACGGCCTCGTCGTCCCAGCGGAGGCCGTTGCCGGGGCCACCGGGCACCACCGCCATCCCGTCGACGACGCGCATCGGCTCGCGAAGGATGGGATCCGCCCAGTCGGCGTACTCGAGCCAGTGGCAGCCGGGCGTGGCCGCGAGCAGATGCGCGCTGACTTCGGGGAAGAGATGGCTCGACACCTCGCGGCCGTAGGCCGACGCGAGGCCGGCGGCGCGTTGCCAGCCGGTCACGCCGCCGATGCGGTCGAGGTCGAGCATCACGTAGTCGGACGCGGAGGCCGCCAGCGCCGCGGCCATCGGCTGCAGTCCGGTGAAGTTCTCGCCGATCTGGATCGGCGTCTTCGCGGCCTGCGCGATCAACGCCGTGTGGGGATAGTCGTCGTGACGGATCGGCTCCTCGATCCACGTCACGCCCTCGTCGTCCAGCAGCACGCAGCGCCGCATCCCTTCGGCGAAGGTCAGCGCCTGGTTGAAGTCGACCATCAGATGGACGTGGTCGGGCAGGCGACGACGCACGGCGCGGACCACCGCGAGGTCGTCCTTCGCCTCCTCGCGGCCCAGGCGCAGCTTGACCGCGAGGAAGCCGTGCTCGAGCAGTTCCTCGGCCTCGTCGGCGGCCTCGTCGGGCGACTGGATGCCGAGGCCGTTGCTGTTGTACGCGGGCAGCGGTCGCGGCTCGGCCCCGAGCAGCGTCGCGAGCGGCAGGTCGGCCGCGATCGCGAGCGCGTCCCACGCCGCCGTGTCGACCGACGACGCGACCATCGCCAGAGGGCCCGCCACGCCGGGCAGCTTGAAGTGCCGCTGCATCCGCTGCGCGAGGTCGACCGGCGCGAGCGGCAGGCCGGCGAGCGCGAGGCCCAGCTCCGCGACGACCGGCACCAGACCCTGCGCGATCGACGGCAGATAGCAGAACGCATAGGCCCGTCCGACCGGACCTTCGTGGGTCTCGAGGTCGACCAGCAGCAGCGACGCGCGGTCGATCCGCTGTGCGCTCGTGCCGAGCGGCCGCTTCATCGGGACCGACACCGCGGTGCCCTTCAACGAGCGGATCGTCGGCGTCTTCATGGAGGCCGCGTTCATCGTCACGCCTTTCCGGCCGCATCGGCCGCGAGCGCCTCGACGATCGCGCCGTTGACCGGCGTCGGCACGCCGAGCGACGCGCCCATGT
>CALMOR010000183.1:12955-25619 GCA_937872165.1 uncultured Burkholderiales bacterium | reverse complement strand
GCTCAGCCACGCCACCTCGAGCCGGTTGCCGCGCTCGAGATCGACGAGCATCGACGACTTCATGCCCGGGGGCAGGCCGTCGACGAACGCGAGGCGGTCGTCGGCGAAGTCGGCCTTCAGCGGCACGCCCTTCGCGATGCCGACCGCGACCGTCTCGCGCATCGCGTCGACGAGCTTCGCGCGCATCGCGGCGTCGTCGCGGACCGGGCCGATCGACTGCCGGTACATCGAGGTCGTCCCCGACAGTCCGACGAGGAACACGAACTTCTCCCAGATCAGGCGCTCGATCGAATCGCTGATCTCCGCGTCGATCTTCGCGGCCTTGCACGCCTCGAGGAACGCGACCGCCCGCGCCGATCGTTCGCCGCCGTACTCGCCGAAGACGACGCGTTGCATGTTGCCCGAGTGCGCGATGACGCCGGGCTCGGCGATGGTCGCGGCGATGTAGCAGACGCCGCCCATCACCGCGTCGGCGGACACGTGCTGCCGGAGGATGTCGTCCTTCTGCACGCCGTTCTGCAAAGACATGACCGCCGCGCCGCCATCGACCGCGGACTTCAGCGTCGCGGCCACGGCCTCGGTGTCCCACAGCTTGACGCCGACGAGGACGAGGTCCGCCGGACCCGCGTCGTCGATCGACTCGACCGCCCGGACCTTTTCGACGTGCGCATCGCCGAGCGGGCTCGTGATGCGAAGACCGTGCTCGCGCATCGCAGCGAGATGCCCGCCGCGCGCGACGAAGGTCACGTCGCCGCCCGCGGCCGCGAGCCGCCCTCCGAAATATCCACCGACACCGCCAGCTCCCAGCACGACGATCTTCATCGAGGTCTCCTTTTGTCGATCATGTTTTAGAACGCTCGTTCTATAATACGCCGGCCTTGAAAAGGAGAGGACGATGGCGAGACCGAGGCAGTTCGACGAGGCGGTCGCGCTCGACGCGGCGGTGCGGTGCTTCTGGGCACGCGGCTACGAGGCGACCTCGGTGCGCGAGCTCGCCGCGGGGATGGGCATGACCGGCGCGAGTCTCTACAACGCGTTCGGCGACAAGCGGGCTCTCTACCGTCGCGCGCTCGACCACTATCTCGACGCGTCGGTACGCGATCGCATCGCGCGGCTCGAAGGCTCGCTGCCGCCGCGCGAGGCCATCGCCGCCTTCCTCCACGAAGTGCTGGAACGCTCGCTGAGCGATCGTCGGCGGCGCGGCTGCCTGCTGGTCAACAGCGCGCTGGAGGTCGGGCCGCACGATCCCGGTTTCCGTCGCGTCGTCGCCCACGAGCTGACGCAGATCGAGGCGTTCTTCCTGCGGTGCGTGGAAGCGGCTCGCGCGAGCGGCGCGCTGCACTCGGACCAGACCAGCGAAGACCTCGCACGGCTGCTGCTCGGTGTGCTGCTCGGCCTGCGCGTGCTGGCCCGTACGCGGCCGCGGCGGGAGCTGCTCGAAGGCTTGCTGCGGCCGGCGCTCGCGATGCTGGGCCCTGCGCCGTCCGCACGGCGGCACTGAACGCGCGTCAGCGCGGCAGCGTCGACGTCCCCATCAGGAACCGGTCGCCCGCGCGGGCGCACTGACGGCCCTCGCGGATGGCCCCCACCACGAGCGACTGGCCGCGCCGCATGTCGCCGGCGGCGAACACCTTCGGATCGGACGTGCGATAGGCGCTGTCGCCTTCGGTCGGCGCGGCGACGTTGCCGCGCGCGTCCTTGTCGACGCCGAGTCCGTCGACGAGTCCGGCCGTGACCGGACCGGTGAAGCCCATCGCGAACAGAACGAGGTCGGCCGGGATCTCGAACGCGCTGCCGTCGACCTCGACCATCCGCGTCGCGCCGGTGGCCGCATCCTTCTTCCATTCCACCCGCATAGCGACCACCGCCTTGACGCGGTCCCTGTCCTTGCCGGTCCCGGGCTTGAATGACTTCGTGACGATCGACCAGTCGCGGCCGACGCCCTCCTCGTGCGACGACGAGGTCCGCATCTTGAGCGGCCAGTACGGCCAGGTCAGCGGCCGGTTCTCCTGCGCGGGCGGCTGCGGCATCAGCTCGATCTGCGTGACCGACGCGGCGCCCTGACGGTTGCTGGTCCCGACGCAGTCGCTGCCGGTGTCGCCGCCGCCGATCACGAGGACGTGCTTGTTCTCGGCCGAGATCCGACCCTTGATGCGATCGCCGGCCACGAGCCGGTTCTGCGACGGCAGGAACTCCATCGCGAAGTGCACGCCCTTCAGCTCGCGACCGGGTACCGGCAGGTCGCGGGGCATCTCGGCACCGCCCGCCAGGACGACGGCGTCGAAGTCCGCGCGCAACTGCTCGACGGTGAAGGTCTCGGTCCCGGCCTCGGTTCGCGCGCCGACCCGCACGCCGGTCACGAAGGTCACGCCCTCCTCGACCATCTGCTCGATGCGGCGGTCGATGTGGGACTTCTCCATCTTGAAGTCGGGGATGCCATAGCGAAGCAGGCCGCCGATGCGGTCGTTCTTCTCGAACACCGTGACGTCGTGACCCGCACGCGCGAGCTGCTGAGCGGCCGACAGGCCGGCGGGGCCGGAGCCGATCACTGCGACCTTGCGGCCGGTCTTCGTCTCGGGCGGCTGCGGCACGACCCAGCCCTCGGCCCACGCCTTGTCGATGATCGCGTGCTCGATCGACTTGATGCCGACCGCGTCGTCGTTGATGTTGAGCACGCACGCGGCTTCGCACGGCGCCGGACAGACGCGGCCCGTGAACTCGGGAAAGTTGTTGGTGGAATGCAGCACGTCGATCGCGTTCTTCCAGTTGCCGCGATAGACCAGGTCGTTCCAGTCGGGAACGATGTTGTTGACCGGGCAGCCGCTCTGGCAGAACGGGATGCCGCAGTCCATGCAGCGCGCGCCCTGCTGCCTCGCTTCGTCGTCGGACAGGTGCCCGACGAACTCGCGGAAGTGATGCAGGCGCGATCGCGGCGCCTCGGCCGCTTCGGAGAGACGCTGGAATTCGAGGAAGCCGGTGATCTTGCCCATGTCGCATCCACTTTCGGTTCGGACCCGGTCGCCGCGGCGGAGGCGGGCCTGCTGCGGTGTCGAGCCGCGGCCTCCCGGGACGGCCGCGTCGCTCGTCGTGCGACCGTCAGGCCGCGATCTTCGCCGGCTGCACGTCGGCGACCGCCGCCTGCTCGGCGGTCATCGACTTCAGCACCCGTCGGTATTCGCTCGGCATCACGCGCACGAACTTGCCGCACATCTCGTCCCACTTCGCGAGGATCTCGCGGGCGCGGAACGAGCCGGTGTAGCGGAAGTGCTTCTCGCACAGGTCGCGCAGCAGCTCCTCGTCGACGCGCCCGAGATGACGCACCGACCCGACGTCGGCCGCGCCCTTGCGGTCGATGCCCTCGAGGTCGACCATCGCCGTGTTGCAGCGCCTGGCGAAATCGCCGTCGGCATCGAGCACGTAGGCGACGCCCCCCGACATGCCGGCCGCGAAGTTGCGGCCCGTCCGACCGAGCACGACCACGGTGCCGCCGGTCATGTACTCGCAGCCGTGATCGCCGACGCCTTCGACGACGGCCGTGCCACCCGAGTTGCGGACCGCGAAGCGCTCGCCGGCCACGCCGTTGAAATAGGCCTCGCCGGCGATGGCCCCGTACAGCACCGTGTTGCCGGCGATGATGTGATCGGGCCCGAAGCCGCGAAAGTCGTTGGGGGAGCGCACGATGATGCGGCCGCCCGAGAGCCCCTTGCCGACGTAGTCGTTGGCGTCGCCGACGAGGTCGAGCGTGATGCCTCTGGCGAGGAACGCGCCGAAGCTCTGCCCCGCCACGCCGTTGCATTGCACGTGGATGGTGTCGTCGGGCAGGCCCGCATGACCGTGGCGGCGCGCGACCTCGCCGGACAGCATCGTGCCGATGGTGCGGTTGACGTTGCGCACCGGCGTGATGAACGACACGCTCTCGCCGCGTTCGAGCGCCGGCTCGGCGCGCTTGATGAGCTTGCGGTCGAGCGCCCTGTCGAGGCCGTGGTCCTGGCTCTCGACGTTGCGACGCGCGACCTCCGCCGGCATCGCCGGCCGATGGAAGACGCGCGAGAAGTCGAGCTTCCTCGCCTTCCAGTGCTCGATGCCCTTCTTCATGTCGAGCAGGT
Source organism: uncultured Burkholderiales bacterium (assembly GCA_937872165.1). Lineage (GTDB taxonomy): Bacteria > Pseudomonadota > Gammaproteobacteria > Burkholderiales > Burkholderiaceae_D > CAHJXF01. The sequence continues at coordinate 21,513 of CALMOR010000183.1, read as the reverse complement.
CGGTGCGCCCGATCATCTCGTCGAAGCTGCGGATGCCGAGCTGCGCCATGATCTCGCGCGCTTCCTCGGCCACGAAGAAGAAGAAGTTGACGACGTGCTCCGGCTTGCCGGAGAACTTCGCGCGCAGCACCGGATCCTGCGTCGCCACGCCGACCGGGCAGGTGTTGAGGTGGCACTTCCTCATCATGATGCAACCCTCCGCCACCAGCGGCGCGGTCGCGAAGCCGAACTCGTCGGCGCCGAGCATCGCGCCGATGACGACGTCGCGGCCGGTCTTCATCTGCCCGTCGACCTGCACCTTGATGCGACCGCGAAGACGGTTGAGCACCAGCGTCTGCTGGGTCTCCGAGAGACCGAGTTCCCACGGCGTCCCGGCGTGCTTGATCGACGAGACCGGCGACGCGCCGGTGCCGCCGTCGTGGCCGGCGATGGTGACGTGATCGGCCTTGGCCTTCGCGACGCCCGCTGCGACCGTGCCGACGCCGACCTCGGAGACGAGCTTGACCGAGATCGACGCTCGCGCGTTCGCGTTCTTCAGGTCGTGGATCAGTTGCGCGAGGTCCTCGATCGAATAGATGTCGTGATGCGGCGGCGGCGAGATCAGCCCGACCCCGGGCACCGAGAAGCGCAGCCGCGCGATGTACTCGGACACCTTGTGGCCCGGCAGCTGACCGCCTTCGCCGGGCTTCGCGCCCTGGGCCATCTTGATCTGGATCTGGTCGGCCGAGGTCAGGTACGCGGCCGTCACGCCGAAGCGGCCCGACGCGACCTGCTTGATCTTCGAGCGCAGCGAGTCGCCTTCGAGCAGCGGCACGTCGGCGACGATGGTGTCGGAGCCGAGGACCGACGCGAGCGTCGCACCGGCCTCGATGCGAACGCCCTTGAGCTCGTTCTCGTAGCGCGCCGGATCCTCGCCGCCTTCGCCGGTGTTGGACTTGCCGCCGATGCGGTTCATCGCGACCGCCAGCGTCGCGTGCGCTTCGGTCGAGATCGAACCCAGCGACATCGCGCCGGTCGCGAAGCGCTTGACGATCTCGGCGGCGGGCTCGACCTCGGACAGCGCGATGGCCTTCACCGGATCGACCCGGAACTCGAAGAGACCGCGCAGCGTCATCAGGCGCTTGCTCTGGTCGTTGACGAGCGTCGCGTATTCCTTGTAGGTGGGGAAGCTGTCGCCACGCGTCGCGTGCTGCAGCTTGGCGATGGTCTCGGGCGTCCACATGTGCGCCTCGCCGCGCGTTCGGTACGCGTACTCGCCGCCCGCGTCGAGCATCGTCTCGAGTACCGGGTCGTCGCCGAACGCGCGTCGGTGCAGGCGGATCGCCTCCTCGGCCACGTCGAAGACGGTGATGCCTTCGATGCTCGACGCGGTGCCTGCGAAGTACTGGTCGACCAGCGAACGCGACAGCCCGACGGCTTCGAAGATCTGCGCGCCGCAGTACGACATGTAGGTCGAGATGCCCATCTTCGACATGACCTTCATCAGGCCCTTGCCGATCGCCTTCGTGTAGTTGGCGATGGCCTTCTCGGCCGACAGCTCGCCCGGCAGGTCCGCGTGGATCGCGGCCAGCGTCTCCATCGCGAGGTAGGGATGCACGGCCTCGGCGCCGTAGGCCGCGAGGACCGCCACGTGATGCACCTCGCGCGCGGAGCCGGTCTCGACGACGAGGCCGGTCGAGGTTCGCAGCCCGTGCCGTACCAGATGCTGGTGGATCGCGGAGGTCGCGAGCAGCGCCGGGATCGGCACGCGGGTCGCGTCGACCTTGCGGTCGGAGACCACGAGGATGTTGAAGCCGGACTTGACCGCGTCGACCGCTTCGGCGCACAGCGACGCGAGGCGTGCCTCGATGCCGTCGCAGCCCCAGACGGCCGGATAGCAGATGTCGAGCTCGTGGCTCTTGAACTTGTTCGACGTGTGCTTCTCGATGCCGCGGATGACGCTCATGTCGATCACGTCGAGCAGAGGCTGCGATACCTCGAGCCGCATCGGCGGGTTGATGTTGTTGACGTCGAGCAGGTTGGGCTTCGGTCCGACGAAGGACACGAGCGACATGACCATCTGCTCGCGGATCGGGTCGATCGGCGGGTTGGTGACCTGTGCGAACAACTGCCGGAAGTAGTTGAAGAGCGGCTTGTCCTTGTCGGACGTGACCGCGAGCGGCGAGTCGTTGCCCATCGAGCCGGTCGCCTCCTCGCCGGCCGCCGCCATCGGCGCCATCAGCATGCGCAGGTCTTCCTGCGTGTAGCCGAAAGCCTGCTGACGGTCGAGCAGCGACGCGTCGCTCGACATCTCGACGGCCGCGTTGGCGCTCTCGGTGGGGACGTCGACGGCGTCCTGCAGCGCGTCGAGCTTGACGCGGATGCGGCTGATCCATTCGCGATACGGCTTCGCGTTGGCCAGCGCGTTCTTGAGCTCGGTGTCGTCGATGATGCGACCGGCTTCGGTATCGATGAGGAACATCTTGCCGGGCTGCAGGCGCCACTTCTTGACGATGCGCGATTCGGGGATCGGCAGCACGCCGGCTTCCGACGCCATCACGACGAGGTCGTCGTCGGTGATCAGGTAGCGGGCGGGACGCAGTCCGTTGCGGTCGAGCGTCGCCCCGATCTGGCGACCGTCGGTGAAGGCGATCGCGGCGGGGCCGTCCCACGGTTCCATCATCGCGGCGTGGTACTCGTAGAACGCGCGACGGTTCTCGTCCATCAGCGTGTGCTGCTCCCACGCCTCGGGGATCATCATCATCATCGCGTGGGCCAGCGAGTAGCCGCCCATCACCAGCATCTCGAGGCAGTTGTCGAACGACGCGGTGTCGGACTGGCCGGGATAGATCAGCGGCCAGATCTTGTCGAGGTCGCCTCCGAGCACCGGCGACGAGATCGCCTGCTGTCGCGCGTTGACCCAGTTGACGTTGCCCTTGACGGTATTGATCTCGCCGTTGTGGGCGACCATCCGATACGGATGCGCGAGCTCCCAGCTCGGGAAGGTGTTGGTCGAGAAGCGCTGGTGCGCGAGCGCGATGGCCGAGACCGTGCGCGGGTCCGCGAGGTCGCGGTAATAGACGCCGACCTGGTCGGCCAGCAGCAGGCCCTTGTAGACGACCGTGCGCGCCGACATCGACGGCACGAAGAACTCGCGGCCGTGCTTGAGCCGGAGCGCCTGGATCGCATGACCCGCCGACTTGCGGATGATGTAGAGCTTGCGTTCGAGCGCGTCGGTGACCATGACCTCGGGACCGCGGCCGATGAACATCTGGCGGATCACCGGCTCGCTCGCCTTGACCGCGGGCGACATCGGCATGTCGCGGTCGATCGGCACGTCGCGCCAGCCGAGCAGCACCTGCCCGCAGGCGCGCACCGCCCGTTCGAGTTCCTGCTCGCAGGCCATCCGCGACGCATGCTCCTTCGGCAGGAAGATCATCCCGACGCCGTACTCGCCGAAAGGCGGCAGCGTCACGCCCTGCTCGCCCATCTCCTCGCGGAAGACCGCGTCGGGGATCTGGATCAACACGCCTGCGCCGTCGCCCATCAGCGGGTCGGCTCCCACAGCGCCCCGGTGGTCGAGGTTCTTCAGGATCAGAAGACCCTGCTCGACGATCGAATGACTCTTGTGGCCGCGGATGTGGGCGACGAAGCCGACGCCGCAGGCATCGTGTTCGAGCGACGGCCGATAGAGGCCGTGGGTCTCGGCCGCGTGCCGAACCGCGTCGAAATCGAAGTCGGCGTGGCTGTCGGGAGTGCGCATGGTCGGCGTCTTCGAGGAGGCGGACCCGAACTCTAATGCGCCGCAGCACTCCCGACAACACGCAAATTGGGGGTCGTACCCTTATTGATCTCCATAGCCGTAGAAATTCCTCCGAATTGGGGCCATATCAAGTCGTTCCCTTGCGAGGTCGTCCCCGCGGCAAGGGGCCGACCCGACGATTGGCTTGGCCTTCGACGGTCGACGCGAAAGCCGCGCTGCCGAATACCCAGCCGCGGTCCACCGCCGTTTCGATGCGCGTCTCGAGGTCGCCGTCCCCGTGCCGGTCGGCGATGGCGCGATACGCCGCCTGCCGCTCGAACGGAGCGTCGCTGAGCGCCCAGTAGAGCGGGTGATCGCGGATCAGGGTCTGCTGCTCGAGGCCGACGTGATGACCGTAACTGGACCAACGCCATTCGGAGGGGGCGTCGACCAGCGCCGCGGCGACGGGTTTCCTCTCGATGTGGCGCATCGACGCGATCAGGTATTCGTCGGCATCGATCAGCGTCGAGCGGTAGCGCCGATCCCACAGCGGTCCGCTCCGGCTCGTCCTGCGATTCATGTGCGGCACGAAGCGGCGACCGATGGCCTGCATCACGCGGGCCGTCGACTCGGCCTGCCGCGGCGTGCCGAGAAGCCTGACCTCGTCCGGCAGCAGCACATAGGCATGCAGTTCGAGCGCATGCACGCGGACGGCCTCTTCGAGCAGATCGACGAAGAGCGCGTAGTCGTCGGCATCGACGAAGAGCCGGCGGCCGTCGATCGCCCGCTGCACGATGTGCTGGACGATGCCCGGAGCATAGAGACGAGGCAGGCGAGCCATCACGGAGTCGGGCGGTGGTCGTGAAAGAAGCAATGGGAAGGCGAGTCGACCGGCTTTAAAGACTATTTACCCGACGCCTCTAAGGATATATCCGGTTCGACGAGGCATTCGAGCAACACCTCGTTGAAAAGGCCGATGCGCAATTGCCACCCTATGCGAGCTGCGCTCTAATTACGCGCGGCAAACGCTTAATTTGACACGGAATATCGCGTTTATTCAAAGCCGTCGTTCGTCGTAGTCGCCAATAAGATCGGCACGATTCAATCACCCATCGGTAGCAGGAGTCCATGTTGAAGATCATCTGGTCGCGCGGCATCTCAGTGTTCCTCGCAATGGCGTTGACGGCCTTGCTCGCAGCGTGCGGTGGGGGAGGCTCGGGCAACACGGTGTCGGGCGGTGGCAGTGGCGTTGGCGGCACGACGACCACGCCCCCGATCGCGTCGACGCCGACCCTGGTGTTGACCGGCTCGACCAACGCCGTGTCGGCCACTACGCCCGCCGTGCTCACGGCCGTGCTGAAGAACGGGAGCGGCACGGTGCTGCCCGGGGTGGTCGTGACCTTCGCCACGGCGTCCACCAATTTCGGAAGCTTCTTTCCGTCAGGAGGCACGGCCCTCACCGACAGCAACGGAATCGCGAGCATCACGCTCAATCCGGGCACGACGTCGGGCGCCGACTCGGTCACGGCCACCGCCCCCGTCAACGGCGTGACCGTCACCAGCAACGCGTTCGGCTACACGTCGACCGGCACCACGAGTGCCGCGCGAGTGACGCTCACGTCCTCCAACAGCACGATCTCGTCGAACTCGCCCGCGACACTGTCGGCGACGGTCCGCGACAGCAGCGGCACGCTGGTCATCGGCGCGCTGGTGCGCTTCGCGACGCAGAGCACCGGCTTCGCGACGTTCTCGCCGGCGGGCGCGACCGCGCTCACCGATGCGACCGGCGTCGCGCGCATCTCCCTGCTCGCCGGCACGCAGTTCGGCGCGGACACGGTGACGGCCACCGCGACGGTCTCGGGAGTCTCCGTCACCAGCGTACCGCTCGGCTTCACCGCCAGCGGATCCGCATCGGTAGCGCGGCTGAGCCTGGCGACGAGCAGCAACTCTATTTCCTCGAGTTCACCGGCGACCCTCACCGCGACGCTCGTCGATGCGTCCAACACCGGACTGCCGAACGTCGTCGTCACGTTCGCGACACAGGGCACCGGCTACGGAACCTTCTTCCCGAGCGGCGGCACGGCCCTGACCAACGCGGCCGGCGTCGCGACGATCTCCCTCAATGCCGGGCAGGCGATCGGCGCCGACACGGTGACGGCCTCGGCCACCGTCAATGCGGTGACCGTAACCAGCAGCCCGGTCGGCTACACCGTCTCGGCGGCACCGGTGACGTCTACCGCGGCATCGATCTCGTTCACGTCGGCCACGCCGACGACCGTCGCGATCCGCGGCACCGGTGGCCAGGAGAACTCCGCGGTCGTCTTCACGGTGCGCGACTCGAACGGCAATGCGCTGGCCAACCAGTCGGTGACCTTCTCGCTGACCTCGACCGCGGGCGGACTATCGCTCGCGTCGAGCACCGGCGTCAGCAGCGCGAGCGGCATCGTCAGCGCGATCCTGCAGGCCGGCACCACCGCGACCCCGGTGCGCGTGCGCGCCGTCCTGACGAGCAACCCCACCATCAACACGGTCTCGAGCCAGCTCGTCGTGTCGACGGCGCTGCCCCATCAGAACGGCTTCACGATCGCGGCCTCGAAGCTCAACGTCGAGGCGCTGAGCGTCGACGGCGTGCAGACCGTGATCACGGCCCGACTGTCGGACCGCTACGGCAACCTCGTCCCCGACGGCACCGCGGTCTCGTTCCGCACCGAAGGCGGAGTCGCCGGCATCACGCCGTCCTGCGTCACGGCCGGGGGTTCTTGCCAGGTGACGCTGACGAGTTCGGGACGCAGGCCCCGCGACGGTCGACTCACGGTCCTCGCCACGGCGATCGGCGAGGAGAGTTTCGTCGACCTGAACGGCAACGGCCTCTACGACGTCGGCGAGCCGTTCACCGATCTGCCCGAAGCCTTCATCGACGGCAACGAGGACGGCGTGCGCGGCATCAACACGTCCGAGCTCACCGCCCCTCTCGAGGAGTTCGTCGACTTCAACAACAACGGGACCTACGACGGAGCCGACGGCGCATTCAACGGCGTATTGCGCGCCTGTCAGTCGATCACGCCGACTCCGACCGGATGCCCGGCGACCGCGGCTTCGAGCACGATCAACGTCAGGAGCTCCGTGGTCATCGTGTTCTCGGGCGGTGCGGCGCTTATCTCCGGCGTCCCCAGCCCGATCGTGCTGCCGTCGTGCTCGAACGGCAACAACGCCGCTCCGCAGCAGAACTACACGCTGCGGGTCGGCGACGCGAACGGGAACTCGCTGGCCGGTGGCACGACGATCGCGCTGTCCGCGACCAACGGGACCATCGTCACGCCGACCAATATCGTGCTGCCGGACTCGAACGCCGCCCTGCCGTATGCGTTCACGCTCGGCATGCGCAGCGACGCCACGTTCGCGAACGGCGTGTGCAGCAATACGTCGACGACCGGCAACCTGACCATCACCGTGACGAGCCCGGGCGGGATCGTGACCACGCTGACGACGGTCGTCAGCGACTAACGGTCCGCCGCGGGCGGCAAGCGATCGGAAGGGGCCTGCGGGCCCCTTCTACCGTTCCGAGATCGCGAACAGGCGGGCATGCTCGCCGATCGCATAACGATCGGTCATCCCCGCGACGTAGTCGGCTATCGCGCGCTCGCCGATCCGGGCCCGGCGGGCGGCATGTTCGGTGGGCAACAGGTTGGGCTCGGCGACGAAGGCATCGAACAACTCCTTGACGATCCGCTTGGCCTTGCTCGCCATCCGCTGCACGCGGTAGTGGTAGTAGAGCTCCCTGCGCAGGAACTGCTTCAGCACGGTCGCTTCGTCGCGGATCGCGGAACCGAAGAGGATCAGCGGTCCTGCATCGCGCACCTCGTCGAGCGACCCTACGCCCGCGGCATCGATCGCCTTCAGGCTGGCCTCGCCGACGTCGACGACCAGCTGGTTGATCATGCGGCGAATCGTCTCGAGCGTCATGCGCCGTTCGGTGACGTGCGGATAAGCCCGCATCACGACGTCGGCATGGCGCCGGAACAGATCGATCGACATCATCTGCTCGACCGTGATCAGCCCCGATCGCAAGCCGTCGTCGATGTCGTGGTTGTTGTAGGCGATCTCGTCGGCGAGGTTCGCGAGCTGCGCCTCGAGCGAAGGTTGCTTGCGCTCGATGAAGCGACGGCCGACCTCGCCCAATGTCCTCGCGTTCTCGAGCGAGCAGTGCTTGAGGATCCCTTCGCGCGTCTCGAAGCAGAGATTGAGTCCGTCGAACGCGCCGTAGCGTTCCTCCAGCAGGTCGACCACCCGCAACGATTGCAGGTTGTGCTCGAAGCCGCCGTAAGGCCGCATGCAGTCGTCGAGCGCGTCCTGGCCGGCATGCCCGAACGGCGTGTGGCCGAGGTCGTGCGCGAGCGAGATCGCCTCGGCGAGGTCTTCGTTCAGTCCGAGGTTGCGTGCGATCGATCGTGCGATCTGCGCGACCTCGAGCGAATGCGTGAGTCGTGTGCGGAAGAGATCGCCTTCGTGATTCACGAAGACCTGCGTCTTGTATTCGAGACGACGGAACGCGCTCGAGTGGACGATGCGATCGCGATCGCGCTGGAACTCGTTGCGCGACGACGACTTCTCCTCGACGAGCTGCCTTCCCCGGCTCTCGGAGGCGCGAGCCGCGTAGCGCGCGAGCGATGGAAGCTCGGCGACGTTCACGACGCGACGCCGGACGATCGCGGCATCGATGTCCCGTGTTCTTCCAGCAGCGCGTCCAGCACCGCGTCGTCGACCGTCGCTACGCGCGCACGGCCCAACGCTTCGAGCAGCACGAAACGCAGCCGGCCTCGGTCGGCCTTCTTGTCGC
>CALMOR010000183.1:9476-12945 GCA_937872165.1 uncultured Burkholderiales bacterium | reverse complement strand
GGCGCCGACGATCGCGGCCTTGAGTTCGCACGAGCGCCGGATCGCATGCGCGAGCGCCGAACGCTCGCGGTCGACGAGGCGCGGCATGGCTTCCTCGAGCCATGCGAAGAACGCCGCGTCGAGACTCGCCCCGTACTTGACGACCTCGGCGAGGCCGGCCGCATACTCGCGCGGCGGAAGGGTGTCCAGCGTCGACACGTCGATCACCACGCCCCGCGGCTGATGGAAGGCACCGATCATGTTCTTGCCGAGTCGGTGGTTGATGCCGGTCTTGCCACCGACCGACGAGTCGACCTGCGACAGAAGCGTGGTCGGCACCTGCACGAAGTCGACGCCGCGCTGATAGGTCGCGGCCGCGAAACCCGCGACGTCGCCGACGACGCCGCCCCCGAGAGCGACGACCGTCACGGACCGGTCGAAGCGGGCCTGCAGCATCGCGTCGTGGATCGTCGCGAGCATCTCCGCGTTCTTGAAACGCTCGCCGTCCGGCACGACGATCGACACGACGTTGCGTCCGCATGCGACGAACGCGTCGCGCAGCGCATCGCCGAGGAGCGGAGCCAACGTGTCGTTGGTGACCAGCGCGAGATCGCCGCCGCCGCGGCTGCCGCAACCGTCGAGGAACGCGGTCCAGAACGGAAGGTGATCGACGGGTCGGGACACGGGCCCGTCGACGATCTCGATCGGGTAGCTGCGCGCTCCCAGTGCCACGGCGAGCGGCGCCATCGGCGATGGACTCATCGAGGCGGCGGGGTCGCCGCGCGAGCGGGCCGGTCGACGGGGTCGACCGACGACACCCGATCCTCGACCGCATCGAGCCGCGATGCGATGCAGTCCACCAGACGCGACACGCTCGGCCGGCCCGTCTCGACGACGAGCGCGGCGACCTCGCGATAGAGCGGATCGCGGACCAGCATCAGCTCTTCGAGACGCCGCTTCGGATCGGCACAGTCGAGCAGCGGACGCGTGCGGTCGTTGCGGGTGCGAAGCCACAGGTCGTGAAGCGTCGCGTGCAGGTAGATGGCCAGGCCGCGCTCCTTCAACCACGCACGCGACGACGACGACAGCACCGCACCGCCGCCGGTGGCCAGCACCAGGCCCTCCCGCTGCGTGAGCTCGTCGATCAGCTGTTCTTCCCGCTTGCGGAAGCCGGCTTCGCCTTCGACGTCGAAGATCATCGCGATCGAGACGCCGGTACGGGCCTGCATCTCGTGATCGGCGTCGACGAACGTGCGACCGAGACGCGCCGCGAGCTGTCGGCCCACGGCACTCTTGCCGGCACCCATCATGCCGACGAGGAAGAGGTTGTCTCGCACGTTGATCACCGGCCGATTCTAGTCCGTGCCGAAGCACGAAACGAAATGCCGCCTCGCGGCGGCATGTTCGAGACGAGTAACGCGCCGCTCTCGACGCGACGCGACGCGCCGGATTCAGCTCATCGAATGGTCACCGACCCGTTGACCTGCGGGGGGGTGATGAAGATCAGCAGTTCGCTCTTGTTGGTCGACTTGGCGGTATTGCGGAACAGATAGCCGAGCACCGGCACGTCGCCCAGGAACGGCACCTTCGTCGTCGTGTCGGTATCGGTGATCTGGAAGATGCCGCCCAGGACGACGGTACCGCCGTTCTCCACCTGCACCTTGGTGTTGACGTGCTTGGTGTCGATCGCGAAGCCGGCCTGCGTCACCTGTCCCACGCTGTCCTTCGTGATGTCGACGTCGAGGATGATGTTGCCTTCGGGCGTGATCTGAGGGGTCACCTCGAGCTTGAGGTTGGCCTTGCGGAACTGCACGCTGGTGGCGCCGCTGCTGGTCGCGACCTGATACGGCAGCTCGGTGCCCTGTTCGATCAGCGACTTCACCTGGTCGGCCGCGACGACGCGCGGGCTCGACACGATCTTGCCGATGCCGTCCGCCTCGAGCGCGGACAACTCGAGGTTCAGGAACTTGGCCGCGCTCTTCGTGAACAGGCTCACACCGATCGAAGCCGGGTTCGCGCCGTTGATTGCGGCGGCCGGCAGACTGAAGAACTGCGTGTCGGGGATGAAGCTGCCGCCGGTGACGGCCGCCTGCCCGGTCTGTTCGCCGATACCGAGATAGTTGCCGGTGATGCGATAGCGCAGGTTGCCGGTGCTGGTCGGTGCCGGAATCTCGTTGTTAAGGAAGCCCAGCTTCACGCCCAGGTTGCGGCTGAACTGGTCGTTGGCTTCGACGATGCGGGACTCGATGATGACCTGACGGCTCGGGATGTCGAGCTTGCCGATGACCGAGCGAATCTGTTCGAGCTTGGTGCCGGTCTCGAGCACGAAGACCTGATTGGTCCGCAGGTCGGCCGATGCGGCGCCGCGCTTCGACAGGATGCGATTCGAACCTCCTCCACTGGTGCCGCCCCCGCCTCCCGTGCCGGCCGCGAGTCCCGTGCCGTTGAGGAAGTCCACCAGGTCCTGCGCCTTCTGGTAGTTGAGCTGGAAGGTTTCGCTGCGCAACGGTTCCAGATCCGCGATCTGCGAGCGCGCCTCGAGGTCGAGCTTCTCCTTGGTCGCGAGCTCGTCCTTCGGCGCGACCAGGATCACGTTGCCGTTCTTCCGCATGTCCAGGCCCTTCGCCTGGAGGATGATGTCGAGCGCCTGATCCCACGGCACGTCCTTGAGGCGCAACGTGAGGTTGCCGCTGACCGAGTCGCTCGTGATGATGTTGAGGTTCGTGAAGTCGGCGATGACCTGCAGCAGCGAGCGGACGTCGACGTTCTGGAAGTTGAGCGACAGACGTTCGCCCTTGTAGCCGATACGCGATGACTGGAAGAGCTTGTTCGGGTCTTCCTTCAACGGCTTGACCTCGACGACGAGCCGGTTGTCGGTCTGGTAGGCGTTGTGTTCCCAAAGCCCTCGCGGCTCGATCACCATCCGCACGTTATCGCCTTGCGTGAAGGTGTTGATGGTCTGCACCGGGGTCGCGAAGTCGGTGACGTCGAGCCGACGGCGCAGACTGTCGGGCAACGCCGACTTCAGGAAGTCGATCACGACCGACTGACCCTGCGTGCGGATGTCGACGCCGGCCTGGCTGTCGGACAGGTCGATGATGACGCGGCCCGTGCCGTCGGCCGTGCGCCGGAAGTCGATGTCGCGGATGCTGTGGGCCGCGACCGCGGTGGTGGATTCGGCGAAGCGCGTCGTCGGCGCCCGCGAAGCGGCCGCGTTGACGGAAGCGCTGTCGGCGAGCGAAGGCGCGAGCGTGACCACGATGGCATTGCCGTCGATGACCGTATCGAACGCGACCGCGCGCTTGAGGTTCATCACCAGGCGCGTACGGTCGCCGGCCTGTACGAGATTGATCGAACGCAGATCCCCCTGGTTGGAATCGATCGACGTCTTGCCCGAGTCGTTGGTGGTCTTCATGAAGTCGAGCGCGATACGCGCCGGTGTCGCGACCGAGAACGACGCCGGAACCGCGACAGGGGCCGTCTTCAAACC
>CALMOR010000183.1:8918-9429 GCA_937872165.1 uncultured Burkholderiales bacterium | reverse complement strand
GTTGCCACCCTGCTGGGTCGTGGTGACGTCCTGGATCGCGTTGTCCTGCGCCGCTGCGACCGCAGGCGACATCAACGTCGCCACCGACAGGAAGAGCGCGAGCGCGACGAACGAGCATTCGCGTACGCGGCCGTGGAAGGACATGACGAACGCCGAGGCGCCACGTCGATGGAATTGCTTCATCGCTTGCTCTCCTGCAGTTGCAGTGTCGTCGCGCGCTCGACCCACTCGCCCGCGGCGTCCTGAACGACTTCCTTGATGGCCACTTCGTTCTCGTCGATGCGGGTGACGATCCCGAAGTTCTGGCCGATGTAGTTACCGACCTTGATCTGATAGATCACGTTGTCGGCACGTAGCAGCGCATAGCGCATGTTCGGCCGCTGCAGCGTGCCGACCATGCTGATGGTGTCCACCGGATAGGCCTCGAGCGGTTCCCTTCGGCGCGACAGGTCCGGGGCGAGTCCGCTCGACGACTTGGCCGCCAGCGCCTTGAGCGCGTTGGCCCCCTTGC
>CALMOR010000183.1:1671-8908 GCA_937872165.1 uncultured Burkholderiales bacterium | reverse complement strand
AGGACCGGCTCGAAGGTCTGCGGTTCGGCGAGCGTCGCCGTCATCGGCCGCATGTCCTTGCGCGTGTCGGCCATCCACTGCCGCAGTTCGTCGTTGCCGCCGCTGCACGCGGCGAGCACGGCGACGCAGGCACAGGCGAGAACCCCATGTCGTAGGAGGCTCATCACTTGGCCGCCTTCGGTGCCTTGCGTTGGGCGGCGATCTCTTCCTGATCGAGATAGCGGAACGTCTTCGCGACCGCCTCCAGGGTCAGCGGGGTCGTGGCATTCGGCGGCATGCCGATGCTGAGATTGTTCAGCGTCACGATGCGAGGCAGGCTGGCGATGTCGCTCGTGAAGGCGGCGATGTCGTGATAGCTGCCGATCAGCCGCACGTTGATCGGCAACTCCGCGTAGTAGTCGCGGACCACGGCCTGACCCGGACGGAACAGTTCGAACTGAAGGCCGCGGCCGATGCCGGCCTGATTGATGTCCGACAGCAGCGCGTCCATTTCGGACTTGCTCGGCAACTGCTTCTCCAGTCGCGCGACGTACTGCGTGGCGAGCTCCTTCTGCTTCTTGAGCGGCTCCAGGTTGACCGCCTGCTGCAGCTTGTCCTTGTACTGCACCTTGAGCTGCGTCTCGTCGTCCTCGCCCTTCTGCAGCTCGGCGAGCTGGTCGCTCCAGTAGAAGTACCAGCCGACCAGCAGTACCACGGCGATGACGACAATCACCGCGGTCACGCGGGGGACGATCGGCCAGGTCGACACGTCGCGCGTGTTGAGGTTGCGGAACTGATCGACATAACTCGTGAGATTGACAGAGGCCATGTTCGTGCGCTTACGGTTTGGCCGCGACGGTCGTCGCGCTCGCGGCGGCGGCCTTGACCGGCGTCGCCGGCACGGTCTTCCCGTCGCGCGGTCGATTGATGGTCACGTTCATCGTGAACTGGAAGAGGCGCTTGTTGTCCCGACCGATCGGCGCGACCTTGATCTCGACGAGTTCCGGCGCACTCACCCACACCGAGGCACCGATGAGATTGCGCAGCAGTTCCGAGACGCGCTCGTTGGACTGCGCGAGGCCGATCAGCTGGACCTTGAGGTTGTCCTGCTTGAGGCTCTGCAGATAGACGCCTTCGGGGACCTGCTTGACCAGCTCGTCCAGCAGATGGACCGGCAGGTTGCGGTCGGCCTGCAGGTCCTCGACGGCTTGTTGCCTCGCGCGGAGGCTGTCGAGGTCCTGACGCAGCGACGCGATCTCCTTGATCTGTTCGTCGAGCTTCTTGTTCTCGGTCTTGATGAACTCGTTGCGATCGTTCTGGACGCCGATGTATCCGTTGATGACGAACGCGACCGCGATCGCGACGACCACGGCGGCGCCGAACGCGAGACCCATCAGCACGTAGAAGTCGCGGCGCCGCTGCGCACGTTTCTCCGCGCGGTGCGGCAGCAGGTTGATGCGGACCATCAGCCGGACCTCCGCATCGCGAGGCCGGTGGCCACGACCAGGGACGGCGAATCGAGCCGCGCCTGCTTCTCGCGGATGCCGGCGCCGAGATCCATTCCCTTGAACGGATTGAGGATCGAGGTCGCGGCCTGACTGCGCGTGCCGACGACGTCGACGAGACCGGGGATGACGGCGCAACCGCCGGCGAGCAGGATCTGGTCGACCCGGCTGTACGGCGTCGACGTGAAGAAGAACTGCAAGGCGCGGGTGACTTCGAGGGCGATGTTGTCGGCGAACGGCTGCAACAGGTCGCGATCGTAGTTCTCGGGCAGGTCGCCGGTGCGCTTCTTGGCTTCGGCCTCCTCGGCGGACAGGCCGTAGGCGCGCGCGATGTCCTGCGTCAGCTGGTTGCCGCCGAACGCCTGTTCGCGCTCGTAGATCGGCTGGTCGTTCAGCGTGACGGCGATGGTGGTGGTCGAAGCGCCGATCAGGAACAGCGCCACGATCTGTCCGTCGCCTTCGTTCGGCATCAGGCGGATGACGCGGTCGGCAGTCGCCCGCGTCGCGTGCGACTCGATGTCCATGATGATGGCCCTGAGGCCCGCGGCCTGGGCCACGGCGACGCGATCCTCGACCTTTTCCTTACGCGAGGCCGCGAGCAGCAGCTCGACGTCCTCGGGCGAATTGGGCGCCGGGCCGATCACGCTGAAGTCGAGACTGACCTCGTCGAGCGCGAAGGGGATGTACTGGTTGGCCTCGCTCTCGACCTGAACCTCGAGCGACTCCTCCGAGAGGCCGCCCGGGAGGATGATCTTCTTGGTGATGACCGCGGCACTGGGAAGCGCGAGTGCGACGTTGCGGGCCCGTGTACCGCTCTTGCGGACGGCGCGACGAACCGCCTCCGAAACGGCTTCGATGTTCTCGATGTTGCCGTCCGAGATGGCACCCTTCGGCAGCGGCTCGATGGCATAGCGTTCCAGCCGGAAGCCGCTTTCCGCCGTGCCGCCGAGCTCGACCACCTTGACGCTCGACGAGCTGAGGTCGAGGCCGATCATCGGCGGATTCTTCGACGAAAAGAGGGCGCCCAGATCAAACGCCAAAGCGCGTCCTCCGGGCGTTCCGCCTAAGCAAAATTCTTAGCATGGGGAGTGAGAAACTCTAGAAAAATCTATTATTTTCGAGGGTTTAGAGTGCATAGCTCGATTGGTCATCAAATGCTAGCAACAGTGTTTCGACGCTGTAAAGGATTGCGACAGGAGGCTCTGTGCAAAAACAACAGAAGCTTCGAATGCACGGATACTAAGCAGCGACCATGCTTTAAAACGCGTTGAACAAACCCGTTTTCCGCTTTCAAATCGACCATTCGGGCACGCGAAATCCCCTCTTCCTTCGACGTTGCCCGGCAAAACCTGATGCCTGTGCAACACTGACGGTTCGCACCGGATTCGAAATCGACCAGACGACTGATGCCGCGCTCGAAACGGAATTCGCAGGACAAGAACCGGCCCCTGATCGAGGACATCCGTTTCCTCGGACGCATCCTCGGCGACGTGATCCGCGAACAGGAGGGCGACGCCGCGTACGACCTGATCGAGCGCATCCGTCAACTCGCGGTGGCGTTCCGCATCTCGAAGGATGCGAAGGCGGGCCGGGCGCTCGACCGCCTGCTGATCGAGCTTTCCCTCGATCAGGCGGTTTCGGTGGTCCGGGCCTTCAGCTATTTCTCGCACCTCGCCAACCTCGCCGAGGACCGCGACAATGTCAGGCGACTGCGCGCCGACGAAGCCGCAGGCGTCCAGGTCGATGGAATGCTGTCTTTGACGTTCGAACGGATGCACGAGCACGGCGTCGACGACCGCCGCATCGCCGATCTGCTCGCCCACGCCTACCTGTCGCCGGTGCTGACGGCCCATCCGACCGAAGTGCAGCGCCAGAGCGTGCTGGACGCGGAGCGTTCGATCGCGCACTTGCTAGCCCGCCGCGAAGCGATCGCGACCGAGCCGCAGCGCCAGGCTCACGAAGCGGAGACCCGGGCTCGGGTCACGCAGCTCTGGCAGACGCGGATGCTGCGCTCGTCGAAGCTCAGCGTCGCCAACGAGATCGACAACGCGCTGGCTTATTACCAAAGCACGTTCTTCCGCGAGATCCCGCGTGTGTACGAGATGCTCGAAGCGAGCCTGCCCGGGCAGGTCGTCCCTTCGTTCTTCCGGATCGGCAACTGGATCGGAGGCGACCGGGACGGCAACCCGAACGTGACGGCCGGGACGCTCGACATCGCGCTGGCGCGCCAGTGCGAGACCGCGCTTCGTTTCTACCTGACCGAGGTCCACGAGCTCGGCTCCGAGCTTTCGATGTCGTCGATCCTGGTGCCCGTGACGGCGGAATTGCAGGCGCTCGCCGACGCCTCTGGAGACGACAGTCCCCATCGCGCCGACGAACCGTACCGGCGGTCGCTCATCGGGGTATACGCCCGCCTCGCCGGGACCCTGAAGGCGCTCACCGGAACGGAGGCGCTCCGCCATGCGATCGCTCCGCGCGAGCCCTACCGCGGCGCCGACGAACTGATCGTCGATCTGCGGATCGTCGAGGACTCGCTGAAGCTCCACTTCGGCGGCGCGCTGGCTGCGACGCGCCTGAAACCGCTGATCCGCGCGGTCGAAGTCTTCGGCTTCCATCTGGCGACGATCGACCTCCGCCAGAGTTCCGATCGGCACGAGCGGGTCGTCGCCGAACTGCTCGCGGTCGCGCGGCTGGAAACGCGGTACGGCGCGCTGGACGAAGCCGGCAAGGTGGCGTTGCTGATGCGCCTGCTCGGCGAGCCGCGCGGGCTCCTCGTCGGCGAGGCGGACTACAGCCAGGATTCGCGCGACGAGCTCGCCATCTTCCGCGCGGCGCGGAAAGGGCGGGATCGATACGGCGCCGGCGCGATCCGCCACGCGATCATCTCGCATACCGAAGCGGTCAGCGACCTGCTCGAGGTCCTGATCCTGCAGAAGGAATGCGGGTTGATGCACGGCGTGCTCGGCGGGTCCCGGGACCCGGGCGCCGCGGTCGCGGACCTGATCGTGGTCCCGCTGTTCGAGACGATCGCGGACCTGCGCCGGGCAGCGCCGATCATGCGCGAGTTCTACGCGTTGCCGGGCATCCTCGAACTGCTGGTGCGATCAGGCAACGAGCAGGACGTGATGCTCGGCTATTCCGACAGCAACAAGGACGGTGGATTCTTCACCAGCAACTGGGAGTTGTATTGCGCCGAGACGGCGCTGAAACAGCTCTTCGAGCCCATGAAGGAACGCCATGGCCTGAAGCTGAGGCTCTTTCACGGCAGGGGCGGCACGGTGGGACGCGGGGGCGGACCGAGCTACCAGGCGATCGTCGCGCAGCCTCCCGGTACGGTGAACGGACAGATCCGGTTGACCGAGCAGGGCGAAGTGATCGCGTCGAAGTACGCCAATGCCGAAATCGGTCGACGCAATCTCGAGACGCTGGTCGCCGCGACGCTGGAGGCGAGTCTGCTGCCGGCTTCGGGCAGCACGCCGTCCGGCTTTCTCGAGGCGGCGAGCGACCTCTCGACCTTCAGCATGGCGGCCTACCGAAAGCTGGTCTACGAAACCGAAGGGTTCACCGATTATTTCTTCAAGGCGACGCCGATCAGCGAGATCGCCCAGCTCAACATCGGGTCGCGTCCCGCGTCGCGCAAGGTGTCGCAGGCGATCGAGGATCTGCGGGCGATCCCCTGGGGCTTCAGCTGGGGGCAGAGCCGCGTCGGGTTGCCGGGGTGGTACGGCTTCGGCAGCGCCGTCGAGCAATGGCTCGGGCCGGACGATCGGGCCGGAGCGAAGCGCTACGCGGCCCGCGTCGCGCTGCTGCGAAGGATGGCGAAGACGTGGCCGTTCTTCGAGACCCTCGTCTCGAACATGGACATGGTGATGGCCAAGAGCGACCTCGCGATCGCGGCCCGCTACGTCGCGCTCGTCCCGGATGCGCGGCTGGCGAAGCGCATCTTCGCCAGCATCCGGGCCGAGTGGAAGCGGACGGTGGCGGCGATGACGCTGATCACCGGGACGTCGGAGCGTCTTGCGGGCAACCCGGCCCTCGCGCGTTCGATCGAGCACCGCTTGCCGTACATCGATCCGTTGAACCATCTGCAGGTCGAACTGATGCGACGGTTCCGGACGAGGGGCGAGAGCGGCGGACCCGACGATCGCATGCATCGGGGCATCCACATGTCGATCAACGGGCTGGCCGCGGGCTTGCGCAACTCGGGTTGATGGGGCGCGGCCCCGGAGCTGCCGGGACGCACGGATATAATTCGCGTCCCGCCCGCGCCGATCGACCGCGCGACCGCCTCGCTCTCCGCCTTCGCGCATGCCGAGTTCCCCGGTTCCTTCGTCCCCAGCGAGTCAGTCGCGCCGCCTGCATCCGGTATGGCGAGTCCTCGCGTGGATGGCGGGCCTCGCGGCGGCGGGAACGGTCGGGCTCTTCTGCATCGTCGCGCTGGCGACCGCGCTCGCGTACCGCAATCTCCCTTCGATCGAGTCGTTGACCGACTATCGGCCGAAGCTCCCGTTGCGGGTCTTCACCGCCGACGGCGTGCTGATCGGGGAGTTCGGCGAAGAGCGCCGCGCGATCGTCGCCATCGGCGACGTGCCGACCGTGATGAAGCAGGCGATCCTCGCCGCCGAGGACGAGCACTTCTACCAGCACAGCGGCATCGACTATCTCGGGGTGGTCCGCGCGGCGGTGAACAATCTCGTCAACGGCAGCTTCTTCGGCGGAGGGCGAAGACAGGGCGCGTCGACGATCACGCAGCAGATCGCCCGCAACTTCTACCTCTCGAGCGAGCAGAGCTACATCCGCAAGTTCTACGAGGCGCTGCTGACCTTCAAGATCGAGGCCAATCTTTCGAAGGACCAGATCCTGGAGGTCTACATCAACCAGATCTTCCTGGGTCGCCACGCCTACGGATTCGGGTCGGCCGCGCGCATTTATTTCGGCAAGTCGCTGAAGGACGTGACGCCTGCGGAGGCGGCGATGCTCGCGGGGTTGCCCAAGGCGCCGTCGACTTCCAACCCGGTCGACAATCCGAAGCGGGCCAAGGAGCGACAGTCTTACGTGCTCGACCGGATGCGGCAGCTCGGCGTGCTCGACGAGACGGCCTACAGGGCGGCGAGGATGCAGACGCCGGTCGTCAAGATGGAAGCCGAAGCGTTCGCGGTGCACGCCGAGTACGTCGCGGAGATGGCGCGCCAGGTCGCCGTGGACCAGTTCCACGACGAGACCTATCGGCGCGGCATCAACGTCTACACGACCATCCTGTCCGGCGAGCAGAACGCCGCCTACGAATCACTGCGCGCGGGCGTGCTCGACTACGAGCGTCGCCACGGCTACGGCGGTCCGGAAGCGTTCATCGACCTGCCTGCGACCGACGGTGCAGACTTCAACGAGAAGGTCGAGGACGCGCTGAACGAACATCCGGACAGCGACGACATCCTCTCGGCGGTCGTGCTCGAGGCGACGCCGAAGATGATTCGGGCGACCCGTCTCGACCAGATCATCAACGTCAGCGGCGACGGACTGAAGTTCGCGGCATCCGGACTCGGCGACAAGGCGCCGCAGGCGAAGCACATCCGGCGCGGCGCCGTCATCCGCGTCATGCAGAACGCGAAGCACGAGTGGGAAGTCATCGAGCTCCCGGTCGTGCAGGCCGCTTTGATCGCGGCCAATGTCCGCGACGGCGCCATCCACGCGCTGGTCGGCGGATTCGACTACAACCGCAACCAGTTCAACCACGCGACGCAGGCGTGGCGACC
>CALMOR010000183.1:0-1661 GCA_937872165.1 uncultured Burkholderiales bacterium | reverse complement strand
GTTCGAGCTTCAAACCCTTCATCTATTCGGCTGCGCTGGAACGGGGCTTCACCCCTGCGACCGTCGTCAACGATGCCCCTGTGCACGTCGATGCGAGCACGACGGGCAGCCAGGCGTGGGACCCGAAGAACTACGACGGGAAGTTCGACGGGCCGATGCCGCTGCGACAGGCCTTGGCCAAATCGAAGAACATGGTCTCGATCCGCCTGCTGCAGGCGATCGGACCCCGCTACGTGCAGGGCACGCTGCCTCGATTCGGCTTCGAAGCCTCGAAGCACCCTGCCTATCTGCCGATGGCGCTCGGCGCGGGGTCCGTGACGCCCTGGCAGATGGTCGGCGCGTATTCGGTTTTCGCGAATGGCGGCTACAAGATCAATCCCTACTTCATCTCGCGGATCACCGACAGCGCGGGACGCGACCTTGCCCGCGTCGACAAGCAGGTCGCCGGGGACGAGGCGAATCGCGTGATCGACGTGCGCAACGCCTTCGTCACCGACAGCCTGCTTCGCAGCGTCGCCCGCATCGGCACGGCCGCTCGCATCACGGCCGCGCTGAAGCGCAACGACCTCGCCGGCAAGACCGGCACGACCAACGATTCGCACGACGCGTGGTTCGCCGGCTACAGCAACGACAATCTCGTCGGCATCGCGTGGATCGGCTTCGATCAACCCAAGTCCCTCGGCGACAAGGAAACCGGCGGCGGACTGGCGTTGCCGATCTGGCTCGGCTACATGTCGAAGGCGCTCAAGGGACTGCCGGAGAAGGAACGCGTGATGCCATCGGGCGTGGTCAACGTGGGCGGCGAGGTCTATTACGTCGAGAATCAGCCCGGACAAGGCGTGCCGTCACTCGGACTCGACGATCCGCTCCCCTCCACGGACGACCCGCAGCCGAAGAAGGAAGGCGACGAAGCGACGCCTGCGACCGAAGAGGCGCCGCGCACGCCCGATCCTTCGCGTCCGACGACTCCGAAATACGTGGACCCGCGCGACAAGACCTTCGGAACCTGACGACCGGTCAGAAGGCGAGCGCAGGTGCCACTCCGACCTCGAGGCCGATCAACCTCGTCAGGACGGCACGGAGGTCTTCGCCGGAGCGCGTGTCCAGCCACGCGCCGGCAACGTCGTCCCATCGGTAGTGGAATCCGCCCGAGCGCGCCGCGACCCACATCTCCTGCGCGGCCTCCTGACTGTTGACGACGATCCGGTTGCCGTTTTCGAACGTGAGCGTGACGACGTTGCCGGATCGCAGGACGTCGATGTCGAGGTCGTCGCCGAGGCGGTCCACCGCCGCCTCCAGCCGGCCCATGAGAGCGTCGGCACGCGAGACGAACGCCAGCGAATCGGGGTTGATGCCCATGCTAGACTCCGAGCCCTTTTGAACTTGTCCTGACGAGACCATGTCGCGTTCGAATGCCGTCAAGCAACTCGCGCGGGCGGCCATTGTAGCGACGCTTCTCGCCTCGCTCGCAGCGGGACTCGCCGGTTGCGGCCAGCGCGGTCCGCTCTTTCTTCCCGACAAGGACAACCCCGACAGGCGGCGATGACGCTGCCGCCGCATTTCGCCTACCGCGGCGGCGAGTTGTTCATCGAGGACGTGGCACTCGCGTCGATCGCGGAGCGCCACGGAACGCCCGCCTACGTGTACTCGAAGGCCGCGTT
>CALMOR010000182.1 GCA_937872165.1 uncultured Burkholderiales bacterium | reverse complement strand
CGGCAGCAAGCGGGCCTGCCTGCCGACGAAGGACGGGCGCGTGGTCGCGGCATGCCTGCTGCGCTCGTTCAGTCCCGATGCGCCGCGCGCCCTCCTGTGCGGTGCCGGTCCGCGGAACGGTCCGGCCTGCGAGGTCCTGGTCGAGCAGCGCGTGCCCGTCCCGATCTTCATCCGGGCGGCGACGCGCCGATGGCGCTACGAAGGCCTCTTCGCCGTCGCCGAGTCGTTCACGACCGGCGCGCGCTACGAGCGCCAGGTGGAAGGATCGGGCCGTACCGAAGCCGACGTGTCGCGGGTCGTGCTGTTCGAAGCGGTCGGCGCGTGACGCTCAGGCCGATGCGACCGCGCGCTCGGCCATCGCTTCGCCGAAGCGGATCGCGCGTCCCGGCTCCCAGGCCGGGTTGAAGACCAGCGGCGCCTTCGGGAACAGCATGACGACGGTCGAGCCGAGCAGGAAGCGACCCATCTCGTCGCCCTGCCGGAGCACGAGGTCGTCGGCCTCGCCGGCGCCGTAGAGCCACTCGCGCACGCGCGTCGCGCGCGGCGCGTTGATCACGCCGTGCCACACGGTGGCCATGCTGCCGACGATCGTCGCGCCGACCAGCACGAAGACGAAGGGCTCGCGATCGTCGGGCGTCTCGAACACGCACACCACGCGCTCGTTGCGGGCGAAGAGCCCCGGCACGCCGCGGGCGGTCGTCGGGTTGACCGAGAACAGGTCGCCGGGCACGTGAATCATCCGCAGCAGACGTCCGTCGCACGGCATGTGGATGCGGTGGTAGTCGCGCGGGCTCAGGTAGAGCGTCGCGAAATGGCCGTCGTGGAAAAGGCTCGCGAGCTTCGCGTCGCCGCCGACGAGCGCGGTCGTCGAATAGCGATGGCCCTTGGCCTGCAGGATGCGGTCGTGCTCGATGCGGCCGAACTGGCTGATCGATCCGTCGACCGGCGAGATCAGCGCGCTGACCGCGAGGGGACGGGCGCCCGGTTTCAGCGCACGCGTGAAGAACGCGTTGAAGCTGCCGTATCGCGCGACGTCGGGCTCGACCGCCTCGCTCATGTCGACGCCGTACTTGCGCACGAACCAGCGGATCGTCGTCAGGGTGCGGCGTCCGCCCTCGCGCGACGCGATGCGGCCCGCGAAGGCCGTGAGCCGGCGCTTCGGCAGCATGTATTGCGGCATGACCCGGCGCCGGTCGGCGCGCGTGCCGATCGGCGCCGTCGCGGTCTCGTCGAGCCGCTTCGACGCGCGGCGCAGCCGGATCTTCATGCGTGACGGGATCGCCGGTGCATCGTGTCGGTGGCTTCGGTCGTGCTCGTCGCGTCGGTGACGGCAGTCGCGTCCTGCGCATCGGTCGCGTTCGAAGCCCTCATCGCGCCCCGAGCCGGGCCCGCGCGTCGAGGTACTCGCGCTCGAGCCGGTCGACGACCTCGCCGACGGCCGGCACGTCGTGCATCAGCCCGACGCCCTGGCCCGCGCCCCAGATGTCGCGCCACGCCTTGGCCTTGCTGCCGCCCCCGGAGCCGAAGTTCATCGACGTCGGGTCGGAGCGCGGCAGGTCGTCCGGGTCGAGTCCAGCGGCGACGATGCTCTTCTTCAGATAGTTGCCGTGCACGCCGGTGAAGAGGTTGGTATAGACCACGTCGGCCGCGTCGGAGCCGACGATGGCCTCGCGATATTCGGGCGACGTGTTGGCCTCCTGCGTCGCGAGCCAGCGGGTACCGACGTACGCGAAGTCGGCACCCATCGCCTGCGCGGCGAGCACGGCGCCGCCGCTCGCGATCGAACCCGACAGCGCGATGGGTCCGTCGAAGAACTTGCGGACCTCGCCGACCAGCGCGAACGGCGACAGCATCCCCGCATGGCCGCCCGCGCCCGCCGCGACGAGGATCAGGCCGTCGACCCCGGCATCGAGCGCCTTCTTCGCATGGCGGATGCTGATGACGTCGTGCAGCACCACGCCGCCGTAGCCGTGGACCGCGTCGAGCATCGACCGGTCGGGCGCTCGCAGGCTCGAGATGAGGATGGGCACCCGATGCTCGACGCACACGTCGATGTCGTGCGCGAGCCGGTCGTTCGACGAGTGCACGATCTGGTTGACCGCGAACGGCGCGGCCGGCTTTCCGGGATTCGCGGCCGCGAAGTCGGCGAGCTCGCTCTCGATGCGCGTCAGCCACCGGGCCAGCTCCTCGGCCGGCCGCGCGTTGAGCGCGGGGAAGGAACCGACGATGCCCGCCTCGCATTGCGCGATGACGAGGTCGGGCCCGCTCGCGATGAAGAGCGGTGCGCCGATCACGGGAAGCCTGAGATGTCGAAGGACTGCGGGAACCGCCATGCCGATCTCCGTCTGACGAAGCCCTTCGCGCGGCGTTCGTCGCGGGCCGGGGCCGGGGGCCGGGCGCCATTATGCAAGCCTCGCCACGGCGATGTCGGGTCGCCGCATCGGATCTTCGAGCTCAGCGGAAGTGCACGACGAACAACGCCAGCATGCAGAGGTAGGCGAGCCACTCGGCCACCTTGCCGACGATGGTCGTCTTCCAGCGACGCCGGCTCAGCGCACGGAGCCCGGCCGGTCCTTCGATGCGCAGGTGCCAGTCGATGTCCGACTCGGCGGCATGCATCGTGCCGAAGCCGGCGATCGCGAACAGCAGAGCCGTCTCGGGCGCGTTCTGAATCGCCGACGCGAGCGCGCCGGCGAGGAAGACCATGCTGGCTGTCCAGAGGTAGCGCATGGTCGTCCGCCGATCACTTGCTGAGGTATCTGGCGTAGATCAGGGTGCCGGCCCCGTATCCGACGCTGAAAGCGAAGGCCAGCGGCCCGAGGGCTGCCGAGTCGGCGATGGCGACCAACGCCGGGGTGGTCCACAGGATGCCGCCTGAGGCCTGCTCCGTCTGTCGAGCGGTGAGGGTATGCATGGGATGATCCTTTGAGTGTGACGAACGAACCGGATCGATGTCGAACCGGCGACGGTGGCGGGGCCGTGACGCGTCGCGTGGCGTTGCATTGCGACCCGTCGCGACGTCGCGGCGTCGCGGCGTCGCGGCGATCGCGGTCCTGCCGTCATCGACAGTAGGGCTCGATGATCCACGCGAAAACCTTCGTTGCAAGGAGCCCGGATGGGGGATGGCTCCGGTGCCGTAGGCGACGCATGGTCTAGGGTTCGTCCCGATTGTTCGGCCCACGGGGAGGTGCAAAAAAGCGGCTTGCCGCGGCGTCGTGACGGGCCGCCCATGCGAGCGAACGTCGCGTCGACCGCAGGTCCTCAACAGACCTCCCCTTCGAGGAGGCCAACCGGAGACGATCATCGCCAGCTTCCGTTCACGGGGCCTCGCGCCCTCCCTCCACGGCGCCACGCTGACCGCGGTGCTCGTGGCCGCGACGTGGTGCGCGTCCGCGCAGGCTCAGCAACCGGTCGTCAAGATCGCCTACATCGATCCGTTGTCCGGACCTTTCGCCAACGTCGGCGACGGCGGGCTGCGGCAGTTCCAGTTCGTCGCGGACCAGATCAACGCGGGCAAGCTCGCCGGCAAGTACCGCTTCGAGATCGTCCCGTACGACAACAAGGGCACGCCCCAGGAAAGCCTGACCGCGCTGAAGGGCGCGATCGACTCGAACATCCACTTCATCACGCAGGGCAACGGATCGGGTGCGGGCCTCGCGTTGCAGGACGCGGTCCAGAAGAACAACGATCGCGAGCCGGGCAAAGCCGTGGTCTATCTCAACTACGCGGCGGTCGATCCCGATGCCACCAACTCGAAGTGCAGCTTCTGGCACTTCCGTTTCGACGCCAACTCGGAGATGAAGCTCGAGGGCCTCACCGACTTCATCAAGAACAAGCCGGAGATCAAGAAGGTCTTCCTGATCAACCAGAACTACTCGCACGGCCAGCAGGTCTCGCGGGCCGCGAAGGAGTACCTGAAGCGCAAGCGCCCCGACATGGAGATCGTCGGCGACGACCTCCATCCGCTCGGGGCCGTGAAGGACTTCTCGCCGTATGCGGCGAAGATCAAGGCGTCGGGCGCCGACACGGTCATCACCGGCAACTGGGGCAACGACATGGCGTTGCTGATCAAGGCGGTCAAGGAGACCGGCAGCAAGGCGGTCTTCTACACGTTCTACGCGGGCGGCCTCGGCAGTCCGACGGCGATCGGCGAATCGGGCGTGGGCACCGTCAAGCAGATCACGCAATGGCACACGAGCGTGGTCCCGAACAACATCCAGAAGGACATGCTCGACTTCCACCGGAAGTATCCGAACCTCGACTACTACTACATGCAGATCCGCAACGAGCTCTTCATGCTGGCCGAGGCCATCAGGAAGGTCGACAGCGACGATCCGCTGAAGGTCGCTTACGCGCTCGAAGGGCTCAAGTACGAGTCGCCGACCGGCGAGGTCGAGATGCGCACGACCGACCATCAGTTGCTGGCGCCGCTCTACATCTCGACGATCCAGAAGGTCGCCGCGAAGGGCGGTCCGAAGGAGGTGACCTACGATCTCGAGAACCAGGGCATCGGCTTCCAGACCGATGCGCGCCTCGAGTCGTACGTCTCGGCGCAGCCGACGACGTGCCAGATGAAGAGGCCGGCCCGGCCGGTGTGACGGCGCCATGAACCCGCTCCCGAAAGAGCGGGTTTCAGGATGCGGCGCGCAGCTTCAGCGCTTCGGCGTACAGCGCCTTCCGCGACACGCCCGTGATCTCGGCGGTCAGCGACGCGGCCTCCGATACCGACAGCACCGCGCCCAGCTTTTCGAGGATCGGCAGTGCGTGCGCGAGTCCGCCATCGTCGTCGTCGACCGGGGCTTCGACGATCACGACGAACTCGCCGCGCCGACGCTGCGGATCGGCGGTGATCCACGCCGTCGCTTCCTCGACCTCACAGCGATGCAGTGTCTCGAAGCGCTTGGTGAGTTCGCGCGCGATCACGCAGCGACGACCGGCGAACACCGAACCGATCGCCGTCAGCGTGTCGACGATGCGATGCGGCGCCTCGTAGAAGACGAGGTGGGCCGCGGTCGCGACGAGCGACTTCAGCATCGTCGCGGCCTGAGCGGCCTTGGCCGGCAGGAAGCCGACGAAGAGCACCGGTCCTTCGGGCAGGCCGGCCGCCGACAGCGCGGTCGTCAGCGCGGACGGGCCGGGGATCGGCAGCACGCGATGGCCCGCGGCGCGCACCGCGGCCGCGAGCCGGGCGCCGGGATCGGAGATGCCGGGTGTGCCTGCGTCCGACACGTAGGCGATGCGTGCCCCCGCGGCGATGCGCGCCACCAGCGCGTCGGCGGCCTCGTGCTCGTTGTGGCGGTGCGCGGCGACCATCGGCTTGTCGATCCCATAGTGATGCAGCAACTGTCGCGCGGTGCGCGTGTCCTCGGCCGCGACGGCGTCGACCCGGACCAGGCAAGCCAGGGCACGGACGGTGATGTCCGCGCGATTGCCGATCGGCGTCGCGATCACGTAGAGAGTCGCCGCCGGGTAGTCCTGGCCGTCGGCGTCGCCGGCCGCGATGCGGAGGCTGCGGGCGATCGCGTCGACGGGAAGCGGGTCGGCGACGGGCGGTGCGGCATCGAAGGCGGGGTCGGCAGGCATCGGGCGATTGTGCCGCAACGGTCTACGGCGAACGGACGTCGCGCGCTTCCCCCTCGATCCGCATCATCGGTCCATGGAACCGATGCAGACGATCAAGGCCTTCATCGCACGCCTCGCGGGTGCCCCGCTCGCTCCACGCCCGTCGGCCCTCGCCGCGCATTCACCTCGCAACGCGTCGGGGCTCTACGCGACGCCGGGCGTCGTCGACCCCGTGGCTCGTCGCACCGCGCGCCAACGCGACGGCGACGATGGCGAGACCTGGGCCCGGCTGCACCTCGAGCGTGCCGGCCTGCGCTTCGTCGCGGCGAAGGTTCGCTATCGCGACGGCGAGATCGACCTCGTCATGCGCGACGCGACGCGCCGGGAGGCCGACGGTCCGACGCTCGTCTTCGTCGAGGTGAGGCGACGGGCCCGCGGCAGTCACGGCGGTGCCGCCGGCAGCGTCACGCATGCCAAGAGACGACGCATCGTCGCGGCGGCAGCCCACTATCTGGTGGGTCTCGGGCTGCGTACCTTGCCGCCGTGTCGCTTCGACGTCGTCACGCTCGAAGGCGAGCATCTGCCCACGTGCACGGTGGAGTGGCTGCCCGACGCGTTCCGCGACGAAGGCTGAAGGCTGACGGCGGGTGGCGGGTGGCGGGGGC
>CALMOR010000181.1 GCA_937872165.1 uncultured Burkholderiales bacterium | reverse complement strand
CGTCGACAACATCGGGCTGCCGCCGAGCAGCATCAACCTGACCTACAACAACACCGGCGTCGTCGGCACGCAGGACGGCGACGTGCAGATCGCGCTGCGCGAAGGCCACAAGCCGACCGCCGACTACGTCCGCATCCTGCGCGACCGGCTGCCGCGGGCCTTTCCCGACACGGTGTTCTCGTTCCCGCCCGCCGACATCGTCGGGCAGATCCTCAACTTCGGCGCTCCCGCCCCGATCGACCTGCAGGTCCGCGGCAACGATTTCGACGGGAACTTCGAATACGCGAACAAGCTGCTGAAGGAGATCCGTCGCATCCCGGGCGTGGCCGACGTGCGCATCCAGCAGTCGCGGCGCAATCCGGTGTTCGACATCGACGTCGATCGCACGCGCGCGCAGGACGTCGGCATCACCGCGCGCGACGTCACCAACAGCCTCGTCGTCGACCTCGCGGGCAGCAGCCAGGTCGCGCCGACCTTCTGGCTCAACCCGGCCAACGGCGTCTCGTACCCGATCGTGATGCAGGCGCCCCAGTACGCGCTCGACTCGCTGTCCGCACTGGCGAACCTGCCGATCAGCAGCGCGACCAGCAATTCGCCGCAGGTGCTGGGCGGCCTCGCGCGCATCAGGCGCAGCAACAGCCAGGCCGTCGTCACGCACTACGACATCCAGCCGGTCGTGCAGATCAACGCGACGACGCAGGACCGCGACCTCGGCTCGGTCGCGCGCGACATCCGCAAGCTGATCGCGGACACCGCCGGCCAGGTGCCGAAAGGCTCGACGGTCGCGCTCGTCGGTCAGGTCCGCACGATGGACAGCGCCTTCTCCGGACTGCTGTTCGGACTGCTCGGCGCGGTGGTGCTGATCTATCTGCTGATCGTCGTCAACTTCCAGTCGTGGAGCGACCCCTTCGTCATCATCACCGCGTTGCCGGCCGCGCTCGCGGGCATCGTGTGGATGCTGTTCGCGACCCACACCACGTTGTCCGTGCCGGCACTGACCGGCGCCATCATGTGCATGGGCGTCGCCACCGCGAACAGTGTGCTCGTCATCGCGTTCGCACGCGAGCGGCTCGACGAGCTGGGCGAGTCGACGGCCGCGGCGCTCGATGCCGGCTTCGTGCGCTTCCGTCCGGTGCTGATGACGGCGCTCGCGATGATGATCGGCATGTTGCCGATGGCCCTCGGCCTCGGCGAAGGCGGCGAGCAGAACGCGCCGCTCGGCCGCGCGGTGATCGGCGGCCTGCTGTTCGCGACCGTGGCCACGCTGATCTTCGTGCCGGTGGTCTTCAGCGTCGTTCATCGTCACCACGGCCGGAAGCGGGCGCCGACGGCGACCGGCGCCGGCCTCGCTCCATCCCACAGCGGAGTACCCGATGTCGCCTGAACCCGCGTCGCCCTCGGTCTCGCGACGCAAGCTGCGCATCGTCGCGATCGCGCTCGCCGTCGTCGC
This sequence comes from uncultured Burkholderiales bacterium, assembly GCA_937872165.1. Classification (GTDB taxonomy): domain Bacteria; phylum Pseudomonadota; class Gammaproteobacteria; order Burkholderiales; family Burkholderiaceae_D; genus CAHJXF01. The sequence continues at coordinate 1,052 of CALMOR010000181.1, read as the reverse complement.
CCTCGTCGTCGTCGGGATCGGCGTCGCCACCCGCAGCTCCGATGCGGCGCGTCTGCACGAGCGCGCCGAGACCCAGTCGGTGCCGACGGTCGTCGTCATCAGGCCCGGCACGGCGGCCGCGGCCGGCGCCCTCGAACTGCCGGGCCGCATCGAGGCCTACTCGCGAGCGCCGATCTACGCACGCGTCAGCGGCTACCTGAAGAGCTGGAAGGTCGACATCGGCGGGACCGTCAAGGCCGGCCAGCTGCTGGCGGAGATCGAGACGCCCGACCTCGACCAGCAATTGCTGCAGGCGCGTGCCGACCTCGCGAGCGCGAAGGCCAACGCGAGCCTCGCGGGCTCGACCGCCAAGCGCTGGCAGTCGCTGGTCGCGGCCGACGCCGTATCGCGACAGGAAGCCGACGAGAAGGCCGGCGACTTCGTCACCAAGCAATCGCTCGTCAACGCGTCGCAGGCCAACCTCGACCGCTTCCTCGCGATGAAGACCTTCGCGCGCATCGTCGCGCCGTTCGACGGCATCGTCACTTCGCGCTCGACCGACGTCGGTGCCCTGATCAACGCGGGTAGCGGTGCGGGACCCGAGCTCTTCGTCGTCTCGGACACGAAGAAGCTGCGCGTCTACGTCGGCGTGCCGCAGAACTACGCGGCCGTCATCAAGCGAGGCGCGAAGGCGCGTCTGACGGTGCCCGAGCATCCGGGCGTGTCGTATCCGGCGATGGTCGAATCGTCGGCGCAGGCCGTCAGCGCGGCCTCCGGCAGCATGCTGGTCCAGCTCGCGGTCGACAACGGCAACGCGGACCTGCTGCCCGGCGGCTTCGCCAACGTCAGTCTCGACCTGCCGGCGGGCGTCGGCGCGTTGAACGTGCCGCCCGGCGCGTTGATCATCGGCAAGGCCGGTCTGCGCGTCGCGACCGTCGGTCCCGACGACAAGGTCGTCCTGAAGCCGGTGACGATCGCGCGCGACCTCGGCAAGGTGGTCGAGCTCGCGTCCGGCATCGGCGCCGACGATCGCGTGATCGACAGTCCGCCCGACAGCATCGCGGACGGCGACC
>CALMOR010000180.1 GCA_937872165.1 uncultured Burkholderiales bacterium | reverse complement strand
GCGGCAGCCGCGAGATGGACCTCGTGGCCAAGGCCGCGGGCGCCGCGACGCTGTCGCTGCCGTCGAACGAGACCTACGCGGCGATGCAGACCGGCGCCGTCGACGTCGTCACCACGTCCGCGACCAGCCTCATCTCGTTCCGCCTCCAGGAAGTGTCGAAGCACCTCACCGTCAACAGCAAGGGCAAGTCGTACTGGTTCATGCTCGAGCCGCTGCTGATGTCGAAGATCGTGTTCGACAAGCTGCCGAAGGACCAGCAGTCGCTGATCATGACCGTCGGCGCGGAGATGGAACATTTCGCGTTCGAAGGCGCCCGGGCCGACGACCTGCTGGTCGCCGACCAGTACCGCAAGGCGGGCGCGACGATCCACGAACTGACCGACAGCGCACTCGACAAGTGGGTCGGCCTCGCGCGCACGACCGCGTGGAAGGACTATGCCGAGCGCAGCGACGGTTGCGCCAAGCTCCTGAAGGCGGCCGAGTCGGTGAAGGCCTGAGGCCGGGGCCGCGCGCCGTCGCCGGGCCGCACCCGATCACCTGGCCGGGCCGCGCAGCATGGCTCCCCTCGAAGTCACCCAGGCCGGCGCGGAGCTCGTCCATCCCGAGGGCGCGCCGCGCGGCCATCCGCTCTTCGTCGCGCTCAACCGCGCGATGCAGCGCCTGAACGGCTGGCTGATGGTCCCGTGCATGATCGCGGTCGCGCTCGCCGCGTGCATCCTCAGCTACAGCGTGGCCGCGCGCTATTTCTTCAAGGTCCCCACCGAGTGGCAGGACGAGACGGCCGTGTTCCTGCTGGTCGGCGCCACCTTCTTCTCGTCGGCCTACGTGCAGCAGTTCCGCGGCCACGTCGGCATCGAGGCCGTCACCGGTCTGCTGTCGCCGCGCGTCAACCACGTGCGGATGATCTTCGTCGACGCACTCGGCTTCCTCTTCTGCGCGTTCTTCGCATGGAAGTCGTGGACGCTCTGCCTCGAGGCCTTCCACGAAGGCCAGACCTCGAACTCGACCTGGGGACCGAAGCTCTGGATCCCCTATTCGCTGATGTCGTTCGGGATGACGCTGCTCAGCCTGCAGCTGCTGCTCGAATGCGCGAGCCGCATCGCCGACCGCGACGGTTGGCGCGGCCGCGTCGACGCGATCGGCGATCGTCTGCGACACGAAGGCGCGCACGCGATCGACGGATGAGCGAACTCGCGATCGGCGTCAGCTACGGCGTCGCGACGCTGCTCGTCATGTTCTCCGGCATGCCGATCGCGTTCGCGCTCGGAGCGGTCGCGGTCGGCTTCATGATCTTCTTCATGCCGGCCTCCGCGCTCGACACGGTCACGCAGAACGTCTACGAGGAGATGGCCAGCATCACGCTGCTGTCGATCCCGCTCTTCATCCTGAAGGGCGCGGCGATCGGCAAGTCGCCCGCGGGCAAGGACCTCTACTCCGCGATGCACGCGTGGATGGGCCGCATTCCCGGCGGCCTCGGCATCGCCAACGTGTTCGCGTGCGCGCTGTTCGCGGCGATGTCCGGCTCGAGCCCCGCGACCTGTTCCGCGATCGGCAGCGCCGGCATCCCCGAGATGCGCATGCGTGGCTACTCGCCGGGCTTCGCGGCCGGCATCATCGCGGCCGGCGGCACGCTCGGCATCCTGCTGCCGCCGTCGATCACGATGATCCTCTACGCGGTCGCGGCCGAGCAGTCGCTCGGGCGTCTCTTCCTCGCCGGCATCGGACCGGGCGTGCTGCTGGTCGCGCTGTTCGCGAGCTATGCCGTCTATCGCTATCGGAAGGAGTACCGCGTCGCGCTGAAGGCCTACGAGGGCGGCAGCAAGGCCGGCACCGCGTTCGAATCGTCGGCGCTCCTCGACACGCACGTGTACACGATGAGCGAGCGCGTCGAGATGCTGCCGCGCGTGCTGCCCTTCATCGTGCTGCTGATCGGCGTGATGGTCGCGTTGTACGGCGGCTTCGCCACGCCGTCCGAGACCGCCGGCCTCGGCGGCGTGCTGGCGCTGGTGCTGATCGCGGTCGTGTATGCGATCTGGCGCCCGAAGCAGCTGCAACCCATCCTCTCGTCGACCATCCGCGAGTCGACGATGCTGATGTTCATCATCGGCATGTCGCTGCTGTACTCGTACGTGATGAGCTCGCTCCACATCTCGCAGGGCGCCGCCGAGGCGGTGGTCGCGATGCACCTGCAGAAGTGGGTACTGCTCGCGGCGATACTCGGCATGGTGATCGTGCTCGGCTTCTTCCTGCCGCCGGTGTCGATCATCCTGATGACCGCGCCGATCATCCTGCCGCCGCTGAAGGCCGCCGGCTTCGACCTGATCTGGTTCGGCGTCGTCATGACGATCGTGATGGAGATGGGCCTGATCCATCCGCCGGTGGGCCTCAACCTCTTCGTCATCCGGAACATCGCGCCGGACATCCCGCTCGGCGACGTCATCAAGGGCGTGCTGCCGTTCGTGGGGCTGATGTTCCTCGCCATCTTCCTGCTGTGCGTGATGCCGGGGATCGCGACCGGACTGCCCGACCTGATCATGGGTGGCCCGAAGTAGGGCGGACCCGCATCCGGATGCCCGAACGTTCGTGGAACACGCAGCGCGCGTCGCGTGAAGCGCGTCTCGCGCGCGCGCGCCTCTTCGCCGACGGCAAGCACGTCGACGCCGCGAACATCGGCGCGCTCCTCGATGCGCTGATCGAACCCGGCGATCGCGTCTGCCTCGAAGGCAACAACCAGAAGCAGGCCGACTTCCTCGCGAAGGCGCTCGCGTCGCTCGACGCGACGAAGGTCCACGACCTGCACATGCTGCAGTCGGTGATCGCGCTGCCCGAACACCTCGACCTGTTCGAGAACGGCATCGCATCGAGGCTCGACTTCTCGTTCAGCGGACCGCAGGGCGCGCGCATGGCGCGGCTGGTGGGCGAGAAGAAGGTCGCCATCGGCGCCATCCACACCTATCTCGAACTGTTCGCGCGCTACTTCGTCGACCTCACGCCGCGGGTCGCGCTGATCGCCGCGCAGGCCGCCGATCGCGAGGGCAACCTGTACACGGGTCCCAACACCGAGGACACGCCGGCGATCGTCGAGGCCACCGCCTTCAAGAGCGGCATCGTGGTCGCCCAGGTCAACGAGGTCGTCGACGGCACGACGACGCGGCTGCCGCGCGTGGACATCCCGGCGGACTGGGTCGACTTCTACGTGCCGAGTCCGAAGCCGCACTACATCGAGCCGCTCTTCACGCGCGACCCGGCGCTGATCTCGGAGATCCAGGTGCTGATGGCGATGCTCGTGATCCGCGGCATCTACGCCGAGTACGGCGTCGAGCGGCTCAACCACGGCATCGGCTTCGACACGGCCGCGATCGAACTGCTGCTGCCGACCTATGCCGAGGGGCTCGGGCTGAAGGGCCGCATCTGCCGGCATTGGGCGCTCAACCCGCACCCGGCGCTGATCCCCGCGATCGAAGCCGGCTTCGTCGAGTCGGTCCATTCGTTCGGTTCCGAGCTCGGCATGGAGGCCTACATCGCCGCGCGGTCGGACGTGTTCTTCACCGGACCGGACGGATCGATGCGATCGAACCGCGCGTTCTGTCAGGCCGCCGGTCACTACGCATGCGACCTCTTCATCGGCTCGACGCTGCAGATCGACCTCGCCGGCAACAGCTCGACGGCGACCGTCGATCGCATCACCGGCTTCGGCGGCGCGTCGAACATGGGCGCCGACGCGCGCGGTCGCCGTCATGCGAGTCCGGCCTGGTTGAAGGCCGGCGTCGAAGGCACCCATCACGGCGCAGGGTCGCGGCGACCGGTGCCGCGCGGCCGCAAGCTCGTCGTGCAGATGGTCGAGACCTATCGCGAACACATGGAGCCCGCGTTCGTCGAGACGCTCGATGCGTGGCGCCTCGCCGAGAGCGCCGGCATGGCGCTGCCGCCGGTGATGATCTACGGCGACGACGTCAGCCACGTCGTGACCGAGGAAGGGATCGCCAACCTGCTGCTGTGTCGCGACGCGGACGAACGCGAACAGGCGATCCGCGGCGTCGCGGGCTATACGCCGGTCGGGCTCGGACGCGATCGCGCGATGGTGGAGAACCTGCGCGACCGCGGCGTGATCCGACGACCGGAGGACCTGGGGATCGACAAGCGCGACGCGACCCGCGACCTGCTCGCCGCGCGCTCGATCAAGGATCTCGTCCGCGCCTCGGGCGGCCTCTACGATCCGCCGAAGCGCTTCCGGAACTGGTGACGCGAAGGACACGGGATGGAACACCTCAGCTTCAGCTATCAGGGCGGCCGCGTCGAAGCGCGCGCGGCGATCGTCGTCGGCGTCGTCTCGTCGGGCAACCTGGAAGTGATGATCGAGCCGCTCGTCGACGACGGCGCCTGTCGCATCGACGTCGACACGCCGGCCCGCGGCTTCGACGACGTGTGGGCCGCGGTGCTGCGCGACTTCTTCGAACGCTCGCAGCTCGGCGGCGTGCGCATCTCGATCAACGACGTCGGCGCGTCGCCGGCCGTCGTCGGGCTGCGGCTCGACCAGGCGGTCGAGACCTTCCGGTCGGGGTCGTCGCGATGAAGCACAGCTACTACGAGGCGAACGCGCGACAGCGCCTCGCGGGCCTGCTCGACGCGGATTCCTTCCGCGAGCTGCTGCCGCCGTCCGAACGCGCGACCAGTCCGCATCTGCCGCTGCTCGACGCGCCGGTCGCGTTCGACGACGGCGTCGTGGTCGGTGTCGGTCGCCTCGAAGGACGCACGGTGTTCGCGGCCGCGCAGGAAGGCGCCTTCATGGGCGGCGCGGTCGGCGAGGTCCACGGCGCCAAGCTCACCGGCCTCTTCGAACGCGCGATCGACGAGCGGCCCGACGCGGTGTTGCTGCTGCTCGAGTCCGGCGGCGTGCGCCTGCACGAGGCCAATGCGGGACTGATCGCGGTCTCCGAGACGATGCGGGCGCTGCTCGACGCGCGCGTCGCGGGCATCGCGGTCGTCGGCCTCGTCGGCAGCAGCGTCGGCTGCTTCGGCGGCATGGGCCTCGTCGCCGCGTGCTGCGACACGATCGTGATGTCCGAGGAGGGACGGCTCGGCATGTCGGGGCCCGAGGTCATCGAGACGAAGCACGGCGTCGAGGAGTTCGACGCGCGCGACCGTGCGCTCGTGTGGCGCACCACCGGCGGCAAGCATCGCTACCTGCTCGGCGACGCGCAGGCGATCGTCGACGACGACCTCGCGGCGTTCCGCCGCGCGGCCTGCGCCGCGCTCGACCGCCGTCGGCCGCTGACGCTCGATGCGATGCTCGCGGAACAGGCGGTGCTGACCGCGCGGCTGCGGCGCTTCGGGTCGCTGCGCGACGCGCTCGACATCTGGCGCGAGCTCGGCGTCGCGGCGCCCGACGCGCTGCCGCTGCTCGACCGCGATGCCTTCGTCGCCGCCACCGCGAACGTCGACCGGGGGACGACGTCGTGACGCCCAACCCGTTGTTCGACCGCCTCTTCCCCGAAGGCCATGCGGTCGCGGTGAGCGAGCACTTCGTCTCCGGGACGGCGACGGTCGGCGGCGAGACGATCCGCGTGGTCGGTACCGGCGGCGACGCGGAGATCGGCGTCGAGCTCGCGCTCGCGATGGCGGTGGACGTGCTGCGCACCGTGCGCGACGAACCCGGCCGCGCGATCCTCGTCCTCGTCGATACCCAGGGGCAGCGGCTGCGCCGCCGCGACGAGCTGCTCGGCATCAACGTCTACATGGCGCATCTCGCGCAATGCCTCGAGGTCGCGCGGCGTGCGGGTCATCGCGTCGTCAGCCTGGTCCACGGTCGCGCGGTCAGCGGCGGCTACATCACCGGCGGCATGATGGCCGACCGTTGCCACGCGCTGGCCTCGGCCGAGATCAGCGTGATGAACCTGCCGGCGATGGCGCGGGTGACGAAGATCCCGCAGCAGCGCCTCGAAGAGCTCGCGGAGAGCTCGCCGGTGTTCGCGCCCGGCGCCGCCAACTATTTGCGCATGGGCCAGCTCGACAGCCTGTGGGCCGACGATCCGGCCGCCGCCCTGGCCGCGTCGTTGACCGACGACGTTCCGGTGCTCGCGGGCGGTCGCACCGATCGACGCCGCGAGTTCGGCGCCGAACGCGGTGGCCGCCCGCTGGCGCTCGCGGTATCGAGGCGCGTGCGCACCGATGCCGTCGACTGACGTCGAACGGCCGTCGCGACACGATCGGGTCTGGCTCGACGCGGCGACGTGGCGCTCGAAGCTGCGCGACGCGGTTCCCGAAGGACACCTCGCGTTCGCCGGGCGCTGGATCGAAGGCGGCCGGGCACTGGTCGGGCGACGACGCGAACCCGACGCGGGCGCCGACTGCTTCGTCGGGCTCGCGTCGGCGCCGGGCCTCGGACGACTTCGCATCCCGCTGATCGTCGACCGTACCGCGGTCGTGCGCCTCGCACCGCCGCTCGGTCTCGGCGACGTGATCGCGGCGGCGCCGCGCGATCGGCGCCCGATGCTCGAACGACTGCGGCGCGAAGGCGAAGCGCTCGGCGTGACGTTCGGCGTCTACGGTTCGTTCGCATGGCAGGCGATCGCCGGCGAGGACTACGTGACGCCGACCTCGGACCTCGACCTTCTGTGGGACGCGACGGACCGGCGGCGGATCGAAGCGGTGATCGCGCTGCTGTCGCGATGGGAAGCGGCGAGCGGCCTCAGGGCCGACGGCGAGGCGCGCTTCGCGAACGGCGATTCGATCGCCTGGCGCGAGCTCGCGACGGCGCGGGAAGACGTGCTGGTCAAGCGCGACGACGGCGTCGCGCTGGCGCGTTCACCGATCGCGGCGCATGCCTGAGGCTCTCCTCGCGGAACGCGTTGCCGCGCACGGGTTGCGAGCGATCACTCGTGCGGCGGTCCGCGCCCTGCATGCCGAGCTCGTCCTCGCGCCGAAGCCGGGTCTGGTCTGCCCCGGCGACGCGGGCGCTCACGACGACATGGATGCCGCGACGATGATGCGCAGTCTCGCGGCGCTTCGTCACGGCTTCCGCGACCTGGTCGTGGCGGCCGCCGGCGATGCGTCGTTCGGACGCTTGCAGGCCATCGGCATCGAAGCCGAAGCGGCGATGCGGCGCGCCACGCGCGGCGTCAACACGCATCGCGGCGCGATCTTCAACGTCGGCCTGCTGGCCGCGGCGGCCGCGCATCGTATGGTCCGCGACGGGACGCCGATCACGATCGACGGCCTGCGCGATACGCTGACGACGCGCTGGGCTCGCGCGCTGGGAGCGCGCCCGGTCGGCGAGGCTTCGCACGGTCTCGCGATGGCGATGCGCCACGGCGCGGGCGGCGCCCGTCTCGAAGCGGCCGCCGGCTTCCCGTCCGTCTTCGACGTGGTGCTGCCCGCGCTGCGCGCCGCGCGTGCGGCCGGGCACGACGAGCGAGGGGCAGGGCTGCATGCGCTGATGACGTCGATCGCGACGGTCGCGGACACCAACCTTCTCTACCGCGGTGGACTCGAAGGACTGCGCGATGCGCAGGCTGCGGCGCGGACCTTCCTCGATGCGGGCGGGATCGCGATGCCCGATCGCGACTCCGCCCTGCGCGCCATCGGCCGCGACTTCGTCGCCCGGCGCCTCAGTCCCGGCGGCAGCGCCGACCTGCTGGCCGCGGCCCTCTTCGTCGATCGCGTGATCGGCCTCCGCTGAGCCGGCTGCGATGACGCTCGCGGTGCTGTGCCCCGGGCAGGGTGGCCAGCGGGCCGGCCTCTTCGACGGCCTCGCGCTCGCGGACCGCGTGGCCGATGTCGTCGCGCCGTTCGAAGGCCGGGGCGATCCGCGCATGTTCGACAACGCGATCGCGCAGCCCGCGCTCTGCGCCTTCCAGATGGCCACCTGGTCGCGGCTCGGACCACGGCTCGCGGCCGTGGCCGTCGAGCCGGCGCTGTTCGCCGGCTACAGCGTCGGCGAGCTGGCGGCGCACGGCTGCGCGGGCGCCTTCGGCTTCGACGACACGATCGCGCTGGCGCGGTCGCGTGCCGACGCGATGGACGCCGCGAGCCGCGACGGCGACGGGCTGGTCGCCGTGCGCGGACTCGGACGCCTCGACGTGGAGGCCTCGTGCGCGCGGCACGGCGCGTCGATCGCGATCGTCAACGACGACGATCAGTACGTGGTCGGCGGCTCGGCCGCGACCCTCGACGCGGTCGTCGTCGACGCCACCGCGCGCGGCGCGCGCACCCGGCGACTGCCGGTCGCGGTGGCCGCGCACACGCCGCTGCTCGAGTCCGCGGCGACCGCGTTCCGGCGGCGGCTCGAAGCGCTGCCGTGGTCCGCGCCGTCGGCCCCGATCGTGGCCGGCATCGACGGGGCGGTCGTCCGCGATCGCGGACGCGCGATCGACGCGCTGTCGCGTCAGGTCGCGACGACGGTGCGCTGGTCGCAGTGCATGGACAGCGTCGTCGAACGCGGCGCCACGGTCTGCCTCGAGCTCGGTCCGGGCAACGCGCTCGCGCGGCTGATGCGGGAGCGCCATCCCGACCTCGCGGTCCGTTCGGTGTCCGACTTCCGCAGTCTCGACGCGGTCGTCGAATGGGTCGCGCGGAACGGGGCGGGACGCTAGAGGTCGGCCGCCCTGCGGATCAGGGTCAGCACGCGGGTGTTGTCGAGCGTGCCGCGG
>CALMOR010000179.1:8047-9308 GCA_937872165.1 uncultured Burkholderiales bacterium | reverse complement strand
GGCGAAGCGGAAGGCGGTCCTCTTCATCACCCACGACCTCGACGAGGCGATCGCGTTGTCGGACCGCGTCGTGGTCCTGTCGGCCGGGCCCGCGACGCGACCGATCGCGAGCTTCGACGTCGACCTCGAACGGCCCCGCGACGTGGCCGAGATCCGCAGCGAGCCGCGCTTCGTCGCGCTGCACGACCGTATCTGGAGCGCGATGAAGGACGAGGTATTGAAGGGTTACCGGCAGACGAGGACCAGGGCATGAGACGTCGCGCCGCAGTCAGGCTGTGGCAGGGCGCGGTCCTCGTGGTCGTGCTCGCGCTCTGGTACGTGCTGACCAGTCCGACGCTGCTGCCGACGTTCTATTTCGCGAACGCCGCCCAGGCCTCGTTCTTCTTCGGCGAACCGGTCCAGGTCGCGATCCGCATCCGCGACTGGTTCGTCACGGGCGAAATCTATCCGCACCTCGGCGTCACGTTGCTCGAGACCGCGCTGGCCTTCGCGCTCGGGACGTTGCTCGGCCTCGCCTGCGGTCTGTGGCTCGCGCTCGCTCCCGTCGCCGCGGCGGTCGCCGATCCGTACATCAAGGGCGCCAACGCGATGCCGCGCGTGATCCTCGCGCCGATCTTCGCCGTATGGTTCGGCCTCGGCATCGGCTCGAAGGTCGCCCTCGGCATGACGCTGGTGTTCTTCATCGTCTTCTTCAACGTCTTCCAGGGCGTGCGCGAAGTGAGCCCGGTGGTCCTCGCCAACGCGCGCATGCTGGGCGCGAACCGCAGGCAGCTGATGCGCAGCGTGTACCTGCCGAGCGCGACGAGCTGGGTCTTCTCGTCGCTGCATACGGCGGTAGGGCTCGCGTTCGTCGGCGCGGTCGTCGGCGAGTACCTCGGCTCGGCGCGCGGCGTCGGCTACCTGATCCTGCAGGCCGAAGGCAGCTTCGACATCAACACGGTGTTCGCGGGCATCGTCGTGCTCACCGTGTTCGCGCTGCTGCTCGACGCGCTCGTCGGCGTCGTCGAGAAGAGGCTGATGAAGTGGCAGCCGCGAAGCGGAGAGGCCGGCAGGCTGTGAGCCGGCCTCCGCCGCGCGTCACTGCATCTCGGCGATCAGCTTCTCGAGCTTGACCGCGTCCGATGCGAAGGTGCGGATGCCCTCGGCCAGCTTCTCGGTGGCCATCGCGTCGTCGTTCATGTCGTTGCGGAACTTCGATTCGTCGTAGATCTTCGCCTCGACCTGCTGGCCTTGCGCCCACGCATCGTCGAGCTGCGGCACG
>CALMOR010000179.1:0-8037 GCA_937872165.1 uncultured Burkholderiales bacterium | reverse complement strand
ACGCGGTCCTCGCTCTCGGTCAGCTTCTTCAGCAGCTCGGGGCTGATCGTCAGCAGGTCGCAGCCCGCGAGGCCGAGGACCTGGCCGACGTTGCGGAAGCTCGCGCCCATGATCTGCGTGGGATAGCCGAGCTTCTTGAAGGCCGCGTACACGCCCCGGACGAACACCACTCCCGGGTCTTCGGTCGCAGCGTAGTCTTCCTTGCCCTCGGCCTTCTTGAACCAGTCGGTGATGCGGCCGACGAACGGCGAGATCAGCGTGGCGCCGGCCTCGGCCGCTTCGATCGCCTGCGGCATCCCGAACATCAGCGTCATGTTGCAGTGGATGCCTTCGCGTTCGAGCGCCTCGACCGCGCGGATGCCTTCCCAGGTCGACGCGATCTTGATCAGCACGCGGTCGCGGCCGATGCCGAGCGCGTCGTAGAGCGCCATCAGCTGGTGCGCCTTGGCGATCGAGGCGGCCGTGTCGAACGAGAGGCGGGCGTCGACTTCGGTCGAGACGCGGCCCGGGACGATCTTCAGGATCTCGGCGCCGAACGCGATCAGCAGGTGATCGATGACGTCGGCCGGCTCCTTCTTCCGGTGTTCCTCGACGACCCTCTGGACGAGCGACTTGTATGCGTCCTTCCCGACCGCCTTCAGGATCAGCGAGGGGTTGGTGGTCGCGTCCTGCGGCTTGAAGTCGCGCATCGTTTCGAAGTCGCCGGTATCGGCGACGACGGTGGTGTACTGCTTCAACTGATCGAGCTGGTTCATGGGCGGGCGTCTTGTAGGGAAGGGTGGAGGATGCGAGTGTGCGGCAGCAGCCGACCGGCCGGCCGCCTTCTTCGACACGGTATACTCCGAAAGTTTATCTTCAGCCGCCGACCGCCCGCGCGACTCCTTTCTTTTCCCGATCCGCTCCTTCCCGACCACCACTTCGCCGGCCCCGACGAATGCTTCGGAGGTGGACCCCAGGAGGACGGCACGGGTCTGCACGATCGCAGCAGACGGCCGGCCACGACAGGGGTTCTTCTTGTTGCCGACCGCATTCTTTCCGCCCGATCCCGACGCGAGCGGCATCGCGCTCCTCGCGCTCGCCGACGGCACCGTCTTCCGCGGCATCTCGATCGGCGCTCCGGGCCGGTCCATCGGCGAGGTGGTGTTCAACACGTCGATGACCGGCTACCAGGAGATCCTGACCGACCCGAGCTACGCGCGTCAGATCGTGACGCTGACCTATCCCCACATCGGCAACACCGGCACCAACGGCGAGGACGTCGAGTCGATGCGCGTGCATGCCGCCGGGCTCGTCATCCGCGACCTTCCGCGCGTGGTGTCGAACTTCCGTTCGCAGCGCAGCCTGTCGGACTACCTCCGGGCCGAGCGCTGCGTGGCGATCGCCGGCATCGACACCCGCAGACTCACGCGGATGCTGCGCACGACGGGCGCGCAGAACGGCGCGATCGTCGCCGACTGCACAGGCGACGAGGCGGACGTCGAGGAGGCCGTCGCGCTGGCGCGGAGCTTCCCCGGCCTCGCGGGTCTCGATCTCGCGAAGGTCGTGAGCGTCGACCGGCCCTACGACTGGACCGCGTCGGTGTGGAAGCTCGGCGAGCGCCACGACGCCGACGTGCCGCAGCGCTTCCACGTGGTGGCCTTCGACTACGGTGTCAAGCACAACATCCTGCGGATGCTCGCTTCGCGCGGATGCCGGATCACCGTACTGCCCGCGCAGTCGAGTGCCGACGAGGCGCTCGCGCTGCAGCCGGACGGCATCTTCCTCGCGAACGGTCCGGGCGATCCCGCGCCCTGCGACTACGCGATCGAAGCGTCGCGGACGCTGATCGAGCGCGGACTGCCGACCTTCGGCATCTGCCTCGGCCACCAGATCATGGCGCTCGCGTCCGGCGCGAGGACGCTGAAGATGAAGTTCGGCCATCACGGCGCCAACCATCCGGTGCAGGATCTCGACACGAAGCAGGTGCTGATCACGTCGCAGAACCACGGCTTCGCGGTCGACGCCGCGTCGCTGCCGGCCAACTGCCGCGTCACGCACGTGTCGCTGTTCGATGGCTCGTTGCAGGGCTTCGCGAGGACCGACCGGCCGGCGTTCTGTTTCCAGGGACATCCCGAAGCGAGCCCGGGCCCGCAGGACATCGGCTACCTGTTCGACCGCTTCGTGGCGTCGATGGAGGCGGTGCGTGGTTGAAAGGCGGACGGCAGCGGACCGGTCCGGTCGTTCACGTCGACGCCTGAAGGTCTCGAGGGGCGAGTCCGTCGGTCGGGATCGGACGTCGGTCCCGGGAACCTCGCCTTCCTCACCGACCGCGTTCCCGTCGACGACTACCGTGAGCAGTCGTATGGAACGCAGTTCGACCTGCTGGCGAGCGAATGCCGCGTCGTCGTGGAGCCGCTCGAAGACGCAGCGCGAGTCGACGAGCGCCCCGCCCTGCTGAAGATGGACACACTCGCCGCCTACGTCTCGCTCGCCGAAAAGCTCTGCGAAGAACAGAGCGCGCGCTGAACGGAACACCGATGCCCAAACGACAAGACCTCCGCTCCATCCTCATCATCGGCGCCGGCCCGATCGTCATCGGCCAGGCCTGCGAGTTCGACTATTCCGGTGCGCAAGCCTGCAAGGCGCTGCGCGAGGAGGGCTATCGCGTCGTGCTCGTGAACTCGAATCCGGCGACCATCATGACCGACCCCGAGACCGCCGATCGCACCTACATCGAGCCGATCACCTGGCAGGTCGTCGAGAGGATCATCGACGTCGAGCGGCCCGACGCGATCCTGCCGACGATGGGCGGCCAGACCGCGCTCAACTGCGCGCTCGACCTGCATCGTCACGGCGTGCTCGCGAAGTACGGCGTCGAGCTGATCGGCGCGTCGCCGGAGGCGATCGACAAGGCCGAGGACCGCAGCAAGTTCAAGGCCGCGATGACGAAGATCGGCCTCGGCTCCGCGCGCTCGGGCATCGCGCACAGCCTCGACGAGGCCTGGTCCGTGCAGCGCTCGCTCGGCTTCCCGTCGATCATCCGGCCGAGCTTCACGCTCGGCGGCACCGGCGGCGGCATCGCCTACAACGGCGAGGAGTTCGAGACCATCTGCAAGCGCGGACTGGAGGCGTCGCCCACGAAGGAGCTGTTGATCGAGGAGTCGCTGATCGGCTGGAAGGAGTTCGAGATGGAGGTCGTGCGCGATCGCGCCGACAACTGCATCATCGTCTGCTCGATCGAGAACCTCGACCCGATGGGCATCCACACCGGCGACTCGATCACGGTCGCGCCCGCGCAGACGCTGACCGACAAGGAATACCAGCTGATGCGCAACGCGTCGATCGCGATCCTGCGCGAGATCGGCGTCGACACGGGCGGCTCCAACGTGCAGTTCGCGATCGACCCGAAGGACGGTCGCATGATCGTCATCGAGATGAACCCGCGCGTGTCGCGCTCGTCGGCGCTCGCGTCGAAGGCGACCGGCTTCCCGATCGCGAAGATCGCGGCGAAGCTCGCGATCGGCTACACGCTCGACGAGCTGCGCAACGACATCACCAACGGCGCGACGCCGGCGAGCTTCGAGCCGTCGATCGACTACGTCGTCACGAAGGTGCCGCGCTTCGCGTTCGAGAAGTTCCCGATGGCCGACGCGCACCTGACGACGCAGATGAAGTCGGTCGGCGAGGTGATGGCCATCGGCCGCACCTTCCAGGAGTCGTTCCAGAAGGCGTTGCGCGGACTCGAGGTCGGCGTCGACGGCATGAACGAGAAGACCAAGGACCGCGAGAAGATCGAGATCGAGCTCGGCGAGCCCGGACCCGAGCGCATCTGGTACGTGGGCGACGCGTTCGCGATGGGCATGAGCGTGGAGGAGGTGGGCCAGCTGACGCGCATCGACCCGTGGTTCCTCGTCCAGATCAAGGAGATCGTCGACATCGAGCTCAAGCTCGAACGGACCAGGCTCGGCGAGATCGACCGGACCACGCTGTACCAGTTGAAGCGGAAGGGCTTCTCCGACCGACGCCTGGCCTACCTGATGAAGACGACCGAGCACAAGGTCCGCGAGCGCCGCGTCAAGGACGGCGTGCGGCCGGTCTACAAGCGCGTCGACACGTGCGCGGCCGAGTTCGCGACCAGCACCGCGTATCTCTATTCGACCTACGAAGGGCTCGACGACGCGGAGTGCGAGGCCGAGCCGTCCGATCGCAGGAAGATCATCGTGCTGGGGGGCGGCCCCAACCGCATCGGGCAGGGCATCGAGTTCGACTACTGCTGCGTGCATGCGGCGCTCGCGCTGTCCGAGGACGGCTACGAGACCGTCATGGTCAACTGCAACCCCGAGACCGTCTCGACCGACTACGACACCAGCGACCGGCTCTACTTCGAGCCGGTCACGCTCGAGGACGTGCTCGAGATCGTCGCCAAGGAGAAGCCGGTCGGCGTGATCGTGCAGTACGGCGGCCAGACGCCGTTGAAGCTCGCGAAGTCGCTCGAGGCCGCGGGCGTGCCGATCATCGGCACGTCGCCCGACGCCATCGACCTCGCGGAGGACCGCGAGCGCTTCCAGGGCTTCATCGACCGGCTCGGTCTGCTGCAGCCGCCCAACCGCACGGCGCGCAGCGAGAAGCAGGCGCTCGAGCGCGCCGGCGAGATCGGCTATCCGCTGGTGGTGCGGCCGAGCTACGTGCTCGGCGGCCGCGCGATGGAGATCGTCCACGAGCAACGCGACCTCGAACGCTACATGCGCGAGGCGGTCAAGGTCTCGCACGATTCGCCGGTGCTGCTCGATCGCTTCCTCAACGACGCGATCGAGGTCGACGTCGACGCGATCTGCGACCGCGGCGTCGACGGGCCCGGGCGCGTCTTCATCGGCGGCGTGATGGAGCACATCGAGCAGGCCGGCGTGCACTCGGGCGACTCGGCCTGCTCGCTGCCGCCGTATTCGCTGTCGAGCGAGATCGTGGCCGAGCTCAAGTCGCAGACCGAACGGATGGCGAAGGCGCTCGGCGTCGTCGGCCTGATGAACGTGCAGTTCGCGATCCAGAAGGACGTCGTCTACGTGCTCGAGGTCAACCCGCGCGCGTCGCGCACCGTGCCCTACGTCTCGAAGGCGACCGGGCTCCAGCTCGCCAAGATCGCGGCGCGCTGCATGGCCGGCCGCTCGCTCGACGAGCAGGGCATCGGCCGCGAGGTCGTGCCGCCCTACTACTCGGTCAAGGAGGCGGTGTTCCCGTTCGTCAAGTTCCCCGGTGTCGACACCATCCTCGGTCCGGAGATGAAGTCGACCGGCGAGGTGATGGGTGTCGGCACGACCTTCGGCGAAGCGTTCGTCAAGTCGCAGCTCGCGGCCGGGATTCGCCTGCCGTCGCCGGCCGGCATCGACGGCAAGGGTCCGGGCAAGGTCTTCATCAGCGTGAAGAACGCCGACAAGCCGAAGGCCGTCGAGGTCGCGCGCACGTTGAAGACGATGGGCTTCCCGCTGGTCGCCACGCGCGGCACGGCGGCCGCGATCGAGGCGTCCGGCACCGCGTGCGAGAGCGTCAACAAGGTCGCGGAGGGTCGGCCGCACATCGTCGACCTGATCAAGAACGGCGACGTCGCGCTCGTCATCAACACGGTCGAGGAGAAGCGCAACGCGATCTCGGACTCGCGTTCGATCCGCACGACCGCGCTGGCGGCGCGCGTTACGCAGTACACGACCCTCGCCGGCGCATGGGCCGCGGTGGAAGGCATGCGGCTGATGCACGAGCGCGGCGACGACATCTCGGTCTACGATTTACAAGGGCTGCATCGGGCCTTAGACTAGCGCCCTCATCACGGTCGCCCCCGGGCGATCTTCAAAGAGGTCGCTGCCGGCGGACTTGTCGGCAGCGACCTCTGTCATTTGTGGCCGTGCGAAGCATCGCTTCGACGGTCCGTCACTTCCCCCCGACATGAGCACCATTCCACTGACCGTCCGCGGCGCCGAACTGATGAAGCAGGAGCTCCATCGGTTGAAGTCCGTCGAACGACCCGCCGTCATCAACGCGATCGCCGAAGCCCGCGCGCACGGCGACCTCTCCGAGAACGCCGATTACGATGCGGCGAAGGAACGCCAGGGATTCATCGAAGGCCGCATCCAGGAGCTCGAGGGCAAGCTGTCCAATGCGCAGGTGATCGACCCGGCGACGCTCGACGCCGAAGGGCGCGTCGTGTTCGGCACCACGGTCGAACTCGAGGACCTCGACTCGAGTTCGAAGGTCGTCTATCAGATCGTCGGCGACGACGAGGCCGACATCAAGTTCGGCAAGATATCGATCTCGAGCCCCATCGCCCGCGCGTTGATCAACAAGGTCGAAGGCGACGTCGCCGAAGTGCATGCGCCGGCCGGCGTCCGCGAGTACGAGATCCTCTCGGTCCGCTACGTCTGATTCGTCCCGGCGGCCCGCTTCCGGCATCGACCTTGTCTCCGCGCGCGTCGAGGTATGCGAGGCAGGCGGCGTCGCTCTGTTGCGCCGCTGCGGTCGGCGCGCTGCTGTTCTCGGTGCGCATCGCGACGATGGTCTTCCACGACATGCCCGGCGATCGCGCGCTGGCGGGTCGCATCGCGGGGCGCGCGTTCATGGGTGCGTACGGCATCGCGATCGCCGCGGCCGTCATCGCGGTCGCGGTCGTCGTCACGACGGTGTCGCGACGCGCTCGACTCGATGCGTCGCTCGCCGGCGCGTCGCTCGCCATCGCCGCGATGGAACTGTTCTGGATCGCGCCCGCGATCGGGGCCCGCGGCGTCGGCTGGCCAGGGTCGTTCGCGAGCCTGCACGCGATCGGCGGCGGCCTTCACCTGTTGCTGTCGATCGGCGCGCTGATCCTCGCGTGGCGGCTGCTCGACACCGACGGCGTCGCGAAGGTGGACGGCTAGCGGTTCTGGAACGCCTTCTTCGACGATCGCTGGCCCGACTTGCGGACCCGCGCGGTGCGGGGCGGACTGTCGTCCGTCTTCGCCTTGCGCGTCGAGACGCGGCTGAGCGGATCGCGCGGCTTCGCGCCGCGGGCGGCGCCCTTGCGCGCCGCCTTGGGCGTGCGGAACAGAGGCTCGTCGTCGGCGATGGGCTTGCGGCGATAGAAGACGAGGAGCTTGCCGATGGTCTGCACCGCCGCGGCCGACAGTTCGTCGACGACGCGGTCGCGCATCGCGAGGCGCGCGTCGCGGTCGTCGCCGGCGACCCGGACCTTGATCAGTTCATGGGCCGCGAGGCTGCGGTCGATCTCCGCCAGCACGGCCGCGGTGAGGCCCGCGTCGCCGACCAGGACCACCGGGTCCAGCGCGTGGGCGCGGGCCTTGAGCGTCTTCCGCTCGGACGGCGTGAGGGACTGCGGCATGATGGTCGTGGTCGTTTCGATGGATGAACGGCGGGCGTCGCGAAGGCGCGGAGCATAACAAGCAACGGCGCGGGCAATGGCGAAGAACAAGTTCAACACGTCGTGGCTGCACGATCACATCAACGATCCGTACGTGAAGCTCGCGCAGAAGCACGGGTATCGCGCGCGCGCGGCGTTCAAGCTGAAGGAGATCGACGAGGCCGACCGCCTGATCGTGCCGGGTGCGGTGGTCGTCGACCTGGGCGCCGCGCCGGGCTCGTGGTCGCAGTACGTCCGCGAACGGCTGAAGACCGGTGCCGGCGGCATCGACGGCCGCATCGTCGCGCTCGACCTGCTGCCGATGGAACCGATCGCCGACGTCGACTTCCTCGTCGGCGACTTCCGCGACGAAGAGGTGCTCGCGCAGCTCGAAGCGCGGCTCGCGGAACTGACCGCGGCGGCGCCCGACGGCCGGTGCGTCGACCTTGTCCTTTCGGACATGGCCCCCAACCTCTCGGGAGTCGGTCTGGCCGATGCGGCCCGCATGCAGCACGTCATCGAACTGGCGACCGATTTCGCGGTCAGGTACCTGAAGCCGCGAGGCGCGTTGCTCGTGAAGGCGTTCCACGGCAGCGGCTACAGCCAGATCGTCGAAGCCCTCGAGCGCGAGTTCGTGACGGTGGCGCCGCGCACGCCGAAGGCGTCCCGGGACCGTTCGT
>CALMOR010000178.1:30568-37076 GCA_937872165.1 uncultured Burkholderiales bacterium | reverse complement strand
TCCTTGACCTCAGTTTATGAGGCTCGGGGGTGTCTAGGAAACTAGGGTCGATTCAGTCCCCAAGAGGCATTACCCCTCAAGAGCACTGCAAACTGGGCTCGCGGCCTCCCTCCAACAATCCTGGCCTTCTTCCAGGACCGGACCACTCCGGCGGGCGATGAGCCTACGACACGACTTTGCATGCAAGAGACCGTACGTTTTACCCAATACGAGTTTCGTTGACCCTCGCGCGGTTCAAGCACCAAGTGGCTGCAAAAAAAGGATATGTTTTGCTATTCAACGAAGACATCTGAAGTTCATTCCTTCAAAAGTCGTGCGAATAAACGTGAGACCGTAGTTCGGGAGCCGCCGTCCCGCAATATCGGCTTCCGACAACAATCTTTGCTTATAACGAAGAGTTTCCACCGGCGAAGGAGCACTCGGGGTCCCTCGACCGCCGTTGACGCATCAGTACCGCAAAGCAAGGAAGCCGTGCACTTGCTGGCATGCCATCGTCCTTGGCTGGACAGGTTTTTTTAACGCATGGCGTTATCGGTGACGCTCTTTCAACGATGATATTTGTCTCAAGCACATACGGCATAGGTCGGGCTGTCCGCACAATCCCGCAGCGATTTGGCGCTCGCTGATTGCGGCGCCGACTTCGGAAGGGTCATCCAGCAGCAGCTTCGGAGCCAGCGCTACTGCAACGCGCCCCACCGCGCGACGGCCGGCTCGGCCGCGGCCCAGCGCCACTGCCCGTCGGACCGGCGGCAGGTTTGCGTGACGAACCATTGCGAGGTCGGCGCCTTCTTCGAGCCTCCGGCCACCGAGAACATCACCTCCTTGCAGGTGGCCAGCGCGTTGTCGATCACGCCGACGACGCGGAGCTCGCCGCGCTCGTCGGTGAAAGGAATCCTGTGATGAATGTCCCAGGCCTGTCGTTCGCCGATGCTCATGGCGCCGGCGATCGCGGCGATGCGGTCCTGCTCGTCGGCCTGCATGTCGCGAAAGATTCTACGGAACGCGGCGTCGGTCGCGGCCTTCACCGCGATGCCCACGCCCACGCCGATCGCAGGGTTGGTCGTCACGGTGCCGGTGGCGGCCCCCGCCACCGCGCCCGTGAACCCGCCGATCGAACTGCATCCGCAGAGCGAGCCCACGAGCGCGACGCCCGCGAAGAGCGCTCGCCTCTTCATTGCAAAGCCCCCCAGCGCGCCGTGGCCGGCTCGGCCGAGGCCCAGCGCCACTTCGCCGAGTCCTTGCAGATGGTCGCGATGTAGAACGCACTGACGGTTCCCTTGTCCTTGATTCGATCGACGGAGAACACGATTTCCTTGCAGCGGAAGGCCGCGGCGCCGATGACGCGGCTGACGGTGACCCTGCCGGCCTGGTTGGATTCGATCTGAATGCGGTGGCGGCTCTCCCAGTGAGCGACCTGTCCGGTCTCGAGCTCGCCGGCAGCCTCTGCGATCACGTCTTGCTGGTCACCGTGGTAATCGCGTTCGACGGCCTTGACGCCGGCTTCGCCCGCGGCCAGCACGCCGAGACCGATGCCCGAGGCAACCGCCGCGTTACGGGTCACCGCGCCGGCGATGGCCGTGCCGCCCACGCCGGCCGTCGTTGCCGCGCCTTCGCTCAGAAGGGAAGTGCAGCCGCCGAGGCCGAGGCCGCTCGCGATACACAGGATCAGCAAAGCGCCGGCGGGCTTCGATCTACGATGACAAGAGGACATGGGCAGGGTTGTTTCGATGAACCGGGTTCACGCGCCAGCGCTGCCCGGTCTCGAAAGCGCTGACGTTTCGGCCGACTTCGCAACCGTCGCCGAGGTCTCCGGGGGCGCCGCTCGTAGCGACGTTATCGGTCGGGTGGCACGGCCGCTCTGCGTGCGAGCCACCGTATGCGAAACGGAAGACGGAGCATTACTCGCGCGCCCCTTTGGGCCTTACCCGAAAATCCGATTGCTCCGTAGGTCGATACCTTCGAAGCAGCGCGAGCGGTGCCGAGGCATCCGGCTGCGGCCTGGTCGAAGTGCGGCTGCCGGGGCACCGCCGGCGCGACGTCGACCGCGTCGAAGACCCAGGCGGCTCGCACTTCGCCGGCGAGGAGATGCGACGCGCGGGTCGCGGTGAGATGCGGAAGCTCACTTTTTCCCCACAAGCCCGGCTTCTGGGGTCCCCATGCCGACCCCCGATCATGCGGACTAGGACTGCCGGGGCTCGACGCCACCATGGTCTTCGAAAGCTGGCGGCGGCCTGTCCGTCGATCCCGGCCTCCTCCACACATGCCCACCGGGATGGTCACGCGTCGCGCAGCCGGGCGTGCGCGCCCGGGGCGCCCGCCCTCGCCAGCGGTGAGTCGCAGGCTTCGTATTACGACCTGATGCTAGGGGACCCGGGCTCGCCGTCGATCTCGGATCCGAAGCCGAGCGGCGGCCGATCGGGGGATGTCAGGCCGACGCGCGCAACGTCCTGGCCGCGGCGACCATGTTGGTCAGCGCGGGGATGACCTCGTTCCATTGACGGGTCTTCAGACCACAATCGGGATTCACCCAGAGCCGCTCCGAGGGAATCCTCTTCGCGGCTTTCCTCATCAGCTGGACGATGTGATCCTCCGTCGGAATGTTCGGCGAATGGATGTCGTAGACACCCGGACCGATCTCGTTCGGATAGTCGAAGCTGTCGAAGGCGTCGAGCAGTTCCATGTCGGACCGTGACGTCTCGATCGTGATGACGTCGGCATCCATCTCGGCGATCGACGCGATGATGTCGTTGAATTCCGAGTAGCACATGTGGGTATGGATCTGGGTCTCGTCGGCCACGCCGTTGGCGGCGAGGCGGAACGATTCGACGGCCCAGCGCAGATAGTCTTTCCATTGCGACTTGCGCAGGGGCAGGCCCTCGCGAAGGGCCGCTTCGTCGATCTGGATTATGCGTACGCCGGCTCTTTCGAGGTCCAGGACTTCCTCGCGGATCGCCAGCGCCAACTGATGGCACGACACGGAGCGCGGCTGGTCGTCGCGCACGAAAGACCAGTTGAGGATCGTGACCGGACCGGTCAGCATGCCCTTCATCGGCTTGTCGGTCAGCGATGCGGCGTACCGGATCCATTCGACGGTCATCGCTTCCGGTCGACTGATGTCGCCGAACAGGATGGGCGGCTTCACGCAGCGCGAGCCATAGGACTGCACCCAGCCGAACTGGCTGAACGCATAACCGTCCAGCTGCTCGCCGAAATATTCCACCATGTCGTTGCGTTCCGCCTCGCCGTGGACCAAGACGTCGAGCCCGAGGGCTTCCTGTTCGCGCACGCTGCGGGCGATCTCCGCCTGCATGGCGACCCGGTATCCGGCCTCGTCCAATGCGCCGGCCTTGAACTGGCTGCGGGCCTGCCGGATCCCGGCGGTCTGCGGGAACGAGCCGATCGTGGTCGTCGGAAAGGCCGGAAGGTTCAGCAGCGCTGCCTGCTTGGGCGCACGTTCGACGTAGCCGCTCCTGCGCCGGCCGAGCGCCGGGTCGACCGTCGCGAGGGCCGCCTGGACGGTGGGGTCGTGAACCCGCGACGAATTTCTACGCGCGGCGACGTCGGCTCGGTTGGCGTCCAGTTCGGCCTTCACCGCGTCGCGACCGTCGTTCAATGCGGTGGCGAGCAACCCGACTTCGGCGAGCTTCTGGACCGCGAACGCGAGCCAGGACCTGATCTCGCCGTCGAGCTTCTGCTCGCTGCCGAGATCGACGGGCACGTGCAGCAGCGAGCAGGAGGGCGCGAGCCAGAGGCGATCGCCCAGGCGCTCGGCGATCGGTTCGAGCCAGTCGAGCAACACGCAGAGGTCGGACTTCCAGATGTTGCGACCGTCGACGACGCCGAGCGACACGACCTTGTGCCCGGGCAGCTGGCCCAACAGCGCCTGCACCTCACCGCGTCCGTTGACGGCATCGACGTGTAGGCCGGCCACGGGCAGGTTGGCGAGGAGATAGAGGTTCTCGTCGAGCGTGCCGAAGTAGGTCGCGAGCATCAGCTTCACGCCGCTGGCCCTGAACTGGTGATAGGTGTCGCGCAACGCATGCGCCCACGCGGGTCGCAGCTCTGTCACCAGGATCGGCTCGTCGACCTGCACCCATTCGACCCCTTCCCTCGCCAGCGTCTCCAGCAGTTCGGCGTATACGGAGAGGAGGCGAGGCAGCAGCGCCAGGCGATCCGAATCGTCCTTGGCCTTGCCGAGCCACAGGTAGGTGACCGGGCCGATGATCACCGGCTTGGCTTCGATGCCCGAGGTCCTCGCTTCGTGCAGTTGCTCGAGCAGACGGGAAGCGTCGAGCTCGAACTCGGTGTCGATACCGAACTCCGGGACGATGTAGTGGTAGTTGGTGTCGAACCACTTCGTCATCTCGCCGGCGGCGACGCCGCATGCGTCGTGTCGGTCGCCGCCCGCGGCGGAGCGCCCCCGTGCGACGCGAAAGTAGTTGTCGAGATCGTCGCCGTCGAAGCCGCGTACGCGTTCGGGGAGATTCCCCACCATGAAGCTGGTGTCGAGAACCTGGTCGTAGAACGAGAAGTCGCCGACCGGCACGAGGTCGAGACTGGCTTGGACTCGCCAATGGCGCTGACGAAGTTCTGCACCGACAGCTTTCAGCTCGTCGCGCGAGGACTCGCCCTTCCAGTACGACTCGAGAGCGAACTTCAGTTCGCGCTTCGAACCGATGCGGGGAAAACCGAGATTGTGGGCCTTGACCATGAGCGATGCGTCCGGTGAAAGGGAGGACCGATGCTAGGTACTCGGTCGCATGAAGTAAAATGGTCGCTCCTCACGCATCCATTAGATCGGCTCATGATTCGAGATGATCGAGAGAGTGCATCTGTCCATCGTTCATGAAGTCGATCGGCTGGGTTCGTTGACCGCCGCGGCAGGCGCGTTGTGTCTGACCCAGTCGGCGCTGAGTCATACCGTGCGCAAGCTGGAAGAACAGCTCGGCACCAGGCTCTGGTTCCGCGAGGGCAGGCGCCTGCGGCCGACGCAGGCGGGCCAGCATCTGCTGGCCGTCGCCAAGCGGATCCTTCCCCAACTGACGCTGGCCGAAGAACGCATGCGTCAGTTCGCCGAAGGCGAACGCGGCACCCTGCGCATCGGGATGGAATGCCACCCCTGCTATCAGTGGCTGCTGAAGGTGGTGTCCCCGTACCTCGCCCGATGGCCCGACGTGGACGTCGACGTCAAGCAGAAATTCCAGTTCGGCGGCATCGGGGCGCTGTTCGGCTACGAGATCGACCTGCTGGTGACTCCGGATCCGCTCTACAAGTCCGGACTGCGCTACGAGCCGGTGTTCGACTACGAGCAGGTGCTGGTCGTGAATCGGGCCCATCCACTGGCCGGCGTGGCCTACGTGAAACCGAAGCAACTGACCAACGAGGTGCTCGTGACCTACCCGGTCGCGATCGAGCGGCTCGACGTCTACAACCAGTTCCTGATGCCCGCCGGGATCACGCCTCGGCGTCACAAGACGATCGAGACGACGGACATCATGTTGCAGATGGTGGCGAGCGGGCGAGGCGTGGCGGCCCTGCCGCGCTGGCTCGTCGACGAGTATGCCGACGCCATGGATATCGTCCCCGTGCGGATGGGGCGCCACGGCATCGCGAAGCAGATCTTTCTCGGTGCGCGGGAGACCGATATCGACCTCGATTATCTGGCCGCCTTCATCGTGCTCGCCCGGGCGACCCAAAGGGAACGGTAGTCGTCGTCATGACCTCGAACGCAGGCTTCTCTGCGGCCGGCCGGCGCTCCGCTCAGCCGATCTCCCCCGCCCCCGGCGAATAGCCCTCCTCGAACAACTGCCGTCGCGCCTCGGTGAACGCCTCCGGCGTCTGCGGCTTCACGAACAGCCGGCCGATCTCGGGGTGCTGCTTCAGCACGGCGGCTTCGATCTCCTCGATCAACCGTTCGATCTCGGGCGCGCGGAGCGCGTCGTCGAAGGCGACGCTCGCGATCGCGATCACCTGGTTCGGCGCGAGCTGCGCCGTCATCAGGCCGTTCGCGACCTCGACGCCGTCGAAGCCGTCGATGATGCGCTTCACGTTCTTCGTCATCGCAGGGTCGGCGCGCTCGCCGATCAGCAGGCCCTTGGTCTCCCGCGCGAGCACGAAGGCCACCGTCGCGAGCAGCAAGCCGATCAGGATCGACGCGGCGCCGTCGTAGCGCGGCTCGTCGAAGCGCAAGGAGAGCCACACGCCGAGCGCGGCGATCGCGAGGCCGATCAGCGCCGCGGTGTCCTCGAGCAGCACCATGAAGTTGGGCGGGTCCTTGCTCCGCTTGACCGACTCCCAGAGTCCCTGGCCACCGGCCCGTCTGCGGAACGCGCGCAGCGACACCCACCACGACCCGCCTTCGAAGATCGCCGACAGGCCGAGCACCACGTAGACGACGATCGGCCGTTCGAGCGGCTCCGGGTTCATCACGTGGTTCACGCCTTGCCACGCCGTCACGCCGGCACCGAGCATGAAGATGAGGATCGCCACGACGAAGCTCCAGAAGTAG
>CALMOR010000178.1:27834-30558 GCA_937872165.1 uncultured Burkholderiales bacterium | reverse complement strand
CGCGCCTGGCGCAGGCCGTACAGCAGCAGCACTTCGTCGATCGTGTCGATCAGGCTGTGGATGGCCTCGGCCAGCATCGCCGACGAGCCGGTGACGGCGGCCGCCGCCATCTTGGTGATCGCGACGAGCAGGTTTCCGGCCAGCGCGGTCCACACCACGAAGCCGGAGGTCTGCGCCATGAAGTCGGTAGTCGGTGCGTCGGAGGGATCGGCGAGTGTCGCGAATGCCGCCGCCACCCCGCTATCGGCCGTCTCCCGAACGCGAGGCCCGATCGATGGCCGCTTGGCTGACGCGGATTCGGCGCTGATCCCATAGCAGCACCCGGTGACGCTCGCTACCGTTGGCGCGGTGCGAGCTGGCCTCGCGCTTCGCCGCGCGGCCGGCGAGCCTCCGTACGACGGCGAGATCCCCGATGCATCGCACCTCACGCTGTTCCTCCCGCATCCCGGCCTGACCGCGCATGTGGCTCGTCCGTCTCGCGTTGCGCCGGCCGTACACCTTCGCGGTGATGGCCGTGATGATGACGGTGCTCGGCATCACGTCGATCGTCGCGATGCGGAAGGACATCTTCCCGTTCATCGACATCCCGGTCGTCAGCGTGGTGTGGGCCTACACCGGCATGCCCCCGCAGGAGATGGCCGACCGCATCGTCACGATCGACGAACGCGCGATGACGACCACCGTCAACGACATCGAGCACATGGAGTCGACGTCGTACCCGGGCGTCGCGGTGATCAAGGTCTTCTTCCAGCCGGGCACCAAGGTCGAAGGCGCGATCGCGCAGATCACCGCGCTGTCGCAGACCATCCTGCGGCCGCTGCCGCCCGGCATCTTCCCGCCGAACATCCTGCAGTACGACGCGTCGAGCGTGCCGATCCTGCAGCTCTCGCTGGCGAGCGAGTCGCTGTCGCAGCAGGAGATCTACGACTACGGGCAGAACTTCATCCGCACGCAGCTCGCGACCGTCGAAGGCGCGGCCGTGCCGTTGCCGTACGGTGGCCAGAGCCCGTACGTGATGGTCGACCTCGACCCGGCTTCGCTGTACGCACGCCGCATGTCGGCCACCGACGTCTCGAACGCGCTCGGCAACCAGAACCTGATCGTGCCGG
This sequence comes from uncultured Burkholderiales bacterium, assembly GCA_937872165.1. GTDB lineage: Bacteria > Pseudomonadota > Gammaproteobacteria > Burkholderiales > Burkholderiaceae_D > CAHJXF01. The sequence continues at coordinate 29,449 of CALMOR010000178.1, read as the reverse complement.
CCGGGACCGCGAAGATCGGCAGTCGCGAATACACGGTGCAGCTCAACAGCAGCCCCACGACGATCGAAGGCTTCAACGCGCTGCCGATCCGGCTCGACAACGGATCGCTGGTCTACCTGCGCGACGTCGCGCAGGTGCGCCAGGGCCATCTCGTGCAGACCAACATCGTGCGGCAGGACGGCCGTCGCGGCGCGCTGCTGACGGTGCTCAAGCACGGCGAGGCGTCGACGCTCGAGATCGTCGACGGGGTCAAGAAGAAGCTCGGCACCATCCTCGCCGACATGCCGAAGGAGTTGCACGTCGAACAGCTCTTCGACCAGTCGATCTTCGTGAAGGCCGCGATGAACGGCGTTCTGCGCGAGGGCGCCATCGCCGCCTTGCTGACGGGCCTCATGATCCTGCTCTTCCTCGGCAGCTGGCGCAGCACGCTGATCGTCTTCGTGACGATCCCGCTGTCGATCCTGACCTCGATCTCGGTGCTCGCGCTGCTCGGCCAGACCATCAACATCATGACGCTCGGCGGGCTGTCGCTCGCGGTCGGCGTGCTGGTCGACGACGCGACGGTCGAAGTCGAGAACATCCATCGCAACCTCGGCATGAAGAAGCCGCTGACGCGCGCCATCCTCGACGGCGCGCAGCAGATCGCGGTGCCGGCGCTGGTGTCGACGCTGTCGATCTGCATCGTCTTCGTGCCGGTGCTGCTGCTGACCGGCGTGGCGCGCTATCTGTTCACGCCGCTCGCCGGCGCCGTGGTCTTCGCGATGCTGACGTCGTACCTGCTGAGCCGCACGTTGATCCCGCCGATGGTCCGGCTGCTGCTCCCGAAAGAGCTCGAACACGACCGCGACGAGGATCGGAAGAAGAGCTTCCTCGAGCGGACGCACGACGCGTTCGAGGCGCGCTTCGAACGCCTGCGCGACCGCTATCACGGCGCTCTCGCCTGGTCGCTCGATCATCGCGGCTGGGTGCTGATCCCGTTCGTCGTCTTCGTGCTGGTCTCGCTGCCGCTGATCTTCGCGATCGGCCGCGACTTCTTCCCTTACGTCGACTCGGGCCAGATGCGGCTGCACGTCCGCGCGCCGGCGGGCCTGCGCATCGAGGAGACCGAGCAGGTCTTCGCGGCCATCGAGAAGGAGATCCGCGCCCGCATCCCGCCCGACGAGCTGAAGACCGTCCTCGACGACATCGGGTTGCCGGCCGGCGGCATCAACCTCGGCCTCGGCGACACGTCGACGGTCGGCGCGGCCGACGGCGAGATCCTGATCGCGCTGAACCCGAACCACAAGGACACGCAGATCTACGAACGGGATCTGCGTGCCGGCCTCGCCGAGCGCTTCCCCGACGAGACCTTCTTCTTCCAGGCCGCCAACATCACGAACCAGATCCTCGACTTCGGGCTGCCGGCGCCGATCGACATCCAGGTGGCCGGCCGCGAGAAGGAGAAGAACCTCGAGATCGCACGCAGGATCATGGCGGACCTGAAGAACGTCTACGGTGCGGTCGACGTGCATCTCGGTCAGGAGCCGGACTCGCCGACGATGGCCGTCGACATCGATCGCGACAAGGCGCAACAGGCGGGCCTGACGCAGCGCGACGTCGCCAACAGCGTGCTGAT
>CALMOR010000178.1:26199-27824 GCA_937872165.1 uncultured Burkholderiales bacterium | reverse complement strand
CCGCATCGATTCGCTCGACGCGTTGCGCCGCACGCCGATCACCGCGAGCGGCGTTCCGTCGACGCCGCAACTGCTCGGCAACCTCGCGACCATGCGTCGCACGAACTCGAGCGCCGTCGTCTCGCACTACAACGTGCAGCCGGTCTACGACATCTATGCGAGCACCGATCGCCGTCCGCTCGGCGCCATCTCGTCCGAGATCGACGACATCGTGGCTCGTCATCGGAAGGACGCGCCGCAGGGCACGATGATCAAGGTCCGCGGACAGGTCGACACGATGTTGAAGTCCTTCGAGCGTCTCGAGCTCGGCCTCGTCTTCGCGATCCTCTTCGTCTATCTGCTGATCGCGGTCAACTTCCAGTCGTGGATCGATCCGCTGATCATGCTGGCCGCGGTACCGGGCGCGCTGGCCGGCGTGCTGTGGATGTTGTTCCTCACGCTGACGCCGTTCAGCGTACCGTCGATGATGGGCGCGATCATGTCGATCGGCGTCGCGACGGCCAACAGCATCCTGATGATCGTCTTCGCGGAAGACGAGCGGCGCCCGAAGCCGAAGCAGAAGGACGGCGAACAGGGCGACGACGGCAAGGACGCAGAGGGCAGGCCCGACGAAGAGCCGGGCAAGTCGTCGCGCGATGCGGCCCTGTCCGCAGGCCACACGCGGATGCGGCCGGTGATCATGACCGCGCTCGCGATGATCCTCGGCATGCTGCCGATGGCGCTCGGCCTCGGCGAAGGCGGCGAGCAGAACGCGCCGCTCGGCCGGGCCGTCATCGGCGGACTGCTGGTCGCGACGCTGACCACGCTGTTCGTCGTGCCGGTCGTCTACAGCTGGTTGCGCAGCGAAGCGCCGCGCGACCGCGATCGCGAGATCGAGGCCGAGTACCACGAAGGCGAAGAGTCGCCGCCCCGGCCACAACCCGCCTGATGCCGAGCCGACCGCGATGAACGATCAACCGCTGCTGTTGCCCGCACCCGTCGAGCCGAAGCTGCTGCCTGCGCGGCAGCGCGTTGATGGCACCGATGCCCACGACCCGGGCCGTCCTCGACGTCTCTTCGTCATCGCCGCGATCGTCGTCGTGCTGCTGCTGCTGACCGGATGGTTCTTCCATCATCGGCAGGCCGGCGAGGCGAAGGAGGCGGCGGAGAAGGCCCGCGATCGTCTGCCCGCGGTCAACGTGATCGACACCAGGGCGACGCCGGGCGCCACCGAGCTGCTGCTGCCGGGCAGCATCTCGCCGATCACCGAGGCGTCGCTCTTCGCGCGGGCCTCGGGCTATGTTCGCGCACGCTACGTCGACATCGGCGACACCGTGAAGCGCGGTCAGGTGCTCGCCGAGATCGACTCGCCCGACCTCGACCAGGAGCTCGCGCAGGGTCGCGCCTCGCTCGCGATGGCGCGCCAGCAACTCGGCCAGGCGCAGTCGTCGGTCGTCGATGCGCAGGCGCGGGTCGATCTCGCGCGCGTCGTGTCGCAACGCGCCGAGGTGCTCGGCCGCAACGAGGCGATCGCGCAGCAGGAGGTCGACCAGCGACGTCAGGAGCTCGACACCGCGCGGGCCTCGCTCGCGTCGAGCCTCGCCAATGTCGGTGCGTCGCGCGACAACATCCGCGCTGCCGAGGCC
>CALMOR010000178.1:18242-26189 GCA_937872165.1 uncultured Burkholderiales bacterium | reverse complement strand
GCGTTGATCGGCGGCGGCTCGGGTTCGGGCGGGTCGTCGAGCCTGCCGTCGACCGGTTCGTCGGGCGGCTCGAGCGCCTCGTCGGGCAGCACGTCCGGCACGTCGTCGATCTCCGCAGCGGGTGGCGGCAGCACGCAGACCACGTCGGGGATGCCGGGCGTCGAGCTGTTCCGCATCGGCCAGGTCGACCGGCTGCGCGTCTTCGTCTCGGTGCCGCAGGAGAACGCGAACGCGGTCGAAGCGGGCAACGACGCGAGCGTCTTCGTCGCCGGCTTCCCCGACGCGTTCGCGGGCCATGTCACGCGGACCGCGCGCTCGCTCGATGCCAGCGCACGCACGCTTCTCACCGAGGTGCAGGTCGACAACCCGTTGCATCGCCTGATGCCGGGCATGTATGCGCAGGTGCGCTTCAGGTCGCCGCGCGCGAACCCGCCGCTGCTGGTCCCGGGCGAGGCGGTGATCGCGCGCGCCGCCGGGCTCAGCATCGCTTCGATCGAGGAGCTGCGGCCGGAGGATCGCGATCGCCTCGCCAGGCGCAAGGAGCGCGACGACGATGCCGACAAGGTCAGGCGCATCCATCTGCAGCAGGTGCAGGTCGGTCGCGACTACGGGACCGAGATCGAGATCACCCAAGGCCTGAAGCCGGGCCAGACCATCGTCGCGAATCCGGGCGACGAGATCGTCGAGGACGCGCTCGTCGTGCCGCAGCGGAAGAAGCCGGCCGATGCCCAGAGCGGCAAGCTCGGCGGCGACCGGCCGCCCGGCGGCAACGAATCTCCCAGCAAGGAAGCGCCGACGAAGAAGAAGTAGAGCGGTGCGTCCCGTCGTCCTGATCGGCGGCCAGCGGCATCTTCCACTCGCAGGCGGTGTCGACGATGACGCCAGCGGGCCGGCGCCGATCAGCGAGAAGCCGTCGTCGACCGCATTGCCGGCCATGGTCAGCGAGTAGTGCGGCGGCAGTCGCAGGTTCGGCACGGCGGCCGGCAGCATCGGGACGTTGAAGACGCCGGAGAGATTGCGCTCCGCTCGATCAGGTGACCTCGATCCTAAACTTCCCGTCATGCCCCTGTCCGTGGTTCTCCTGCAGTCGGAACTCGCCTCTGCCGCGGTAACCGCCGGCTTCGAATCGCAGCGTGTAGATGCCGTCCTTCATGGGCTTCTCCGAAATCGCGCTTCGTGACAGCGCACGAATCGGGAGACGGAAGAGGGGGCGCCCTCTCGGAACGCGTCCCGCCATGATCGGGAAAACTCCCGCTCGTGCCTGCGACGGCGACGGGCCGGTCGCGTCGTCGCGTCGTCGCCTTCGTTCGCGCGTCGGCGTCAGTGGCCCGCCGCTTTCTGGAGAAGCGCGAGCGTCTTCGCGCCGAGCTCGGTAGTGAAGTCGCCCGCGAGTTCGCCGGCGACCGTGACGACCGAGGTCATCGCGACGCCGCTCGCGGTGACGCGACTCCAGGCGGCTGCTTCGGTGCGATCGGAGAATCCACCGCACGCGTCGATCGCGATCTGCACTTCGTACCCGGCCGCGAGCGCGTCGAGCGCGGTCCGCGTGACGACGATCTCGGATGCGAGGCCGGCGAGGATCACGCGTTTGCGACCCGTCGCCGCGAGGTCGGACACGAGACCCTCGTCACCGAACGCGGTCGTCACGGTACGGGGTCGCGGCTTCGCATCGGGGAGGGCCTCGACGATGCCCTTCAGATAGGGACCGCCCGGAGGAATCGACGAAAGGAAAGCCGGCATGGCGTGTATCGCACACAGCTCGGCCAACGTGCTCGTCGCGCGCCTGAGCTTGTGGCGGCCGACGGTCTTCACCAACGCCATCATGTTGTCCTGCAGGTCGAGGAAGAGGACCGCGATGCGGTCCGAGGTCGTGCTCTGCATCGCAGGCTCCGGTCGAAGACGAGGGCTTCATTGGAGCAGTCCCCGACAGTGCGCCGTGTCGGTCGCCGTGCAATACGACTGTCGGTCGACGCGGTCCTCGACGAGTATGCAGCGCGCGGCGCGGCTGGCTTCCGCTGCTCTGACAAGCGATTGGGCATCGGCGGGACCCGCGCTGGCGCATGATCCAGCCTTCATCAAGGAGAACCAAATGTCCGAGGACCAGCAACCGTCGTCGATCTTGGGGGCGAAGCGGATCGATATCGACGACGCCGCCGCGATGTCCATGTGGAGCAAAGAGCTGGAGCTCCCCGAGGATCGCCTGCGCGAGGTGATCGACATGATCGGGCCGATGACAGCCGCGATCCGTTTCTACGTGGCGAGCCCGAAGTTCAAGGTCGAACAGCAGACACCCGCCCCGAAGGCCGCCTGAAGGTCAGCCCTTCAGCGCCGCCACGAGCTTCTGTCCGTCGGGCACGCCGAGCCCCGTACACGCGTCCCATCCGGGTCCCGCCTTGTAAGCGCCGTTGTTGCCCGACGTGATGTCGCGCAGCGCGGCCTTCACCTTCGGCGACGTGTAGAGCGCGGTGTTGAGGAAGCCTGCCGGCTTGCCCAGCTTCTGGTTCGCGAGCGCGACCAGCCCGGCCCATAGCGGCGCCACCGCGCTGGTACCGCCGATCACGAGATTCTTCCCGTCGACCCGGACCTGGTAGCCGGACTGCGGATCGGCGTCGCCCGCGACGTCGGGCACGCCGCGGCCCCTGCGTCCGCCGGCATTGACCGACGGCGGAATCTTCGCGGCGGCCTGATACCCCGGTACCGCGAAGTGATCGCTGATGCCGCCGCCGCCGGCGCTCCTCTGCGGATCCTCGTTCCACACCACCTCGGACGCGATGCGATCGCCCGACACGACGATCTTCGTGCCACCGCACGCGAGCACATTGGGGCTCGAGGCCGGGAAGTCGGCATGCGCGAGTCCGTCGGGCTTGCCGTTGTCGGGGTTCTGATCGCCTGAGCCCGAGTCCCCGGCCGCGACGCACACCGTCACGCCGAGCGCGCCGGCACCCTTGAACGCCTGGTCGTACGAGTCGAGCGCCTGCGCGGTCCACGTGTTCTCGGCGCCGCCCCAGCTGATCGAGACGATCGACGGCTTGTTGGTCGTGTCGTGCACCGCGAGCGTGATGGCGTCGAGGAAGCCCTTGGTGGTGTTGGGCGCGAAGTAGACGACGATCTTCGCCTTCGGCGCGACCGCGGCCGCGACCTCGATGTCGAGCATCACTTCGCCGTCCGCGGAGTTCGCGTTGGTCGGCGCGTTGCTCGCGCCGTCGACGCGCACCGCCGTCACGCTCGGCGTCGCGAGCCCGAGGCCCTTGAAGTAGGTCTGCAGGTCCGCCGGCCGGTAGCCGCCACCGAGCTCGATGATGGCGATGGTCTGGCCGCTCCCGTCGACGTCGGCGGGAAAGTCGTAGAGCTTCGCGAGGCGCGGCGGCGTGTACGACGCCGACGTCGCGGCCGCCAGCGCGACGGACGACGGATCGAGGACCTGGAAGTGCGGCTTCGCGGCGGGACGATCGTCGATGCCGAAGATGCCTTCGACCAGCTCCTTCAGCTCGACCGGCACCGTCAGGTCCCCGGTCCGTCCCCGATAGGTCCCGCCGTGATACGCGTAGTGCTCGATCGACGCGCCGAAGGCGTCCGCGAACTGCGCCGCGGTACCGGACACGAAGACGCTGCGCCGGGCGCGACTCGTGCCGACGACGACGAGTCCATGCGACTTCGCGAAGTCGGCGACGCGGTCGAGGTCGGCCTGCGTGGCGCCGTAGGTGTCGGCGTAGGCCTCGCGCGTGACGTAGCTGCGCGCTTCGAGCGAAGCGCCGTGCGACGCGGCCGCGGTCTCGTCGATGGCGGTCCTGCGACGGACCCGGACGGTGACTTCGAAGCGTTCGTCCGCAGGCACGGGACCGATCGGCTCGGCGTCCAGCAACGGCACGCGGGCCGATCCGGCGACGGGGATGCGTTGGCTCATGATGGCTCCCTGATGACGAGCTGCGACGTTGCCGTAGTGCGCATCGCCGCAAGCGATGCTCGCTTGACCCGGATTGCCGGCCGATCGTTCCGCGCGGCGACGCACGAGGGCCCATCATGCGGGACCGAAGCATCCGTCGACGTTCGCGTTCATGACCATCCACCACCTCCACGCCTCGGTCGAGACCTGCCACTGGGGCCTCTTCGACGGCGCCATGCCGCCCGTCCTCCGCATCGCGTCCGGCGACCGCCTCACGGTCGACACCGTCAGCGGCGGCCCCGACGCGCTGCCGCCGGCGGGCTTCCTCGTGCCGCCCGAGTTGTACGACATCCATGCGCGCTCGCCGCGCAGCCTGCCCGGGCACATCCTCACGGGACCCGTGCACGTCGACGGTGCGGAGCCCGGCGACACGCTCGAGGTGCGCGTCGTCGACGTCCGGCTGCGCCAGGACTGGGGCTACAACCTGATCCGCCCGCTCGCCGGCACGCTGCCGCTCGAATTCGACACGTCGCGCATGCTCAACATCCCGCTCGACGCCGAGCGCATGACCGGCCGGCTGCCGTGGGGTCTCGACCTGCCGCTGCATCCGTTCTTCGGCGTCATGGGCGTGGCGCCCCCGAAGTCCTGGGGCCGCATCTCCACCATCGTCCCCCGCTCTCATGGCGGCAACCTCGACAACAAGGAGCTCGGCCCGGGCGCGTCGCTGTTCCTGCCGGTACACGTGCCCGGCGCGCTCTTCTCGTGCGGGGACGGCCACGCGGCGCAGGGCGACGGCGAGGTCTGCACGACCGCGATCGAGACCGCGTTGCGCGGCACCTTCGAGCTGATCGTGCACAAGGGTACCGGCCTCGCCCATCCGCGTGCCGAGACGCCGACGCATCTGATCACGATGGGCATGGACCCGGACCTCGATCAGTGTCTGGCGATCGCGCTGCGCGACATGATCGTGCTGCTCGGCGAGCGCGCCGGCCTGTCGCGCGAGGACGCCTACACGCTGTGCAGCGTCGCGGTCGACTTCCGCGTGACGCAGACCGTGAACACGCATCGCGGCGTGCACGCGATGCTGTCGAAATCGTTGCTGGTCTAACCGGACAGCGGCTTGCGACGACCGAAGGCCTGCTGCCGTCGCGCCGCCCGCTCGGCGGCCTCGTCGCGCGTGACGGCCGGCGGAGTCGCGACCGCCTCGTCGGGTTTGCGGGCGTGGGGATTGCGCAGCATCAATCCGATCATCGTGACGAGGTAGAACGCGAAGGCGCCCCGCGGCACGTCGAGCAGGCTGTCGGCCGCACCCACCACCAGATAGCCCGCGATCGCCGCCGCGACGTACGGCGCGTCGCGATGGCGGAAGGCACGCCCGACGGTGACCCGCAGCAGCGCTCCGACGACGAGCAGGACGAAGAGTCCGAGTCCGACCACGCCCTGATCGAAGAGCACGTTCAGCGCGATGTTCTTGATGTGCCACGGCAGGTGGTACCGGTCGCTCGACGAGAACCAGTGCGCGGTGCCGTTCGCGAAGTCGCCGTTGGCTATCGAGTCCCTGCCGTCGGGTCCGATCAGGTTCGCGCCGTGGACCTCGATCGCCGACGACGGATCGCCGGCGGCCAGCGCGAAGAAGACCGGCCTCGGCGCGTACCAGGCCGAGCGCCCGATGGAACCGGTCGGCAACGGGACGGTCACGCGCTTCCAGCCGATGGTCGCCACGGGCACCGTGGCGTCGGTCCCGATGCAGGCGGCGTTGTACAACAACTGTTTCTCGCACAGCTCGACGTGCAGCGTGCCGCCCGCGACCGAGCGCGCGAGGATCGTAACGACGTAGGTCGTGTCGGGCTTCACGTCGACGCGTTGCGAGAAGCGGAACAGCTCGCCGAAGCCGAGGTACTTGATCCTCGGGGCCGACAGCGCGACGAAGGTCTCGCCGTCGCGCGTCTCGAATCGATAGCTGCCCGGCACTTCCCCGTCGGGCGAGTCGAACAGCGAAGTCGCGGGGAAGCGGCCCAGGCCCATGCCGAACAGCCATGCGTCGATGCCGTGGATGCGGCCGAGCCCTGCGGTCCAGTGCGACGTGCGCAGGCCGAGATCGTCGCGCGTCGACGCGAAGCGGCCGCCCATGTAGGCCCCGGCCGTGAAGACCGCGACCGACCCCATCACCAGCGCGGCGATGCCGACGGCTGCCAGCTGCTCGTGCGGCTTCTGCGGCCACAACGGCCGGGTCGCTCGCGACAGTGCGAACGGCAGGAGCACGAGCACGCCCGCGATCGCCCCCGCGTCGCGGCCCGCGGCCGGCCCGCCCCAGTGCAGCGCGACGAGGCAGGCATCGACCGCGAGCCACAGCCACGCTGCGATCGCCGCGAGGTCCATCGCGCGGGAAGGGCGACGCGTCGCCTGCAGTGCGGCCGCCGCTGCCGCTGCCGCGGCGAGGCCGAACACGACGTAGGGACCCTTCGGCAACAGGCCGCCGACGAGTTGTCCGGCCGCACCGGCCACCAGCGCCGCGATGGCGGCTGCGAGCCAGCCCGCGGGGGCGGTCCGTCGCACCACCGCCTCGATCGGCACGCCGATCGCCAGCACGCACAGCGCCGCGAGGACCGAACGGTAGCCGCCGGCGCGGAACACGACGAAGCAGCTCGCCGCGACCACCGCCGCGAAGACGACGGCTTTCGCGAGCGAGCGCCACGCGTCGCGACGCGCGAGTCGCAGGTGCTGTCAAGCGATCAGCACCACGAGCAGCAGCAGGGATACCGGCAATGCCGCGTAGACGCCGCGCGAGAACGTCACGAGGGCGGCGTAAGCGGCCAGTGCGAGGACGAGGCAGGCAGCGACGAAGCGGAGGCGCTGCGAGACCCGTGTCGCGGCACTGCCGTTGGCGACGGCCTCGCGCACGGCGAAGGGCAGTGCCAGTGCGAGATAGCCGTCGAGTGCGGCGCCGCCGACGTGCATCTCCCAGAACGGGCCGGTCACGCGATAGTCGTCGTTGAAGTCGGTCAGGCCCGTGAACGCGAGCCGCTCCTGGAGCACCGCGAGTCCGCAGAGGCCGAGGCCGGCGGTCATGCCGATCGCGATGCGATCGAGTCCTTCGGGCTTGCGCAGCTCGGCCAGCAGCAGCGGCGTCATCAGCACGCACCACGCGAAGCTCTTGAAGATCCGCAGTCCGTTGAGCGGATCGATGTAGCCCTGGAACCAGCCGAGGCGAAGACCGCCGGAGGCCGCGAGACCGCGATCGAGCGCGCAGGCCAGCGACGCGACGAAGAGCGCGATCAGCGTCAGCGAGAAGATCGACAGCTTCGGTCGATGACGGCGCATCGCGGGGTCCGTTTCGGCGCGCGGCCGCCACGCCGCCGCGGCGTAGCCTCCCGCGGCGCTCGCGAGGATCAGGAGGTCGAGCTCCTCGAAGGTCAGCCAGCCGGTGAAGGTCGCGAAGCCGGTCACCGGCAACAGCGCGAGCAACGCGGGCAACGCGATGGAGATGCGGGCGAAGGCCAGCGCCGTCCATGCGACGAAGACCAGCAGGGCGACCGGCGAAGCGATCGGATAGGCGTTCGCGACGAAGAGGCCGACGACGGCCGAGGCGAGCGACACGGCCGTGCAGCCGACGCGAGCCGGCGTCGACGAGACGCCCCGGGCGCGACGGGATGCGACGTTGCCGTCGCGGACGAAAGCGGGGCGGACTGCGGCCATGGTGCGATGGGCGTGCGTTGGACGTACGGGGACGCGGCAGGACGACTCGCGACTATGCCCGAAGGGACGGCGCTCGTGATCGACGGACCGCCTTTGCTAAGCTGCCGGGCCGTCACGAGGAGATCCCCGCCATGCTGACCCGTGTCCAACCCCACCTCGCCCTGAACGATCCCCGGTTGTTGCGCACGCGCGCCTACATCGACGGCGGATGGTCCGATGCGGACGGTGAGCGGTCGTTCGCCGTCGACGATCCGGCGAGCGGCCACGACATCGCCCGGGTCGCCAACGTCGGCGCTTCCGAGACCGGCCGTGCGATCGCGGCCGCGGCCCTGGCGTTCCCGTCGTGGGCGAAGAAGACAGGCAAGGAA
>CALMOR010000178.1:13661-18232 GCA_937872165.1 uncultured Burkholderiales bacterium | reverse complement strand
GGCAAGGAACGGGCGGCTGTGATGCGCCGGTGGTTCGAGCTGATGATCGCCAACGCGGACGATCTCGCGGCGCTGATGACGGCCGAGCAGGGCAAGCCGATGGCCGAGGCGAAAGGCGAGGTCGTCTACGCGGCGTCGTTCGTCGAGTGGTTCGCCGAAGAGGCCAGGCGAGTGTCCGGCGAGACGCTCGCGTCGCCCGATCCGACGAAGCGCATGTTCGTCGTCCGGCAGCCGATCGGCGTCTGCGCGGCGATCACGCCGTGGAACTTCCCGATGGCGATGATCACGCGCAAGGTGGCGCCCGCCATCGCGGCCGGCTGCTCGATCGTCATCAAGCCGGCCGAGCAGACGCCGCTGACAGCGCTCGCTCTCGCGGAGCTCGCCGATCGCGCGGGCTTCCCGCCCGGCGTCGTCAACGTGCTGCCGTGCGACGGCGAGCGTTCGATCGAGGTCGGCAAGGTGCTGTGCGCCAGTCCGGTGGTCCGCAAGCTGTCGTTCACCGGCTCCACCGCGGTCGGCCGCATCCTGATGGCGCAGTGCGCGGCGACCGTGAAGAAGCTGTCGTTCGAGCTCGGCGGCAACGCGCCCTTCATCGTCTTCGACGACGCGGACCTCGACGCGGCGGTCGACGGCGCGGTCGCGTCGAAGTACCGCAACACCGGGCAGACCTGTGTCTGCACCAATCGCTTCTACGTGCAGGACGCCGTGTACGACGCTTTCGTCGCGAAGCTCGCGACCAGGGTCGAAGCCCTCAAGCTCGGCATCGGCACCGACGAAGGCGTCACCCAGGGACCGCTGATCGACGACGCGGCCATGACCAAGGTGCAGCAGCACGTCGCGGACGCCAAGGCGCGCGGCGCGCGGATCGTGACCGGCGGCGAGCCGGACGCGCGCGGCGGCCGCTTCTATCGACCGACCGTCCTCGCCGACATGACGAAGGAGATGCTGATCGCGAGCGAGGAGACCTTCGGCCCGGTCGCCGCGGTGTTCCGCTTCGCCGACGAGGCCGAAGCGATCGCGCTGGCCAACGACACGGAGTTCGGGCTGTCCGCGTACTTCTACAGTCGCGACGTGACGCGGGTCTGGCGCGTGGCCGAGGCGCTCGAATGCGGCATCGTCGGCATCAACACCGGCGTCATCTCGAACGAGGTCGCACCGTTCGGCGGCGTCAAGCAGTCGGGCCTCGGCCGCGAAGGTTCGACGCACGGCATCGCCGAATATCTCGAGATGAAGTACCTCTGCATCGGCGGGTTCTGAGATGCGGGGCTCGCGCTCGGCGTGGCCGGCCTGCTCGAGACCGGCTGGGCCATCGGGCTCAAGTACACCGAAGGCTTCTCGCGCCTCCTGCCTTCGGTGCTCACGATCGCGTCGATGGTCGCGAGTCTCGGCCTGCTCGGCCGGGCCCTGCGAAGCCTGCCGGTCGGCACCGCCTATGTCGTGTGGACCGGCATCGGCGCGACCGGCACGGCGCTCCTCGGCAGGTGGCTGTCCGGCGAGCCGCGCACGGCCGCGCGGATCGCCTGCATGGGACTGACTTTGCGACGCCGACGATCCGCGTCAGGAACCATGCGCCGCGTCGGGTTCAACGGCGTGAGGGGTCTTCGGGACGTCATTCGTTGATCGTCCGTCGCGTTCGTCGGGCGCACTTCGATTCGGGGATCGCGAAGTTCGTGTCGCTTCGCCCATCCGCGTGCCGTAGCCGACCTGTACCGAGAAGCGCTTAGCCGTCGGTCGACCGCGTGACCTCTTCCCACGCATCGATCCCGGTCCGCAACGCGTCGAGCTTCGCGCGCACCAGCGAGAGCGCGTCGCTGCCGAGGAGCAAATGCGCCGGCGGCGACGGATGCTCGGCCAGGGCGACGATCACTCGCGCGGCCTTGGCCGGATCCCCGAGCTGGTGTCCGCTCTTGGCAAGGCGTGCCGCGCGGACGGGATCGATGATGTCGTCGTAGGCGGCGATGCTGCGCGGTGATCGGACCATCGAGCGACCGGCCCAGTCGGTTCGGAAGGAGCCTGGCGCGATCGCGGTGACGGCGACGCCGAAGGCCGAAAGCTCCTGCCGCACGACGTCCGTCATGCCTTCGACGGCGAACTTGCTGCCGCAGTAATACGCGATGCCCGGCATCGTGACGAAGCCGCCCATCGACGTGATGTTGACGATGTGGCCGCGACGCCGCTCGCGAAAGCGGGGGACGAACGCCTTCATCATCGCGACGACGCCGAAGACATTGACGTCGAACTGCCGGCGCATCTCGTCGAGCGGCGATTCCTCGAGGATTCCTTCGTGACCGTAGCCTGCGTTGTTGACCAGCACGTCCACGGGGCCGCCGTCCGCCTCGACCGAGGCGACGACCGCTTCGATCGCGTCGAAGTCCGTCACGTCGAGGAGCACCGCCGCCGCGCGACCGTCAGCGGCAAGCGATTCGAATGCGGCACGTGCAGCGGCGTCACGGACCGTCCCGACGACGCGATGACCTGCGGCGATCGCCGCGATGGCGATCGCATGTCCGAATCCGCTGCTGACGCCGGTGATGAAGAAGCGCTTGGAAGGCATTGCATGATCTCCGCGTGATGACTTTCGAAGGCGCGAATGATCGGTGCACCCTCTGGCCTTCGTGAAGACCGATTGCTGCGACACCATTGCCCAATCCTATGAATCGATCGTCCGTCGACCGTTCGCCGGTCGTCCGCGCGACCGTCTCGCTCTTGAAGCGACTCGCGCCCCTCGAGGGCTACAACCCGACCCCGCTGCCGGACGTTCGACTGCTGCGATCGAACCGGCCGCTGATGCGCACGCCGGTGCTGTACGAACCCGGCATCGTCTTCGTCTGCCAGGGACGCAAGCGCGGCTTTCTCGGCGGCGACGTCTATGTCTACGACGCACAGCACTACCTCGCGGTCTCGGTCCCGCTGCCGTTCACGATGGAAACCGATGCGAGCGATGGGAAGCCGCTCCTCGCGATCTACGTCCGTCTCGACGCGGCGCTGGCGAGCGCCGTGGCGCTTCAGCTCGCGGGCCGCCATGCGACGGCGATCGCCGGGCTCGCCGGCATGACGTCCTCGCCGTTCGACGACGCCATGGCCGGTTCCGTGCTCCGCTTGCTTCGGGCACTCGACGATCCGCTCGAAGCGGAGATCCTCGGACCGTCGCTGCTGCGCGAGATCTACTTCCGTGTGCTGGTCGGGGAACAGGGCGACGCGATGCGGGCGGCGCTCGCGCTGCAGGGGCGTTTCGGCCGGATCGCGCGAGCCCTCGGTCGCATCCATGCGACGTTCGATCGACCGCTCGACATCGCGGTTCTGGCGCACGAGGCCGCGATGGGAACGGCGGCGTTCCACGCGAACTTCAAGGCCGTGACGAAAACTTCGCCGATGCAGTACCTGAAGTCGGTTCGCCTCCATCAGGCGAGAATCCTGCTGGTCCGTCACGACATGACTTCCGCGGCCGCCGGCCTGTCGGTCGGCTACGAAAGCACGTCGCAGTTCAACCGCGAGTTCAAGCGACTGTTCGGACGCCCGCCGCGGCAGGAAGCGCAGCGGCTGCGCACGGCATACGCGCTGCCGGTGCCGACCGGTACGTCGAGCTGGGTGTCGTCGCACTGAGTTACGGACGAGCAACGGGGCTCGTCCCGCAGCGGCGGTCGCCCTGTGCGAACTCCCGGCCGGCGCAGCTCGCGCGGCCCGCCGGAACGTCGCTGCTAGGCGGCGATGCCGTGATGCATCAGCGACTGCGCGAAGTCGAGCGTGCCCTTCGGTTTGTGGCCGTGGGTCCATGCGAGCAGCTTGTCGGCCGACATCGGGTGCGCGAAGAAGTAGCCTTGCAGTTCGTCGCATCCGAGGCCGAGCAGGATGTCGCGCTGGCTCGACGTCTCGACGCCTTCGGCCACGACGCGCAGACCGAGCGCGTGCGCCAGTCGCACGACGCCGTCGACGACGGCCTTCGCATCGTCGCTGCTGTCGAGGTCCGCGATGAAGGTCCGGTCGATCTTGAGCTGACGGGCGGGCAGCTGCCGCAGATAGCTGAGGCTCGAATAGCCCGTCCCGAAGTCGTCGATCGAAAGATAGACGCCGATCTTGCCGAGTTCGTCGAGCGTGCGCTGGGTCGCGGCGATGTCCTGCATCGCGACCGACTCGGTGATCTCGCACAACAGATGCGACGACTTGACGCCGTTGCGCTCCATCGCGGACTCGATCCGCGAGACGAGATCCGGCTCGCGCAGCTGATGCACCGAGAGGTTGATCGCGACGCGCATCTGCAGGCCGTCGCGGGCCCACTGCGCCATCTGCCGGCAGGCTTCCTCAATGACCCAGGCACCCACGGCGTTGATGAAGCCGAAGCGTTCGGCGATCGGGATGAAGAGCGCCGGAGAGACCGACCCGCGCGCCGGGTGGTGCCAGCGCAGCAGGGCCTCGACACCGCAGATGAGGCTGCGGCGGCCGTCGATCTTCGGCTGGTAGTGGAGCTCGAGCTGTCCGAGCTCGATCGCCTGCCGCAGATCGTTGACGAGCTCCAGCTGGTCGGCGGCGTCCTGATGCATGTGCGTCTCGAACAGCGCGTAGGTGCCGCGGCC
>CALMOR010000178.1:7292-13651 GCA_937872165.1 uncultured Burkholderiales bacterium | reverse complement strand
GGCCTGCGCGAGCAGCTTGGTCCGCTCGCCATGGTCCGGATACACCACGATGCCGATCGACACGCTGATCTGGATCTTCCGTTCGGCGATGCGGAACGGCAGCTTGACGGCGTCGATGATGCGGTTGGCGAGCGCCACGCAGTCGTTGGTCGAGGTCGCGCCTTCCATCAGTACCAGGAACTGGTCGCTGCCGACGCGCGAGACCATGTCGCCGGTGCGCGCCTGCTCGCGCAGGCGCATCGCGACCTGCTGGATGACGACGTCGCCGGCCGCATGGCCGAACGAATCGTTGACCGGCTTGAAGCCGTCGATGTCGATGAACAGCACCGCGAGCTTCTCGCGCAGTCCGCGAACCGACTTCTTCGCGCGGTCGGTGCGCAGCAGGGCCTGGGCGAGCCGGTCCTCGAACAGCAGGCGGTTGGGCAGTCCGGTGAGCGTGTCGAGCATCGCGCGCTGACGCAGTTCGTCGTTGGCCGACATCAGCCGGGCGGCGACGCTTTCGAGCGAGCCGGCGAGCGGCGTGCGTCGACGATCGACGAGCCCGTAGACCGCCGAGCTCAGCAACGTGCAGGCGAGCAGCAGCGGAACGGTGATCATCGTCAGGAACTCGAGTCGGGAGCCTTCGATCGCGCCGACGCTGAAGCAGACCGCGCCCTCGGGGACCCGGACGCCCTGGAGGGCGACGACGAACGTGGCGACGAGCGCGGTGCCGACGCCGAACGACGCGAGCAACTGGAACGCGAAGCCCTTCGGGCCGTGGCTTCCGCGCAGCCAGCCGCAGACCATCAGCAACGCGATCGAGATGGCGACGCTGCCGAAGGCCGAGCCGGCGACGAGTAGCGGGTCGAGCTGGATGCCCGGCGCGAGTTCGATCGCGGCCACCGCCGTGTGATGCATGATGCAGAGGACGATCGCGACGACGAGCGCGCCGCCGGCGAGGCGGCGGCGGGTGAGCTTGCGGCGCATCGCGCGCGCCAGCACGAGTCCCGAGGCCCCCACCGCGCAGAGCCACGAGACGCCCGTCATCAGGCCCGCGTAGCCAATCGGGATCCACAGATGCGCGATGGCGCGCTCGGTGCCGGCCACCCGTCGAGTCAGGTCGAGCAGGACGTGCAGCGTCAGGCAGCCGACTGCGATCGCGAAAGCGAGAGCCCAGGGATTGGTGGTCGGAGTGAGGAACGCCATGATGCGTTGGAGGCAGGCAGCGACGCGGTAGCGCAGCGACCGGAAGTTCGTTGTAGGTTGGCTATCGGCAACCGCGAAGGAATATTAAGAATGCGTGCGCCCCTGCACGGGACGCGATGCCGTCGGCTCGCGTGGCGGTCCGCATCTATCATGCGGGGCTCGTCCCGTCGTCCGACTCCCAGGGCGCAGCTCCTGGAAGGCGCCCGCCGGACTCGCGCGAAGCGCGGCGACGACGGTCTCGCCCGTCGACCGCAACCGCCCATCCTGTCGAACCCGATCCCCTTCCCATGACCTTCACATTCGAACCCGAAGCCGTCGTCGGCGTACCCGTCGTCGGCAGTCCCGACCTCTATCCGGTGCGCCGCATCTACTGCGTCGGCCGCAACTACGCGGCGCATGCGCGCGAGATGGGCGGTGACCCGGACCGCGAGCCGCCGTTCTTCTTCTGCAAGCCGACCGACGCGATCGTCGTCGTCCCCGACGGCGGTAGCGTCGACGTGCGCTATCCGAGTCTCACGACCAACCTCCAGCACGAGATCGAGCTCGTCGTCGCGATCGGCAAGGCGGGCGCGGACATCCCGGTCGCGTCGGCCGACGAGCACGTCTTCGGATACGGCGTCGGACTCGACATGACGCGGCGCGACCTCCAGTTCACGATGCGCGACAAGGGTCGCCCGTGGGAGATCGGCAAGGCCTTCGACGCGTCCGCGCCGATCGGCCCGCTGCGCACCGCGGCCGATTTCGGTCCGGTCGCCGCGCAGGCGATCTGGGTCCAGGTCGACGGTGTCGACCGGCAGCGCAGCGATGTCTCGCAGTTGATCTGGTCGATCCCCGAGGTGATCGCCAACCTGTCCACCTATTTCACGCTGAAGCCGGGCGACCTGATCTACAGCGGTACGCCGGAAGGCGTGGGCAGGGTCGAGCGCGGCCAGACGATGCGGGGCGGCATCGACGGCCTCGGCACGATCGGCGTGCGGATGGTGTGAGCCGGACGGATGCTCAGCGTGCTGCGGGTCGGCCGTTGATGACCGTCTCGACCGTCTTCACCGAACGCGCGTGGCCGTAGTTCCGATACAGCCAGTAGCGCGGGCCCTGATACAGCGAGCGGATGTCGGTGGGCACGTCGGCGAAGGCCGCGTCGTGACGCCGGTCGACGAAGAAGGCGTTCGCGCCGGTCTGCGCGTTGCAGCACACGAGGCGATAGCCGAAACGCTCGAACACCTCGACGAAGCTGGCGAGCGACGCGCCGAAGTAGTCGTCGCTCTTCCACACGTGATGTTCGTCGTACGAGACCGACCATCGCACCGGCGGCGGGAACTTGGCGTTGTACTCGACGATGAACAGCTTCGGCGCGAAGCCGGCCGCGAGCAGCGCGTCGACGAGATGGAGGTCGTTGCCGTCGAGGTCGAGCGAGATCACGTCCGGCGCCGCGCGGCCGATCGCCGTCAGGCCTCGCTCCAGCAGGTCGACGACGTTGCCTCGCGTGATCCACGACTTCAGATAGGCGAGTCGCTTCGCACCTTCGACGTCGATGCGCGGCGCGAGCTTCTCGCCACCGGCCCACACGCCTTTCCAGCCGAGCGAAGAGAGGATCAGCGTGTTGTTCTCCATCCCGTCGCCGACGCCGAACTCGACGAAGGTGCCGTCGTCGAGCGCGTCCATCCGTCGCAGGATCTCGAGCGTGATGCCGTCCTCGTCGCTCTGGCTGAAGCATTTGAGGCCGTGAGCGTTCAGCGGATTCGCGCTCTCCGCCCGACGCCTTCTTCCATGGTCGTACACGTCCATGTCGAAGTGCTCGCGCAGCAACGCGAGCGTGTTCTTCTCGACATGCTTCCATCGCAGGCTGCGGAAGGCGTGCTTGGCGAAGGTGAACGGGTCCACGGCGGCTCTTCGGGAAAGGGGCTCGGTGTCGCGACGCGATGTTTGCGATTGCGCGCGAAGTCTCTCATCGAATGCGAGGCGGTGTCAGCCGCGGAGCGTCGCTTCGCGAGCGGCGACTACCCCTGCGCAGGTCGAGCCGCTTCGAGCGCGCTCGCGCATCGTGCGCGGGGCCGCATCACCGCCGACTCTTGCTCCGCTTGCCGCGTCGAACGGGGGCCGGCGGGGGGTTCGCGGCGATCCCTTTCCAGAAATCGAGGCAGGTCTGGGCCATGCGAACGCCGAGGTGCAGTGCGCCATCCGCCGTTCCAGTCCGCTTTCGTCGGCGTTGCGCTCTTCGATGCGCTGATAGACCAGCAAGCGCTCGCGGTAGAGGCGTACCTGACCGTTCGCCAGCGCCACCAGTTCCTCGGTCGAAATGAATTCGCCGAAGAAGAGCTGCAGCACCGACAGGTCGCGCATCTCGAAGACCTCGCCGACCGGACGCTTGGCGCACTCGTTGAGAGCTCTGGTCCCGGCCGCGGTGAGTGCGTAGAGCACGCGTCGTCGGCCACCTTCTTCCCGTTCCTGCTCGAGCAGACCGGCGTCGGCGAGACGCGCCGGCTCGCCGTAGAGCTGTGAATGCGGGAAAGGCCAGAAGTAGTGGATCGAGTGATGGGCTGCGCGCTTCAGTTCGTAGGGGGTCGACGGCCCGCGCAGCCGATCAACCCCAGCACGAGATACGAGGTCGGGCCAAGGCGCACGTCGTCGTCGACGAACGGGTCTTCGGTGGCCGGTGTTGACATAGTCTGTCTCGGACCGTACGCTACGGACTATCGAAGCACAAGAGGTGGCACGTAGACAGCCATGCAATCGGCGACGAGCATGCCACACGGGGCCGTAGCCCTAGTTCGAGGGTCGACGACGCCTCCCACCCTCGAAATCTCCATCGGAGATGCGCTTCGCGATGCCGCGAAGCGCTGGCCGCATCGGACCGCCCTCGTGGCGGGAGAAGCCGACCCGGCGCGTCGTGACCGGTGGACGTTCGCCGAGCTTCTCGTCGAGTCCGAGAAGCGGGCGTGGGCCTTGCTGTCGGCGTTTCGCCGCGCCGACGCGGTCGCGATCTGGGCTCCGAACTGCCCCGAATGGGTCCTTCTCGAATTCGGTGCCGCGTTGGCGGGGGTGACGCTGGTGACGGTCAATCCGGCCTGCGTCGCGTCGGAGTTGTCCCATGTGTTGCGCCAGTCGGGCGCAAGGGGATTGATCCTGAGTCCCGAGTATCGCGGACGGGACTTGTCTGCGGTCGTCGATCAGGTCCGGGGCGAGTTGCCGGAGCTCGGCGTCGTATTGTCGTTTCCGAATTGGCGGCAAATGGTCTCGGAGGCACGGCAGCACGTGCTGCCCGAGGTGCTGCCCGACGACATCGCCCAGATCCAGTACACGTCCGGAACCACCGGCCTTCCGAAGGGCGCGGAGCTCACGCACCGCGGACTGGCCAACAACGGGCGCTTCTACGCGATGGCGATCGGCGCTCGCGAGACCGACGTCTGGATCAATCCGATGCCCATGTTCCATACGGCCGGGTGCGGACTGGTGACCCTCGGCGCGCTGCAGACCGGCGGGGCGCACGTTCTTCCGCCGGCGTTCGAGCCCGGGCTGATGCTCGACCTCTTCGAAGCGGAACGCGGCACGATCCTGCTGAGCGTTCCGACGATGCTGTTCCGCATCCTCGAGCATCCGTCGATCGGCCGCCGCGACCTCGAGGCGTGGCGACTCGCCACGCTCGGGGGTGCGCCCGTGCCGCCGGAACTCGTGCGTCGTGCCGCGACGAACCTCGGCGTCAAGGTGGCGATCGGATTCGGGCTCACCGAAGCCTCGCCGTACATCACGCACACCGCACCCGACGATTCCCATCCCGAATGGTGGCTGACCGTCGGGCGACCGCTGCCCGGCATCGAGATCAAGGTCGTCGAACCCGAGGGCGCGACCGTCGTGCCGGTCGGTCAGCTCGGCGAGGTCTGCACGCGAAGCGTCTGCGTCATGAAGGGCTATTACCGCGACGAAGCGTCGACGAAGGCCGCCATCGACGGCGACGGATGGCTTCGCACCGGAGACCTCGGGTCGATCGACGCGTCCGGTTACCTGCGCATCCAGGGTCGACTGAAGGACATGATCATCCGTGGGGGCGAGAACGTCTATCCGCGCGAGATCGAGGACGTCCTGTTCACGCATCCCGCGGTCGCGATGGCGGCGATCGTCGGCCTGCCCGATCCGGACTGGGGCGAGGTCGTCGCGGCGTTCGTGCAGCTTCGCCCGGAACAGGACGTCGATGCCGATGCGCTCTCGACGTTCTGTCGGGAGCGACTCGCTTCGTACAAGGTCCCGCGCGTCTGGCGTTTCGTGACGGGCTTTCCCCAGACCGCCTCCGGAAAGATCCAGAAGTTCGCGCTCCGTCGGCAATACCTCGATCAGGCGACATGACACAGGACACCCCAACCGAGCGACGCTCGCTCAGGGACCGCACGGTCTTCATCACGGCCCGAACGTGTCGTCGCGGCCAAGACCGGCGAGCCCCATCCGTCG
This sequence comes from uncultured Burkholderiales bacterium, assembly GCA_937872165.1. Classification (GTDB taxonomy): domain Bacteria; phylum Pseudomonadota; class Gammaproteobacteria; order Burkholderiales; family Burkholderiaceae_D; genus CAHJXF01. Next base: position 8,026 of record CALMOR010000178.1, on the reverse strand, counting down.
TTGAGCGGGACGATCCACGACGTCGCCGGGGATCGAAGCGGCCGGGGGTCACGCGCTGCCGCTGATGCTCGACGTGCGGCGTGACGAGGACGGACCCTGGAGATCGCGAGCGAGCGGGTCGCGGGGGAGGACCTCGAACCTCTTCTCCGAAGGCGGCAGGCCGTCCGATCGCCTATGCCCGGTTCGCGGACACCTCGTTGTCCGCCAGCCCGTTCCGCAAGCGACTGACGCGGTTGGTCGACCAGCGACGACTGACGGGGACGGCCGATCTCGATCGCATGCGGCGAATCGTTCCCGACCTGCGGACCTTCCGTTCGTGGCTCGCCTCCAGCGGTCGGAAGGCGCTCGTCGATGCATTGGGACCGCGAGCCGCTCGAGGGACCGGAGACCGAGACAGCGCCTGAAGGTCGCAACGGCCGTTCGCGCGGTGCGGGCGTTCGCTTGCGCGCGAGCAAGGCGTCTGGCCGTCTTCGAACGGAACTAAGCATGACGCCGTTCGAACGCCTCGAAGAACGACCGGTGCCGCTCGCGCTCGACAGGCTTCGTTCGATGCCGTCGTGCGACGAGAAGCTGGAGCGGGTGACGAGAATCGAACTCGCGTATGCAGCTTGGGAAGCTGCCGTTCTGCCATTGAACTACACCCGCTTCTACGCCTGCCGCGACGACGGCCGCGGACGATCGCGGCCACGTCGAAGGATGGAGTCTACCGGTCTCGCAGCGGCCGACGATCAGGT
>CALMOR010000178.1:1516-7282 GCA_937872165.1 uncultured Burkholderiales bacterium | reverse complement strand
GGCGCGCCGCGCCGCCCCCCTGCGGCGCCCCCCGCTTCCGCTGCCGCACGATCGCCCGCGGCCGCGTCGCTAGCCGCCGGCGAACGCGACGAGATCGGCGGTCAGGCGGTCCTTCTCCGTCACGAAGAGGCCGTGCGGCGCGCCCTCGTAGACCTGGAAGTTCGCATGCGGCAGCGCTTCGGCCGTCCGCTGCCCGGACGCCTTGATCGGCACCGTTTCGTCGTTGTCGCCGTGGATGATCAGCGTCGGGACCGAGATCGCCTTCAGGTCCTGGCGGAAGTCGGTCTCGCTGAACGCGCGGACGCAGTCGACCGTGGCCTGGTGCGAGGCCTGCAGCGCGAGGCCCAGGCTCCACTGCAACGTCGCCTCGCTGACCGGGTGACTCAGCATTCCGACGCCGAAGAACTGCTTGCCGAACGTGTTCAGGAAGTCGGGCCGGTCCTTCTCGAGGTTCTCGACGATCTCGTCGAACACCGAGCGATCGACGCCGTCCGGGTTGTCGTCCCGCTCGCGCATGAACGGCGTCACCGCGCGGACGAAGGCGACGCGACCGATACGCGACCCGCGGTGGCGCGACATGTAGCGCGCCACTTCGCCGCCTCCCATCGAGAAGCCGACCAGCGTCGCGTCCTGCACATCGGTCTCGTCGAGAACCGCCTTGAGGTCGTCGGCGAAGGTGTCGTAGTCGTAACCATCCGCTGGTTGCGACGACTTGCCGAAGCCGCGGCGGTCGTAGGCGACGACGCGATATCCCTGCCGATTGAGGGCCGCGATCTGATAGGCCCAGCTCGAATGATCGAGCGGCCATCCGTGGATCAGGACGATCGGCTTTCCGGTGCCGATGTCTTCGTAGTAGAGCTGTACCGGCCTGCCGTTGCGCGCGGTACCGGCGTCGAGATAGGGCATCTTGTCCTCGTGGGCTTGCGCCGTCTCCTGCGCATCGACGAGGCGGCTCGGGATCGAAGAAGGCGTCGATGCGGATGTCGATTGCATCGCGATCGCGAAAGCGCGCGCGTCGGTCGCCGACCGTTGCCCTCGTCGGCGAAGGGACGACGCCGTCCTGGCTTCGGGCGACCTCGCGGTCAGAGCGTCTGTTCGGGCGCGAACGGCGCGAGCAGACGCAAGGTCAGCTTCAGCGCGGTGCTCGCGCCCGGCTCGTCGTGGAACACCTGCACGACGCCGTCGGTCGTCGTCGTCCATTGCAGGCTGCCGTCGCGGGCGAGCGTCACGCGATAGGCGCTCTGCGGCCCACGATCGCTCAGCACGCCGAGCACCTGCTCGCACAGCGCCGCGCTGTCGATCTCGAGACCCATCTCGGTGTTCTCGAACGACGAACGCTGGTCGACGTTGAACGAGCCGACGAAGAGCGTCCCGCGATCGACGACCAACGCCTTCGCATGCAGGCTCGCCTTCGACGAGCCGAGCGCGCTCAGCTTGACGCCGTCCTCGCCGGGATCGGGCCTCAGCTCCCAGATGTCGACACCGGCCTCGATCAGCGCCTTCCGGTATCTCGAATAGCCGATGTGGACGATCGCCGCGTCGGTCGCGGCGAGCGAGTTGGTCAGCACGCGCACGTGCACGCCTGCACGGACCAGCGTCCGCAGCGCCTCGGTGCCTCGTTCGCCGGGCACGAAGTACGGCGACACGATGACGACGTCGCTCTTGGCGCCTCTCACGATCGACAGCACGTCGCTCGCGATGGTCTCGCCCGATATCAGGCCGTCGGGTCCGAGTTTCGGCCGCGTCCGGCGGATCTTCGACGGGCGATCGGCGATCAGTTCCGCGGGCGACAGATCCAGCGGGAGCCGTCCCGAGTCGATCTTCCGCGCCAGGCGCATGCCGAGTTCGCGCGCTTCGCCGGTGGCGGCGACGACCGGGTCGGCGGGGTCCGTCAGCGCGCGCCGGTCGACCGTGTCGAGCGTGGCGTCGGCCTTCGAGAAGTCGTCGATCGGATAGGCGAGGCCGCTGTTCCAGTAACGATCGAAGGTGTCCGAGAGGTCCTTCACGATCGGACCGGCCGCGAGCATGTCGAGATCGAGGAAGTTGGTGCGGTCGGAGTGCTGGTAGTACTCGGCGCCGACGTTGCGTCCGCCGGTGACCGCGAACGCGTTGTCGGCGACGAAGAGCTTGTTGTGCATGCGCCGGTTGATGCGGTCGATGTCGGTGATCGACGCGAGCAGCCGGGTCGCGAACAGCCGTCGTCCGCCGAAGAACGGATTGAAGACGCGGACCTCGATGTTGGGATGCGCCGCGTACCAGGCGATGCGGTCGTCGAGCCCGGTCGTGTAGAAGTCGTCGATCAGGAGACGGACCCGGACGCCGCGGCCCGCGGCCTCGCGCGCGGCGCGCAGCAAGGTGCGTGCGTAGGGGTCGTCGCGCACGATGTAGTACTGCAGGTCGAGCGAGCGCTCGGCACGCGTGATCAGCGTGTAGAGCGTGGCGAACGCTTCCTCGCCGGCGGAGATCAGCTGGAATCCCGAGGTCTCGTCGCCGTACGCACCGTCGGCCTTCGACCGGACCGACGGCAGCGACGCGGCGGCGACGCGCTGGAGCACGGTGCTGCCGTCGTCGACGATCGCGGTGGATGCCACGCGGTCGGTGTTCTTTGGCGCCGTCGAACAGCCGGTCGTCGACGCGACGGCGGCCGCCACGACGATGCCGATGAAGACGCGAACCAGGACGCGAACGGAGACCAACCCGTTCGCACCGGACGAGCATACGGGCTTCGCGATTGCTGCTGGGGTCATCACGGTCGGGCTGCTGGGATCGAGGCCCGAGTTTATTACGCCGTAGGCAGTCATCCATCGCCGCGACGCCGCCGTACGAACGGGCTCGCGCCGGATCGGTCACAATGGCGGCCATCGATCTCCGACTGCGGCCCGCGCGCATGCCCGCGTACTGCCGGCCGAACGCATCCGCCCCCATGAATCCAGACGCAAGGACCGACGCCCCCGTGCAGCCCGCCGTTGCCCGCAGATTGCCGTGGCGCCTCGAGGACATTCCCTTCGACACCATCGAGCTGCCGAAGATCAGGGGTCGCGAAGACATGATGTTCCTGCTCGGAGCGGCCTCGTTCATCGAGTTCGCATCGGACACCTACGCGGGCAACCTCGCCGAATTCTTCCGGGACGAGCCGGACATCGCCGCGTGGCTGTCGCAGCACTGGGAGCCCGAGGAGGTCCAGCACGGTCGCGCATTGCGCGCGTATGTCGAGGCCGTGTGGCCCGAGTTCGAATGGCAGCGCGCCTACGACGACTTCTTCGTCGAGTACTCGAAGCTGTGCGGCACCGAAGGCTACGAGTCCACCTGCGGTCTCGAGATGGCCGCGCGCTGCGTCGTCGAGACCGGCACGTCGACCGCCTACAAGGCCATCCGCGACTTCGCCGACGAGCCCGTGCTGGTGCGGCTCGTCGAACACATCCGCAGCGACGAGGTCCGGCACTACAAGCACTTCCTGCAGTTCTTCGACCGCTATCACGCACGCGAGAAGAACAGCCGGCTGCGCGTGCTGCGCTCGCTCAAGAACCGGTTGGTTGAGTCGCGCCACAGCGACTTCGAGATCGGCCTCTGGTACGCGTACCGCACGCGCTACCCGGACGAGCGGCGCGACGGCAAGGGCTTCACGACCATGCAGAGCCGCATCGCCCGCAAGGTGCGCGATCACTATCCGGCCGGACAGGCGATCCGCATGCTGCTCAAGCCGCTGCGCCTGCCCGCCTTCCTGTCGTCGATGATCCAGCCGATGCTGTCGCCGATCGGCCTCGTGATCCGGCAGGTCCTGTTGCGTTGAGCCGGAGACGACGATCGTGGACGGCAGCCGCGCGACCATCGACATCACGGTCAACGGGGAGCCGCAGCGCGTCCCGGCGCCGCACTCGGTCGCCGCGCTGGTCGAGGCCCGCGGGCTGACCGGCAAGCGCATCGCGGTGGAATTGAACGGCGCGATCGTTCCGCGCAGCAAGCATGCGGGCACGATGCTGGTCGATGGGGATCGGCTCGAGATCGTGGTCGCGGTCGGAGGAGGTTGAGATGCGATACGACAACGAGGTCTTCCGCGAGATGGCAGAACGGGAGGGCGTGGTGGCCGGCAGCGCTGCGGGTGACGATGCGTTCGTCGTCGGCTCGCATCGCTTCGAGTCGCGACTCCTGCTCGGCACCGGCAAGTACCGCGACTTCGAACAGACGCGCGACGCGGTCGAGGCGAGCGGCTCGCAGATCGTGACCGTCGCGATCCGGCGGACCAACATCGGTCAGGACGCGAACGCGCCGAGCCTGCTCGACGTGCTGCCGCCGTCGCGCTTCACGATCCTGCCCAACACCGCCGGCTGCTACACGGCCGACGACGCGGTGCGCACGCTCCGGCTCGCGCGCGAGCTGTTGTCGTACGACGAGGTCGATCACACGCTGGTCAAGCTCGAAGTGCTCGGCGACCCGCACACGCTGTACCCCAACATGCCCGAGACGCTGAAGGCCGCCGAGACGCTGGTGGCCGAAGGCTTCGAGGTGATGGTCTATTGCAGCGACGACCCGATCCAGGCCCGCATCCTCGAAACGATCGGGTGCGTCGCGGTGATGCCGCTCGCATCGCTGATCGGCTCGGGCATGGGCATCCTCAACCCGTGGAACCTGCAGCTCATCGTCGAGAAGGCGACGGTCCCGGTCGTGGTCGATGCGGGCGTCGGCACCGCGTCGGACGCGGCGATCGGGATGGAGATGGGCTGTGCCGGCGTGCTGATGAACACCGCGGTCGCCGCGGCCCGCGACCCGGTGCTGATGGCCGCCGCGATGAAGCGCGGCGTCGAAGCGGGCCGCATGGCGTGGCGCGCGGGCCGCATGCAGAAGAAGCTGTACTCGGCTTCGCCGTCGTCGCCGACGACCGGCGTGATCGGGTCGGCTGCTTGAGCGAGCCGGGGCCCGACGCCGATGTCGGGACCACGGGCGCGGCGCTCCACCGGCGCCGCGTCCGCAGCTTCGTCACCCGTGCCGGCCGGATGTCGCCGGCGCAACAGAGAGCTCGCGACGAACTCGGTCCCCGCTTCGTGCTGCCGTTCGGCGACTGCGTGCTGTCGTATCCCGAGCTCTTCGGTCGGACGGCACCGGTGGTGCTCGAGATCGGCTTCGGCATGGGTGCCGCGACCGCCGTCGTCGCCGCGGGCCGGCGCGACGTGGACTTCATCGGCGTCGAGGTCCATGCGCCGGGCGTCGGGGCGCTGCTGAAGACGATCGGCGACGAAGGGCTCACGAACCTGCGCATCGTCGAGCACGACGCGGTCGAGGTCGTCGAGCGGATGGTCGCGCCCGCCTCGCTGGCCGGCATCCACGTCTGGTTCCCCGATCCGTGGCACAAGGCCCGCCACAACAAGCGTCGGTTGATCCAGCCCGGCTTCGTGTCGACGCTGGCGGCGCGCCTCGCTCCCGGGGGCTTCCTGCATTGCGCGACCGACTGGGAGGACTACGCGATGCAGATGCTCGAGGTGCTCGGCCGCGACGCGTCGCTGCGCAATGCGGACGACGGCTACGCGACGCCGACGAATCCGCTCGTCGCCCGGCCGGTGACGAAGTTCGAGACCCGCGGGAAGCGGTTGGGACACGGGGTCTGGGATGTCGTGTTCCTGAGGCGGTACTGACGCTCCGTCGGCCGCATCAGGAACGGGGCCGGCCGAGGCGGATGGGCCCGCCTGCCGCGAGCGCGTCGACCTCCTGTCCGCGACGGGTGACCGACAGTCGTCCCCGTCGCACGAGGACGCTCGCGGCTTGCCGCACCGC
>CALMOR010000178.1:0-1506 GCA_937872165.1 uncultured Burkholderiales bacterium | reverse complement strand
GGTCGCCACGGTCCATCGTCGCCGACCAGCGCGCGAGCGACTTCCGACGGGCAGACGGTGGCGTGCTCCGCTCGCGCGGCGACGAGCGCTTCGATGGTCTCGCAGATGTCGTCTACGGTCATCGTTCAGCGGCGCTGCCGCTCGAAGAACTTCCAGATCCACGCCGGCCCGTCCGGAGCCATCGGCGACGGACCCAGCAGTCGAGGTCGACGCACGCGGCCTGCGGCATCCCGTGTCCGCCACCGACGACGGTCACAAGTCAGATCTCGATGCCGGCCGCGTTGCGCCACAGCCGGTCCTCGACACGGACGTCGTCGCTCACGCCGACGTCTGCCGACAGCGCCGGCACCCCGGGGTCCGGCGAAGAGACGTAATGGCCGAGCAGCGCGGCAGCGGTCGCACGATCGCGAAGAGCGCCGCCGCGCAGCATCCGGCCAGGCGGAGCGACCGTCTCATCGCCTTCGTTCGTTCGGCATCGGGGTCTTCGATCCACCCGCTCGCGAGCGGCGATGGACAATCGCACGCGCTCCGTTTCATCCTGTCGGTCCACGGAAAATCGAAGGAGACACCATGGTGACATCGAAGAGGACGGTCGGCGCGTCGTGCCTCGCCTGGCTCGCATGGTTGCTGGTCTCGTCGGCGCCGGCCGCCGACCTGCCGAAGGCGAGCGGCGAAGCCGAAGGGCTGTCGTCCGAGCGCCTCGCCCGCATCGTCGCGACGCTGAAGGCCGACGTCGAGACGAAGAAGATCCCCGGCGCGGTCGTGCTCGTCGCCCGACACGGCAAGGTCGTGCAGTACGAGGCGGTGGGAAAGATCGACCCGGCGGGCGACGTGCCGATGATGCGCGACGGCATCTTCCGCATCTATTCGATGAGCAAGCCGATCACGTCGGTGGCCGCGATGATGCTGGTCGAGGAGGGACGACTCAAGCTCGACGACCCCGTCGGCAAGTACATCCCGTCGTTCGACGACGTCAAGGTCGGCGTCGAGAGGCCCGATCCCAGCGGCGGCCCGCCCACGCTCGAGCTCGTGGCGGCGCGGCGGAAGATCACCGTGCAGGACCTGCTGCGTCATACGTCGGGTCTCAGCTACGGCTTCTTCGGCGACTCGCTCGTCAAGAAGGCATACGACGATGCCGCGTTGCTGGCCGAGGACGTCGACAACGCGGCCTTTGCCGAGAAGGTCGCGAAGCTGCCGCTCGCCTGGCAGCCCGGAGCCGCGTGGGAGTACAGCCATTCGACCGACATCCTCGGGCGCGTCATCGAAGTGGTATCGGGCCAGTCGCTGTACCGCGCAGATGATGCTCGACGGCGGCACGCTCGACGGCAAGCGCTACCTCGGCCCGAAGACGGTGGCCTTCATGACGAGCGACCACCTGAGCCCGGCCGTGATCCGCACGCCGCTCTACCTGCCGGGCCCGGGCTACGGCTTCGGTCTCGGCTTCGCGGTGCGCACGTCGGCCGGCGAGGCCCCGTTCCCCGCCGACGTCGGCACGTACTACTGGGG
>CALMOR010000177.1:1480-14156 GCA_937872165.1 uncultured Burkholderiales bacterium | reverse complement strand
GCATGGGGGTCGCTACGAGCGATGCTGCGGTACCGGGGAGAGCCATGCTACCGCGGGTGCGCCGATGCGGACGGGCATGATGCGCATCTCGTCATCGGAACCGGAGCCCGCATGTCCTCGTCGCCGTCGGTGAAGGCGCTCGCCTTCGATGTCTTCGGAACCGTGGTGGACTGGCGCGGCAGCATCGCCCGCGACATCGAAGCCTTCGCGCAAGCCAGGGGCGTCGCGCTCGATGGCGCCGCTTTCGCCGACGCATGGCGGGCCGGCTACCAGCCGGCCATGCAGCGGGTGCGCAGCGGCGACCTGCCGTGGATGAAGATCGACGCGCTGCACCGGCTGATCCTCGACGGCCTCGTCGATCGCTTCGGGCTGCGGTCGCTCGACGAAGCGGACCTCGACCACGTCAACCGGGTCTGGCATCGACTCGATCCGTGGGCCGACAGCGTCGAGGGACTCTCGATGCTGAAGCGCCGCTTCGTCGTCACCCCGCTGTCGAACGGCAACTTCTCGTTGCTGATCGCGATGGCCAAGCGGGCCGGGTTGCCGTGGGACTGCATCGTTTCGGCCGAGCTCTTTCGCCACTACAAGCCCGACCGCGAGACCTATCTGGGCACGGCGGACCTGCTCGGCATCGCGCCCGACGAACTGATGCTGGTGGCCGCGCATCCCGACGACCTGCGGGCCGCACGCTCGTGCGGCCTCGCGACCGGCTACGTCGTCCGGCCGCTCGAGTTCGGCCCGGGCCGGCCCCCGTACGCGGTCACCGACGGCGAGTTCGACGTCGTCGCGACCGACTTCGTCGATCTCGCGACCCGGCTGGCGCCGGACCGGTGAAGCGGACCCGGGGAACTACCGACGCGCGCCGGGCCGGTGGTCTCTACACTGCACGGCCCGCACCTCGCGATGACGACGCACGAGCCGGCGGGCGGGCGACCCGCCTCCGCGAGCCGTGATCGAACCCGCGTCGCGACGGCGTCTTCGCAACCCGACCCTGCCCATGAACCGTCTGTCCGAACGACTGCGCGAAGCGATCGAGGAAGAGATCGCGACGGGACAGCTGCTGCCGGGGACGCGGCTCGACGAGGTCGAGCTGGCGACGCGCTTCGGGGTCTCGCGCACGCCGATCCGCGAGGCGCTCAGCCTGCTGCTCGGCGAAGGTCTCGCCGAGCCGCGCCCGCAGCCGGGGCGCGGCTCGGTCGTGGCGCACATCGGGCCGGACCGGCTGTGCGAGATGTTCGAGGTGATGGCCGAACTCGAGGCGATGTGCGTGCGTCTCGCGGTCCGGCGCATCACGCCCGACCAGCAGGCGACCCTCGAAGCCGCGCACGAAGCCTGTCGCGCGGCCACGCGCGCGGAGGACAGCGACGCGTACTTCTATGCCAACGAGCAGTTCCACTACGCGATCTACGCGGCGTCGAACAATCGTTTCCTGATCGAGCAGTCGATGCAGCTGCAGCGCAAGCTCCGTTCGTATCGACGCCTGCAGCTGCGGGTGCGCCATCGCGTCGCGCGGTCGTTCCACGAGCACCAGGCCATCCTCGACGCGTTGCGCAAGGGCGATGCCGACGCCGCGATCCGCAGCATCCGCGAGCACGTTCTGGTGCAGGGCGAGCGCTTCGCCGATCTCGTCGCCAGCGTCACCCGCGCGGCGGACCGCGACGTCGACGTCGTCAAGCCGCCGCCGGTGGCCAAGCGCACGGCGCGGCACAAGGCCGCTTCGGGTAACTCCCACTGACGGCTCGCAACGATGTATGCATAATTCCCGCCGATGTATTCAAGAAGGACGGACGCGTCGAAGCGCGTCGCGTCGACCGGAGACCTCGCCATGACCAATCGCCGCAATTTCCTCGTCACCAACGCGGGCCGTGCCGCCGCGCTGATCGCCGCCCCGTCGCTGTCGCTGTTCGGCCGCTCCGCGCTGGCCGCCGAGCCGCTCAAGATCTCGCACCAGTTCCCGGGTGGCTCGGACACCGACGGCGACTTCCGCGACAAGCTGTCGCGCCGCTTCGCGCAGGAGCTCGACAAGCGCAGCAACGGAGCGGTGAAGGTCAACGTCTATCCCGGCTCGTCGCTGATGAAGGTCAATTCGCAGTTCGGCGCGGTCCGCAAGGGCGCGCTCGACATGACGCTGCTGCCGCTGCCGTACGCGGGCGGCGAGGTCCCGGAGCTCAACATCGCGTTGATGCCCGGACTCGTCACGTCGTACGAGCAGGGCTACGCGTGGAAGAAGGCCGAGGTCGGCAAGCAGCTGACGGACCTGCTGGCCGACAAGGGCGTCATCATCGTCACGTGGATCTGGCAGGCCGGCGGCGCCGCGAGCCGCGCGGCGCCGGCATCGTCTCGTCGTCGCACCTCGCGGTGTCGCCGATGCCGGAGCTGTCCGAATTCGAGTTCGGCCTGATCGTCGCCGGCAACGCATTCAATCGCTGGATCGCGCGCTGCATGGCCGCCGCGGGCCTGCCCGGCCTCGCGCCGATGGACGTGCTCGTGCTCCACCACGTCCATCACCGCGGCCGCGACAAGCGCCTCGCCGACATCGCGTTCACGCTCAACGTGGAGGACCTCCACGTCATCAACTATTCGCTCAAGAAGCTGCTCGCGGCCGAGGTCGTCGAGACGACCCGGGCGGGCAAGGAAGTCCACTACCGCACCAGCGAACAGGGGCGCGTCTTCATCGATCGCTATCGTGAGCTGCGCGAGCAGCATCTGGTGGCCACGCTGTCGAGCCGGCACGGCGACGGCGACACGGTGGCCGAGACCGCGCGCGTGCTGCGCTGGCTGTCGGGCCTCTACGACCAGGCCGCGCGCGCGGTCACTTCCCTGTGACGGGTACGCAGCGATGAACGCGACTTCCGAAGCGCCGGACACGTCCGGGCGCTGGCAGTTCTGGATCGACCGGGGCGGCACCTTCACCGACGTCGTCGGCCGGAGGCCCGACGGCACGCTCGTCACGCACAAGCTGCTGTCGGAGAACGCCGCCCAGTACCGCGATGCCGCCGTCGCCGGCATCCGCCACCTGCTCGGCGTCGCGAAGGACGCTCCGCTGCCGGTCGAGCGGATCGAGGCGGTCAAGATGGGCACCACCGTCGCGACCAACGCGCTCCTCGAACGGAAGGGCGAGCGCACCGTGCTCTTCGTCACGAAGGGTTTCCGCGACGCGCTGCGCATCGCGTACCAGAACCGGCCGCGCCTCTTCGACCGCCGCATCGTGCTGCCCGAGCTGCTGTACGCGAAGGTGGTCGAGGTCGACGAGCGGGTCGGCGCCGACGGCGCGATCGTGAGGCCGCTCGACGACGCCGCGGCGCGAGCGGCGCTGCGAGCCGCCTACGACGAAGGCTTCCGTGCGATCGCCATCGTGCTGATGCACGGCTACCGCTTCCACGATCACGAGGAGCGACTCGCGTCGATGGCCGAGGCGGTCGGGTATCCGCAGGTCTCGGTCTCGCACCGCGTCAGCCCGCTGATGAAATTCGTGCCGCGCGGCGACACGACGGTCGTCGACGCCTACCTCTCGCCGATCCTCGCGCGCTACGTCGATCGCGTCGCCGCGGACCTGCCCGACGTGTCGCTGCAGTTCATGCAGTCCAACGGCGGACTCACCGATGCCCGCCGCTTCCACGGCAAGGATTCGATCCTGTCGGGTCCGGCCGGCGGCATCGTCGGCATGGCGCGCACCTGCGAGCGTGCCGGCTTCGACCGCGTCATCGGCTTCGACATGGGCGGCACCTCGACCGACGTGTCGCACTACGCGGGCGAGTTCGAACGCACCTTCGAGACCCAGGTCGCCGGCGTCCGGATGCGCGCGCCGATGATGAGCATCCACACGGTGGCCGCGGGCGGTGGCTCGATCCTCCACTTCGACGGCGCGCGGCTGCGCGTCGGGCCCGACTCGGCCGGCGCCGACCCCGGCCCCGCGAGCTATCGACGCGGCGGCCCGCTCGCCATCACCGACTGCAACGTGCTGCTCGGCAAGGTGCAGCCCGCATATTTCCCGCACGTCTTCGGCCGCGACGCGGACCAGCCTCTCGATGCCGGCGTCGTCGCCGAGCGTTTCGCCGCGATGGCCGACGCGATCGCGGCCGACGGCGGGATCCGCATGACGCCCGAGGCGATCGCCGAAGGCTTCGTCGACATCGCGGTCGGCAACATGGCCAACGCGATCAAGAAGATCTCGGTGCAGCGCGGCCACGACGTCACCGGGTACGCGCTCTGCACCTTCGGCGGCGCCGGCGGCCAGCATGCCTGCCTCGTCGCCGACGCGCTCGGCATGACGCGCGTGTTCGTGCATCCGCTCGCCGGCGTCCTGTCGGCCTACGGCATGGGACTCGCCGACCAGACCGTGCTGAAGGAGAAGGCGATCGAGGAGACGCTCGCGGAGGACCGGCTGCCGTCGCTCGACATCGAGCTGTCGAGGCTCGAGACCGGGGCCGTCGACGAACTGCTGGCGCAGGGCGTCGACGGTCCGCTCATCGCGACGCTGCGCCGCGTGCACCTGCGCTACGAGGGCACCGACTCGGCGCTCTCGGTCGCGCACGGCGACCTGCCGTCGATGCGCGCGGCCTTCGAGGCGCAGTACCGCAGGCGCTATTCGTTCCTGATGCCGAACCGCGAGCTGATCGTCGAGGCACTGTCGGTCGAAGCGATCGGCCGCGCCGATGGGAACGACGACGCGGCCGACGACGCGGCCGACGACGCGGCCGACGACGCGGCCGACGACGCGGCCATCGTGCATCGTCCCCGCGACGGCGGGCCGACCGCATCGCGGCGCGTGCGCATGTACGGCGCGGGTGCCTGGCACGACGCGGCGCTGCACGTGCGCGACACGCTCCGTCCGGGCGACTCCGTCGACGGGCCCGCGATCATCGCCGAGGCCAACGCCACCACCGTCGTCGAGGCCGGCTGGCGCGCGGACGTCACGCCGCTCGACCACATCGTGATGACGCGCGTCGCGCCGCGCACGACGCGCCGCGCGATCGGCACCGAGGTCGACCCGGTGATGCTCGAGGTCTTCAACAACCTCTTCATGGCGATCGCCGAGCAGATGGGCGTCGCGCTGCAGAACACCGCGTACTCGGTCAACATCAAGGAGCGCCTGGACTTCTCGTGCGCGCTGTTCGACGCCGACGGCAACCTGATCGCCAACGCGCCGCACATGCCGGTCCATCTCGGCTCGATGGGCGAGAGCATCAAGACCGTGATCCGCGACAACGCGGGGCGCATGAAGCCCGGCGACGTCTTCGTGCTCAACGACCCTTACCACGGCGGCACCCACCTGCCGGACATCACCGTCATCACGCCGGTCTACGTCGACGGCGCGCCCCGCGAACGGCCGCTCTTCTATGTCGGCTCGCGCGGCCACCACGCCGACGTCGGCGGCATCACGCCGGGCTCGATGCCGCCCGGCTCGACCCATGTCGAGGAGGAGGGCGTGCTGCTCGACAACGTCCGGCTGGTCGACGGCGACGGCACGATGGGCAGCGGCCTCTTCAGGGAAGACGATCTCCGCGCGCGCCTCGCGTCGGCCCGCTATCCGGCGCGCAACCCGGACCAGAACATCGCCGACCTGCGCGCGCAGATCGCGGCCAACCAGAAGGGCGTCGAGGAACTCGGCGCGATGGTCGCGCACTTCGGCGTCGACGTCGTCACGGCCTACATGGGCCACGTGCAGGACAACGCGGAGGAGTCGGTGCGACGCGTCGTCACGGCCCTCGCCGACGGCCGCTTCGAGCTGCCGCTCGACAACGGCGCGGTGATCCGCGTCGCGATCACGGTCGACCGCGAACCGCGCGAGGCCACCATCGACTTCACCGGCACGTCGCCGCAGCAGACCAACAACTTCAACGCGCCGTCTGCGATCTGCATGGCCGCGGTGCTGTACGTGTTCCGCACGCTGGTCGACGACGACATCCCGCTCAACGCGGGCTGCCTGAAGCCGCTCCACGTGATCATCCCCGAAGGCTCGATGCTGAACCCGCGCTTCCCGGCCTCGGTCGTGTCGGGCAACGTGGAGACGTCGAGCTGCATCACCAACGCGCTCTACGGCGCGCTCGGGCGGATGGCTTCCGCGCAGGGCACGATGAACAACTTCACGTTCGGCAACGCGCGCCACCAGTACTACGAGACGATCTCCGGCGGCTCGGGCGCCGGCGTCGACGACGACGGCGGCGGCTTCGACGGCGTCGACGTCGTCCAGACCCACATGACCAATTCGCGCCTCACCGATCCCGAGGTCCTCGAGTTCCGCTTCCCGGTCCGTCTCGACAGCTACGAGATCCGCCAGGGCTCGGGCGGCCGCGGCCGCTGGCACGGCGGCGACGGCGGCGTCCGCAAGGTCCGCTTCCTCGAGGCGATGACGGCCGCGATGCTGTCGAACAACCGCGTGGTCGCGCCCTTCGGGATGGCCGGCGGCGAGCCGGGCGCGTTGGGACGCAACCTCGTGCGGCGCGCCGACGGCAGCGAGGAAGTGGTGCCGCACGTCGGCAGCGCCGAGATGCGCCCCGGCGACGTATTCGTCATCGAGACGCCCGGCGGCGGAGGCTACGGTCCGGTCGGATAGGATGCCGGCTTCTTTTTCGAAGGAGCCTCGTCCGTGCATCGTCGTCTGGCCATCGGCCTCGTGTCCGCGTTGTCGTCGTTCGTCGTCCATGCCGAGTCCGTGCACGACCGCTGGAACCTCGCCGATCTCTATGCCACCCCGTCCGCATGGGACGCCGACGCGGCGCGGCTGCAGGGCCAGTTCGGCGAGATCGCGGCGTGCAGGGGCCGGCTCGCTTCGTCGGTCGTGCGCTTCAAGGCGTGCCTGCTGATCTTCGACGATGCGCGGAAGCGCCTCGAGCGCCTGCAGGTCTACGCGTCCGAGTCGCACAACCAGGACACCACGGTCGACAGCGGCATCGACCTCGACCAGCGCGCCACCGTGCTGCGCACGCAGTACGACGAGGCGAGGTCCTTCGTGCGTCCCGAGCTGATCGCGCTCGGCGCGAAGAGGATCGACGCGTATCTCGCGCGCGACCGGACCCTCGCCGTCCATCGCCACGAGCTCGACGACGTCCTTCGCGGCGGCGCGCACACGCTCGACGCGAAGGGCGAGGCGCTGGTCGCCGCGTTCGGCGCCACCGCCGACGTGCCGTCGTCGAGCTACACGATCCTGTCGGCCGCCGACATGCCGTGGCCGAAGGTCACGCTGTCGGACGGCACCACGATCACGCTCGACCAGTCCGCGTACACCAAGTACCGCGCGGTACGGAATCGCGACGACCGCAAGCTCGTGATGGACGCGTTCTTCGGCCAGTTCAAGCAGTTCGAACGCAGCTTCGGCGCGACGCTGTACGGGCAGCTGCGCACCGACTCGGTGGATGCGAAGGTCCATCGGTATCCCGACGTCGTGACGCGTGCGCTGGACCGCGAGGCGGTCCCCGTCGCGGTCTACGACACGCTGATCGAGCAGGCCGACGCGCACCTCGACACGCTCCATCGCTACTTCCGCCTCCGCGCGAAGCTGCTCGGCGTGACGGACCTGCACTACTACGACCTCTATCCGCCGCTCGTCGAGTCGGACGCGAAGTACGGCCTCGACGACGCGAAGCGACTCACGCTCGAAGCGGTCGCGCCGCTCGGACCCGACTACGTGGCCGCGATGAAGCGGGGTTTCGACGAGCGCTGGATGGACGCCTATCCGCGGCCGCACAAGCTGCCCGGTGCGCACATGGCGGGCTCCGCCTACGACGTGCATCCGTACGTGCTGGTCAACTTCAACGACGACTACGAGAGCGTGACGACGGTCGCGCACGAGTGGGGCCACGCGTTGCACTCGGTCCTCGCCAACCGGGCTCAGCCGTTCGCGAGCGCGGACTATCCGATCTTCATCGCGGAGATCGCATCGACCTTCGACGAGGCGCTGCTGCTGAAGCACGTGCTCGAGGTCGCGAAGACCGACGACGAACGGCTGCTGTACCTCGGCTCGGCGCTGGAGACGCTGCGCGGCACGTTCTTCCGCCAG
This sequence comes from uncultured Burkholderiales bacterium, assembly GCA_937872165.1. Taxonomy (GTDB): domain Bacteria; phylum Pseudomonadota; class Gammaproteobacteria; order Burkholderiales; family Burkholderiaceae_D; genus CAHJXF01. The sequence continues at coordinate 6,157 of CALMOR010000177.1, read as the reverse complement.
GCCATGTTCGCCGAGTTCGAGCGCGTCGTGCATGCGAAGGTCGACCGCGGCGACGCGCTCAGCGGCGCCGCGATGACGCAGATCTACGGCGACATCCTCAGGCGTTATCACGGCGACGCGCAGGGCATCGTGAAGATCGACGACGTCGACGCGATCGAGTGGGCCTACATCCCGCACTTCTACGACGCGTTCTACGTGTACCAGTACGCGACGTCGATCGCGGCGAGCTCGCTCTTCGCCGACAGCGTGCTCGCGAACGAGCCCGGAGCGGAGGAACGCTATCTCGACCTCCTGAAGGCCGGCGGCTCCGACTACCCGTACGAGCTCGTGAGGAAGGCGGGTGTCGACCTCGCGAGCCCGGCGCCGTATCGGTCGATCGCCGCGCGGATGGACCGGATCATGGACGAGATCGAAGCGATCGAATCACGCAGGTCCGGACGGCCGGGATGACGGGCGTTCCGCCGCGCAGGCCCGCTCCGTCGAAGGACGAGATCGCGCGGCTGCCGGTGTTCGAGGGACTGCCGCTCGACCGCGTCCGGGTGCCGGCGACGCGCGGCGAGTTCGCGGCCGCGACGTCGGCGATCGAGGCGGCCGGCGTGGTCGGCTTCGACACCGAGTCGAAGCCGCTCTTCGACGTCGGTGCGGTCAGCGACGGTCCGCACATCGCGCAGTTCGCGACGATCGACGAGGCGTTCGTCTTCCAGGTCCATCGCGACGAGGGACTGCCGTTCCTGATCGGGCTGCTGCAGTCGCCCGACGTGCTGAAGGTCGGCTTCGGGCTGCGCTCCGACCTCCAGCACATCCGCGCGAAGTTCGGCGTCGAACTCCGTGCGGTGCTCGATCTCAACGACGCGTTCCGCGACGAGGGCTTCCGCGCGTCGACCGGCGTGCGCGCCGCGGTCGCGATCCTGTTCGGCCGGCGCTTCCTCAAGTCGAAGCGGCAGACGACCTCGAACTGGGCCTTGCCGCGGCTCGACGAGAAGCAGCTGCTGTACGCGGCCAACGACGCCTACGCCGCGTTGTGCGTGCATCGCGAACTGCGCCGCGTGATCGCCGCTCGCGACGCGGCGTCAGGAGCATGACGCGATCGCCCGGCTATAGTCCCTGCCCGTCCACGAACCGGAGTCGATCATGCTGCTCGGCCTTCGCACCGCCATCTATCCCGCGCCCGACCTGGCGAAGGCGAAGCAGTGGTACGCACGGGTCCTCGACGTCGACCCCTACTTCGACCAGCCGTTCTACGTCGGCTTCTCGGTCGGCGGCTTCGAGCTCGGCCTGATCCCCGACGGGACGCCCGCGAGCGCGGGGCCGCAGGCCTTGTGGGGCGTGACCGATGCGCAGGCCGCATTCGACCGGCTGGTCGCGCTGGGCGCGTCGGCGCTCGACGGCGTGATCGACGTCGGCGACGGCATCAAGGTCGGCGCGGTGCTCGACCCGTTCGGCAACCGCCTCGGCTTCGTCGAGAACCCGAACTTCGATCCATCGTCGGTGCGCTGATCGGACCGGCGTGGCCCACGACTTCCACAGCTATCGGCCGTGCGACGGCCACGGCCTTCCGCACGATCCGTTCAACGCGATCGTCGGCCCTCGGCCGATCGGCTGGATCTCGTCGCGCGCGGAAGACGGCACGCTCAATCTCGCGCCGTACAGTTTCTTCAACGCGTTCAACTACACGCCGCCGATCGTCGGCTTCTCGAGCATCGGCTACAAGGACACGGTGCGGAACATCGACGCGACGCGCGAGTTCGTGTGGAACCTCACGACGCGCGCGCTGGCCGAGCGGATGAACGCGAGTTGCGCGAGCGTGCCGCCCGAGGTCGACGAGTTCGAACTCGCGGGTCTGACGCCGCTGCCGTCGACGCTCGTCGACGTGCCGCGCGTCGCGGAGAGCCCGGTGTCCTTCGAGTGCCGCGCGATCGAGGTACGGCAGTTGCGGACGGCCGCCGGCGAGCCGGTCGACAGCTGGCTCACGCTCGGCGAGGTCGTCGCCGTCCACATCGCCAAGACATCGTTGAACGAAGGCGTCTACGACACCGCCGCCGCGGGCCACGTGCTGCGCGGCGGCGGAGCGGCCGACTACTTCGAGATCGGGCCGGGGCAACTGTTCCGGCTGCATCGACCTCGCTGACCCGGCGCATGGCGACGCGTCTGTAAGCGACCTTCCCGCGACGCGACCAAACCACCGAGACCGGGACGGACTCGCATCGCGCGAGCGCGTAGGCCGGCGTGGAGAAGACCCTTGGACGGAAGCTCGGCTGGCCGCGGCGCAGGCAAGACCGCCTTCGTGATGGCGGGCGGCGGCAGCCTCGGCGCCGTCGAGGTCGGCATGCTGCGGGCGCTGCTCGAGGCGGGCGAGCGACCCGACCTGATCGTCGGCGCTTCGGCGGGCGCGATCAACGGCGCGTTCTTCGCGTACGACCCGACGCTCGCCGGCATCGACCGCCTCGGCGCAATCTGGTGCGGGCTCAGGCGACGCGACGTGTTCCCGTTCAGCCTGTCCACGCTGCTCGGCGTGCTGACCGGCCGCGATCATCTGTGCGGACACGACGGCCTTCGCAGGTTGCTCCACGCGCAGCTCGGCGACCGCGCCATCGAGGAGGCGGTGCTGCCGTTGCACGTCGTCGCGTCGGACCTCGCGACCGGCGACGAGGTGCTGCTGTCGTCCGGTCCCGCGGTGGACGCGGTGCTGGCGAGCGCGGCGATCCCCGGCGTCTTCCCGCCGGTCGACGTCGGCGGTCGCCTGCTGGTCGACGGCGGTGTCGCCAACAACACGCCGATCTCGTCGGCCGTGCGCCTCGGAGCGACCCGCATCCTGGTGCTGCCGACCGGCTTCGCGTGCGCGTCGCGGAAGGTCCCGTCGAACGCGGTGGCCCGCGCGATGCACGCGTTGAGCCTCTTGGTCGTGCGACAGCTGCTGAACGACATCGAGCGCTTCCGTCCTTCGGTCGAGCTGCACGTGGTGCCCGGCCTCTGTCCGCTCGACGTCTCGCCGTACGACTACTCGGCGTCGGCGATGCTGATCGAGCGCGCGGTCACGAGCACGAAGGCGTGGGTCGCGGGAGGCGGGCTGCTGCGCGAGGACACGCCGATGGAGGTGATGGTCCACACCCATTGAAGGCCGCCAGCCCGGCCGTCAGCGCCGGGTGCGGACCTTGCGGGCGGCGGCGTGCGCCGGCGCCTTCCGCTCGAGCTTGCGCCTGAAGTCCAGTTGCCATGGTCGTACCCCGGGCAGCAGGCTCATCGGCAGTCGTCGTCGGGCTGGACGGCGCACGGAGCGCTCCGGACCCCGTCGAGTAGGCGCTTGCCGCGATCCTGACGACGAGGCGGACGACCAAGCGGACGACCAAGCGGACGACGAATCGACCGGACGCGAGGGGTTAGCGGCTACCATCGCCTTCCGATGAGCACCGCCGCCTCTCCCGAACCCCGCTCCACCGCGATGGTCTCCACTCACGCGGCGGCCGCGCACCCCGCGCGCGCGGCGATGGCGCTCGGCGCGCTGGGGGTTGTCTTCGGCGACATCGGCACGAGCCCGATCTACGCGTTCCGCGAGTCGCTGCGGGCGGCGGGACCGGCGATGTCGGAAGCGACGGTGCTCGGCGTGCTGTCGCTCGTCTTCTGGGCCGTGGTCCTGGTCGTCGCGTTGAAGTACGTGGTCGTCGTGATGCGCGCCGACAACCAGGGCGAGGGCGGCACGATGGCGTTGCTGTCGCTGGCGTTGCCGGTGGCCGGCCGGCTGAAGCCGGTGCTGCTGGTGGTGGGATTGACCGGCGCGGCGCGCTTCTGCGGCGACGCGAGGATCACGCCGGCAAGCGCCGTGCTGAGCGCGGTCTAGGGAATGGCCCTCGTCGCGCCGTCGACCGCGACCTACGTCGTCCCGATCGCGGCGACGGTGCTCGTCGGTCTCTTCGCGATCCAGCGTCACGGCAGCGGCAAGGTCGGCGAGTTGTTCGGTCCGGTGATGCTCGCCTGGTTCGCGATGCTCGCGGTCGCGGGCGTCGTGCACATCGCCGCGCGGCCGTCGGTGCTCGGCGCGCTCGATCCGCGTCACGCGCTCGCCTACATGACGCACGCCGACGGCTGGATCGCGTTCACCGTGCTCGGTTCGGTCTTCCTCGCGCTGACCGGGGGCGAAGCGCTCTACGCGGACATGGGCCACTTCGGGCGCCGCGCGATCCGCATCGACTGGTTCCTCGTCGTGATGCCGGCGCTGGTGCTGAACTATCTCGGCCAGGGCGCGATGGTGCTGAGCGATCCCGCGCGCGCGTCCGATCCCTTCTTTCTGCTGTTCGACAAGCGCTTCATCGCGCCGGTCGTGGTGCTCAGCACCGCGGCGACGGTGATCGCGAGCCAGGCGGTGATCTCGGGCGCGTTCGCGCTCGTGCAGCAGGCCATCCAGCTCAACGTGCTGCCGCGCCTGCACGTGCATCAGACCTCCGACGAGTCGGCCGGGCAGGTCTACGTGTCGCAGGTCAACTGGCTCCTGGCGGTGGTCGTGCTCGCACTCGTGTTCGGCTTCGGCAGTTCGAAGGCGCTCGCCAACGCGTACGGCATCGCGGTCGCCGGCGACATGCTCGTCACGACGCTGCTGGTCGCGACCGTGGCCCGTGGCGTGTGGCACTGGACCTGGCTCGCGCTCCTGCCCGCGCTCGCGCTCTTCCTGACGCTCGACATCGC
>CALMOR010000177.1:0-1470 GCA_937872165.1 uncultured Burkholderiales bacterium | reverse complement strand
GCCTTCCTGTCGGCGAACGTCCACAAGATTCCCGACGGCGGATGGTTCCCGCTCGTCGTGGCGGCGACGCTGCTGACGATGATGCTGTGCTGGCGCAAGGGACGCGACGTCGCGTTCTCGAAGCGCTACGAGCGCGCGATCGAGGTCGACGCCTTCCTCGAGCGACTGAAGAGAGCCGACGCGCCGTTGCGCACGCCCGGTACCGCGGTCTATCTGACGCAGTCGATCGAGTTCATCCCCGAGGCGCTCGCGCTCAACCTGAAGCACAACGGCATCGTCCACGAACACGTCGTGCTGCTCACCGTCTCGACCGAACGGTCGCCGCGGGTGGTCGACGAGAAGCGGCTGAAGACCACCGCACTGTCCGCCGGCTTCGCCCGCGTCGACCTGAAGTTCGGCTTCGCGGAGAAACCCAACGTCCCGAACGCGCTCGCGCTCCATCGCGCCGCTCTCGACTTCGAATGCGAGGCGGCCTCGTTCTTCCTCGGTCGCGAGACGCCGGTGCCGTCGCTGCATCCCGAACTGCCGCGCTGGCAGGAGCGCATCTACGCCTTCCTCGCGCACAACGCGGTGCGGGCCCCCGACTACTACCTGATCCCGCCCGGGCAGGTCGTCGAACTCGGGACGCGCATCGAGATGTGAGGTCGGCGCCTCCGGGCCGCCCCTTATAATCGTGGGCTTCGCATCGGACCGACGCTTCGGGCTCGATGCCCTCGTCGTCCATCGGCCCGTCCCCCTCCATGAGTCGCCCGTACCGCCAGAGCCCGCACGTCCTCGCGATCGACGGAGGGTGCGCCCTCTCCGCGTTCCGCATCGAGCGTCTCGTCGAGCGGCTTCGCGCCGCCGACATCGCGGTCGAGGCGCTGACGGCGCGCTTCGTCCACCTGGTGGCGACGCAGCGGCCGCTCGACGACGCCGAGCGCGCCCGGCTCGACGCGCTGCTCGACTATGGCGAGCACGCCGCCGCGGTTCCCTCGAAGGCGGAGACCTTCGTCGTGCTGCCGCGGCTCGGCACGCTGTCGCCGTGGGCCAGCAAGGCCACCGACATCGCGCATCGCTGCGGCCTCGACGCGATCGACCGCATCGAACGCGGCGTGATCTACGACGTCGCGATGAAGGCCGGCCTGCTCGGCCGCGCGAAGCTGGACGCCGCGGGCCGCGAGCGCGTCGCCGCGATGCTGCACGATCGCATGACCGAGGTCGTCGTCGGGGCGGACTTCGACACCGCCCGCGTCTTCGATCCCTCCACCGGCGACGCGCTGCAGGTCGTCGACCTCGGTTCGCGGGGACGCGGCGCGCTGGTCGACGCGAACGCGGCATGGGGTCTCGCGCTGTCCGACGACGAGATCGACTACCTCCTCGCTGCGTTCACGACGATCGGACGCGACCCGACCGACGTCGAGCTGATGATGTTCGCGCAGGCCAACAGCGAACACTGTCGCCACAAGATCTTCAACGCCTCGTGGACCG
>CALMOR010000176.1:12685-14733 GCA_937872165.1 uncultured Burkholderiales bacterium | reverse complement strand
CTCCCACAGCGACCCGGCCTTTTTTTTCGCGAGCGCGACCGCGTCGATCGCGTCGAAGAGGTCGGCCGCGCCATAGCTTCGGCCGCTGCCGACGATCGCCCGCACCGTCGGGTCCATCGCGTCGGCATGCGAGTCGAAGAACGAGCGGATCGCCGCATAGCGCTCGGCGACCCACGCGCCTTCGTAGAGCGTCCGCGCGACCTCGGCCATCGGCGCGAAGTCGAAGACGTCCCGCGCGCCGCCGATGGCCGCGAGCCGCTCGAGCGCATCGTCGAAGCCGGCGGCGTAGAGGCCGTCGCCGAAGAAGGCGAGGTGCGCCGGGTCCGGTATGCCGAAGCGGAACGACGACGGCATCGGACGCGGGTCGAGCACGATCGCGCGCGAGTGCGGGTCGTCGGGGTCGAGGCCGGCGGCGGCGACGAGCACGTCGATCGCGTCGGCCACCGTGGTCGCGAAGACCGACACGCAGTCGAGGTGGCGGCACGCCGGCACCACGCCGCGCGTACTGAGCAGTCCTCGTGTCGGCTTCACGCCGACGACGTTGTTGAAGCCGGCCGGGATGCGGCCCGATCCCGCGGTATCGGTCCCGAGAGCCGCGTCGACGAGGCCGCGCGCGACGGCGACCGCGGAGCCCGAGCTCGATCCGCCGCTCACGTAGCGCGCGTCGAAGCTGTTGGGAACGGCGCCGTACGGCGACCGGGTCCCGACGAGTCCGCAGGCGAACTGATCGAGGTTGGTCTTGCCCGCGACGATCATGCCGACGGCTTCGAGGCGCTCGACGACGGTCGCCGACCGCTCCGGGTCGTAGCGGAATGCCGGGCAGGCCGCGGTGGTCGGGAAGCCCGCCACGTCGATGTTGTCCTTGACCGCGAGGCGCTTGCCGACGAGGGTCCCGTCGCCCACGGCAGGCTGGCGCCGTTCGTCGTACGAGATCCAGATCGATCCGGCCGTGGCGTCGGCGAGGGAGGGGATCGGGTGGTCTGCGGGCAGGACCATGCGGCGGAACACCAGTCGGTATACGAGCGGTCGGCGCGACAGTGTTAGCAGGACTTGTGCCACGCTCGCGAAGGCTGTGACACATCGTCCGGGAGCCGACGGTCCTCCCATGGAGAACGGGCTCGCCCTCCCGCCACCACCGACAAGGTCGCCCCCGTCGCGGCCGCCAGCCGCTCGCCGACGGTGCGCTTCGTTCGCATGGCGGTGCGACCACGGGCGACGCGTCGGTGCGCTTCGACGGGATCACGAGCCACCGCGCTGCCGCTCTGCTAGAGTCCGCGTCCCCAAAGCGAGAGGAGCTTCCGATGCCCTGCGGTCTCCACGCGGTTTCCATTCCCGTCTTCGCACGCATGCTGCGCAACGTCTCGGCGCTGCTCGACAAGGCGGCCGCCGACGCCGAGGCTCGAAAGTTCGAGCCGTCGGTGCTGCTGGCATCGCGCCTCTATCCGGACATGTTCCCGCTGCTGCGCCAGGTGCAGCTCGCGTGCGACTTCGCGAAGGGCGCTTCGGCACGGCTCGCCGGTGTCGCCGTCCCCGCCTTCCCCGACGACGAGGCGACGATCGACGAGCTCAAGGCCCGCATCGCCAAGGTGCTGACGTTCATCGAAGGACTGCCGGCCGCCGACGTCGACGCGGGTTTCGATCGCGACGTCACGATCAAGCTGCGCGATCGCAGCGTCGAGCTGAAAGGCATCGACTACCTCAACGACCTCGCGATGCCGAACTTCTACTTCCACGTGACGACGACGTACGACATCCTCCGCCACAACGGCGTCGCGATCGGCAAGCGCGATTTCGTCGGCGTCTGAGCGCGTCGGTGAATCCGTCGAGGGCGCCGGGTCGCCGTGGGGGAGGGGCCTCCGCCGACGTCCTCTCTCGTTCCCCATGACCTCGCGCTCGCACGTCGTGCTGACCGTTCCCCCCGTCGCCACCGCGTTGTTCGCGGCCTGCAGCACCCTGCCGGTCGCCGCACCCGACGTGCCGACGGCCATCGCGGCCCGGCCGGCAACAGGGTCGTTCAGATTGAAGGGCTCGGGCCCGCTCGACTACGA
>CALMOR010000176.1:6689-12675 GCA_937872165.1 uncultured Burkholderiales bacterium | reverse complement strand
CGTGAGCTGCGTGCAGCGCGTCGGCACGAACGCGGGCGTCGTGCCGTCGGATCCTCGCACGGCCGCCGCGGTGGCCTCGAAAAAGCAGGTCCGGTCTTCGGCCGATCACGACTTCCGCGAGGGCCGAGCGACGCCGGCCGCTCGCGGCCCGGCCCGTGTCGCGGGCCGCGCTCGTCGAGACTCAGCCCTTGAAGAACGAATAGTCCGCCGTGTAGCGCACGGCCTTGCGAGTGCCGATGGCGGACGCGACGCACGAGTCCGAAGGCGCCGTGCCGCCGCTGGTATTGGTGCGCTGGATGTAGGTGACTCCCGCGAACTCGCCCGGCTTCGCATCGGCCATACCCTGCAGCAGGACCCACGGCAGGTTGCCCGCGACCGGAGACGGCGTCGTCGACAGGATCCTGCCGGTGACCTTGCTGCCGTCGCCGTATTCCCAGGTCGGTCCGCCGTAGTGACGGCCGACCAGCGCGTCGTTGCGGTCCTTCAGCGCCGCCTCCGGCGCGACCAGCACCCAGTCGTATCCGCCCGGCGTATCGGACTTGGTACGGCACTCGTAGTTCTGGATGCCGGAGCCCTTCAGCGTCATCGCGAGCCGGTTGCCGGAAGGGACGGCGATGGCCGCGGGAACGCCCAGGGCGTTCGTCGGCGGACTGCCGGAAGCGGTGGGGCCGGGCGTACCGCAGGCGGCCAGGGCCAGCGGCAGGACCGCGACGGCCAGGGAACGCGGGATCGTATTCATCGGGACTCTCCTGTGAGGCTGCATGGCGAACGACGGATCATCGTCGACCCGTCGTCGGCCGCACTCGGAGAGTCGCCGATTCCCGCGCGTCGCGGGGCCGATTCGAACGCGTGGTCCGCGACCGCCTCAGATCTCCTCGTACAGCGGCAACGTCAGGAACTCCTCGAACGCGTCCTGCGTGCTCATCGTCGTGAAGATCTCTGCCGCGCGGTCGAACTTGCCGACGAAGCCGTCGGCCTCGATCTTGGCGAGCTCCTCGGGCACGAGCGACCTGACCATCTCGGCGGTGATCTTGCGTCCGTCGTCGAGGACGCCCTTCGGCGAACGGATCCATTGCCAGACCTGACTGCGGCTGATCTCGGCCGTGGCCGCGTCCTCCATCAGGTTGTGGATCGGCACGCAGCCGTTGCCCGCGAGCCAGGCTCCGAGATAGTGGATGCCGACGCCGATGTTCATGCGCAAGCCGGCCTCCGTGATCGGCGCCTCGGGACGGAAGTCGAGCAGCTGCTCGGCCGTGACCTCGACGTCCATGCGCTGCTTTTCGAACTGGTTCGGGCGATCGCCGAGCACGTCGACGAACTCCTTCATCGACGCCTCGACGAGGCCCGGGTGGGCGACCCAGCCGCCGTCGTAGCCGTCGGTCGCGTCGCGCTTCTTGTCGGCGATGATGCCGGCCATCGCGGTGGCGTTGCGCTGCGGATCGTTCTTGATCGGGATCAGCGCGCTCATGCCGCCGATGGCCGGTGCGCCGCGCTTGTGGCAGGTCTTCAGCAGCAGCAGCGCGTAGGCGCGCATGAACGGCGCGGTCATCGTGACCTTGGCGCGATCGGCGAGGCAGAACTGCTCGTCGAGCTTGAACTTCTTGATGCACGAGAAGATGTAGTCCCAGCGACCCGCGTTCAGTCCGGCCGAATGGTCGCGCAGCTCGTAGAGCATCTCCTCCATCTCGAAGGCCGCGTTGATGGTCTCGACCAGCACCGTCGCCTTGATCGTGCCCTGCGGGATCCCGACCTCGTCCTGCGCCATCACGAAGACGTCGTTCCAGAGGCGTGCCTCGAGATGCGACTCGAGCTTCGGCAGATAGAAATACGGACCCGCACCGCGCGCGATTTGCTCCTTCGCGTTGTGGAAGAGGAACAGCGCGAAATCGAAGATTCCGCCCGACACGCGCTTGCCGTCGACGAGGACGTGCTTCTCGTCGAGGTGCCAGCCGCGCGGCCTGACCTGCAGCGTCGCGATCCGTTCGTTGAGCCGGTAGCTCTTGCCGCCGGCCGGGGAGTCCTGCGTGAAGGTCAGCGTCCGGCGGATCGCGGCCTTGAGGTTGATCTGTCCCTGGATCTGGTTGGTCCAGCTCGGCGAGTTGCTGTCCTCGAAGTCGGTCATGTAGCTGTCCGCCCCCGAGTTGAACGCGTTGATGACCATCTTCGCGTCGACCGGTCCGGTGATCTCGACGCGACGGCAGTGCAAGGCCTCGGGCACCGGCGCGACTTTCCAGTCGCCGTCGCGGATGCTCTTGGTCCCCGGAAGGAAGTCGAGCTTGGCGCCGGCGTCCAGCTTCTTCGCGAGCGCGACGCGTGCGGCCAGCAGTTCCTGGCGGCGCGGCTCGAAGGCGCGAGACAGCTTCACGACGAGCGCGAGCGCTTCGAAGGTGAGGATCTCCGCGAACTCGGGCGTGATCTCTGCCGTGATCGTCACGCCCTGAGGCAGCTTGTTCATGAACACTCCGTAGTATTTTCGAAAGGAAGAGGGCGCACGGAGCGTGCGCGGGGCAGCACTCTAAGCGTTATCGGGAAGCGATGCGCGCGCGCACGTAGCCGACCACGTCGTGCATGTCCCGTCCCGTGGCCGCCGGCGAGACGCCGAGCTGCTCGAGCGGCATTCCGGCCCGGTTCACCCAGAAGCTGCAATAGCCGTACCAGGCCGCACCGCACGCGTCCCAGCCGTTGCTCGACACGAAGAGGATCTCGTCGACCGCGCAGCCGAAGGCCTTCGGTCCGAGCTCGTAGGCTTCCGGCGCGGTCTTGAAGCGCCCCACCGACTCGACCGACAGCAGATGGTCGAACACGCCGCCGAGGCGGTTGTTCGACACGACGGCTTCCAGCATCGGCGGGTCGCCGTTGGACAGGATCGCGAGCGGCAGGCCCGACGCCTTCAGTGCGAGCAACGCGTCGGCCGAGTCCTCGAACACCGCGAGCCGATCGTACTCGGCCATCAAGGCCTCGACGGTCGCCTCGTCCGGCGCGAGGTCCATCGCATGCAGCGTGTAGGTGAGCGCATCGCGCGTGACCTTCGAGAACGACTCGTAACGATCGGACAGCGTGCGGATGCGCGCGTAGTCGACCTGCTTCACGCGCCACAGCGCCGACAACTCGACGCCCTTGCCCGGGAAGAGGCGGTCGCCGAGCGTGGCGATCGACAGCACGTCGAAGATCGTGCCGTACGCGTCGAACACGATCGCCTTCAGGGACATGAGCGGACTCTCAGACGAGGACCTCGACCGCCGGCGGATGGCTGAGGAAGTGGCCGGGACTGGCCGTCAGCCCGTAGGCGCCCGACTGGAAGACGACGACGAGGTCGCCGATGTCGGCGCGCGCGAGCTCCATGCGATCGGCGAGCAGGTCGAGCGGGGTGCAGAGCGGCCCGACCACCGAGGCGATCTCGCGTTCGCCGTGTTCCCCGCGTGTTCCGATCGCGACGGGATAGTTCTTGCGGATCACCTGACCGAAGTTGCCCGAGGCCGACAGGTGATGATGCAGGCCGCCATCGGTGACGAGGAACACCTGGCCGCGCGAGACCTTGCGATCGACGACCCGCGACACGTAGACGCCGGCCTCGCCGACCAGGTAGCGGCCGAGCTCGACGACCAGCTCGGCCTCGGGCAGCAGCGTTCGCGCGCGTTCGACCAGCGCGTGCAGATGCGCGCCGACGGCCGCGAGATCGAAGCGCCCCTCGCCGGGAAAGTACGGGATGCCGAAGCCGCCTCCGATGTTGAGCATCCGGACCGGACCCGGCGCGTGCGTCGCGAGCGTCGCGGCGAGATCGAGCGCCTTGGTCTGCGCGTCGATGATCGACTCGGCCTTGAGGTTCTGCGAGCCGCTGAAGATGTGGAAGCCTTCGAAGACGAGCGGATGCACGATCGTCGGCAACAGCTCGGCGAGCGACTCGGCGTCGATGCCGAACTGCTTCGGGCCGCCGCCCATCCTCATGCCGGACGACTTGAGCTCGAAGTCGGGGTTGACGCGGATCGCGATGCGGGCCGTGCGTCCCGACTCGTGCGCGAGGCGGGCGATGGTGGCGAGCTCGGTCGGCGACTCGACGTTGATCAACACGCCGGCCGCGATCGCCTGCGACAGCTCGCCGGCCTGCTTGCCGGGTCCGGCGAAGCTGATCTCGTCGGGGTCCATGCCGGCGTCGAGCGCGACCCGCAGTTCGCGGCCCGATGCGACGTCGATGCCGTCGACGATGCGGGCCATGTGATCGACGACGGCCGGCATCGGGTTGGCCTTCATCGCGTAGTGCAGGCTGATCGACGGCGGCAGGTGGGTCCGCAGCTCGGTCACGCGCTGCGACAGCAGCGCGCGGTCGTACGCATAGAAGGGCGTCTGCCCCACCCGTGCCGCGAGTCGGTCGAGCGGGATGCCGCCGACCGTGAGCCGGTCGCCCTGCATCGGGAAGCCGTCGGTCGACGCGTGCGACAGCTTCGGTCGATCGTTCATCGCGCGGCCGCCGCCATCGGCGCGGTGAACGGATTGACGAACTCGGTCGACAGCTTCTTGCGGTCGATCTTGCCGTTGGGGTTGCGCGGCAGCGCGCTGTCGCGCAACTCGATGACGGCCGGCTGCATCCATGCCGGCAACGCGCGCTGGCAGGCACGCTTGACGGCCGCGGCGTCGGTCTCGCCCATCGCGATCACGACGATCGCCTGGCCGAGCATCGGGTGCTCGACCCCGAAGGCCGCGATCTCCGAGACGAGGCCGGTCGCATGGATGGCCTCCTCGATCTCGGTCGGGCTCACGCGATAGCCCGAGGTCTTGATCATCTCGTCGCGGCGCCCGATGAAGTAGAGGTAGCCGTCCGCGTCGCGTCGCACCGTGTCGCCCGAGAAGACCGCGATCTCGGGCAGCACCAGTCCGCCGGTCGCGCCGTCGGCCGCACGCGGCAGCGGCCGGTAGCGCTCGGCCGTCTTCGCGGAATCGTTCCAGTAACCCATGCCGACCAGCGCGCCGCGATGGACCAGCTCGCCCGGCTCGTCTGCCGCGCACTCGCTGCCGTCGTCGCGCAGCACGAGGATCTCCGCGTTGGGGATGGCCTTGCCGATCGAGTCGGGTCGGCGATCGACTTCGCCGGGCGGCAGGTAGGTCGAGCGGAAGGCCTCGGTCAGGCCGTACATCAGGAAGGGCTTCGTGCGCGGCAGGCGGGCGCGCAACGCGTCGAGCGTCGCGCGGGGCATGCGGCCGCCGGTGTTCGCGAAGTAGCGCAGATGGGTCGTGATGCCGTCGGGCCAGTCGAGCGCCGCGAGCTGGATGTAGAGCGGCGGCACCGCGGTCAGGCCGGTGATGCGCTCGCTCGACAGCGCGTTCAGCACGTCGCGCGGCAACAGGTAGTTCATCAGCACCGCGACCGCGCCGCTGGCGAAGGCGGTGGTCAGCTGGCTGAAGCCCGCGTCGAACGACAGCGGCAGCACCGCGAGCAGGCGATCGCCGGGCCGGTTCTCGAGATAGCTCGCGACGCTCTTCGCGCCGGCCACCATGTTGCGATGGGACAGCACCACGCCCTTCGGCTTGCCGGTGCTGCCCGACGTGTAGAGGATCGACGTCATGTCGGTGTCGACGACGCGATGGGTCGCGGCGCGGGCATCGAGCAACGCGTCCCAGCCGATGACCCGGTACCGGGTCGGGACCGCCTCGGCTTCGTCGCCGGGTCCGTCGATCAGCACCACCGTCGTCAGGTCGGGGCACGAGGCCAGCGCATCGCGCAGTCCGTGGTGACGATCGCGCGACGTCACCAGCACGCGGACGTCGCAGTCGGCGAGGATGTACGCGACCTGTTCGCTCTTGAGGAGCGGGTTGACCGGCACGAACACGCCGCCCGCCGCAGCGGTGCCGAACACCGAGACGACGAACTCGATGCGCTTGTCGAGATAGACCGCGACCCGCTCCGAGCGAGCGAGGCCCGCGGAGACGACCGAGCCGGCGAAAGCCTCGACGCGCGCCGCCAGGTCCGCGTAGTCGAGCGTCGTGCCCTGCG
>CALMOR010000176.1:2857-6679 GCA_937872165.1 uncultured Burkholderiales bacterium | reverse complement strand
CGCCCGCGCCGGCCCCCGGCCGGGCGGCGCGCTCCCGGCGCTGCGGGGCGTCCGGCGCGACGACGGGCCAGCGATACGCGGTCGCGTGATACAGCGTCCGTCTCTCGTCGCTCCACTTCGTGTGCCACTCCATCACGCGGCCGTAGAACTCGATGCGGCGCAGCCGCCCGGTCTCGAAGACGGCGGGGAAGTAGTCGTGACGCATCAGGAAGGCCGGCGACGTGCCGCGGATGGTCTCGTCGAACGCGGTCTTGAGGATGACCATCACGCCGTCGTGTTCGAGGCACAGGTCCATCGCGGCGAGCCGCTCGCCGTAGAAGCAGCGATGGATGCGGGCCATGCCGCGGGCGGCGAAGCGTTCGAAGACGTCGCGGTAGAAGCGACCCTGATCGTTGTCGGCGGCCACCGCGGTACCGCCCGACGCCTTCCAGCCCGCGCTCTCGAGACGCCCGTAGTCGGCGATCGCGGCGGCCACCCGCGCGCGCTCGACGAGGCAGTCGAAGCGCAGAGCCACGCCTTCGGCGTCGAGCTTGTTCCGCTGCTTCTTCATGTTCGCGCGCAGGTTCTTGCCGCGCGCGGCCCAGTAGTCGTCGAAGGTGCCTTCGATCGTGACCCGCGCGGTGTCGATGTAGTCGAGCGTCATGCGGTCCGGACCCTCGGCGCGCGCGACGTGCTCCGGGTCGAGCTGGCTGAGGCCGATCATCGCGACCGTGGGACCGAGCGCGGCGGCGAGGCCCGCGATCGTCCTCGCGTCGGGAAGGCCGCGCGCTCCGTCGTCCTGCAGCCAGAGCCCGATCGGCGCCTGCGACGGCTGGAAGCTGTCGTGCACGAAGGCATTGCCGCGGACCACGATCGCGGCCAGCCGCATCGAGCCGTCGCCATCCTCGACGAAAGCGATGCGCTCCGAGCCGTCGCCGAAATGCGCGAGCAACGGCGCGACGAAGTCCGAGTGGAGCACCGGGGAGCGGAAGCCGCGCTCGTTGAGCGCGTCCCAGCGCGCCGCGAGGCTCGCGAACGCGGAGCCGGAGACCACCTGCCACTTCGTCGCTCTCGTCGTCGCTCTCGGCACGTCGGTCACGTCGCTCACGCGGCCTCCTTCAGGACCGCGGCCGCGAACGCGGCATGGATCCGCTCGATGATCCACGTGAGGTCGTCGTCGGTGAGTTCCTGATGGCAGGGCAGCTGGAAGATCTCGGTGGCGCGACGGGCGGACAGCGGATCGACGCGGATCGCGTCCTCGTTCCACAGTCGCTCCCAGCGGAACAGCGGGACGCCGTCGGTCTTCAGCCGCACGAACACCCGGTCGGGGCGACCGACCCACAGCGGGAATACGTACGGCACGACGCCGTCCGGAAGACGGTCGAAGAGCGGATGCGCGTCGGGCAAGTCGCGCAACGCGGCGTCCAGCCTCAGGTAGTTCCTTCGGCGCAGCGCGACGATGCGGGCCACCGGCAGATGCTCGACGAGTTGTTGCGACGCGAACGACATGCGACGGTCGAGCCACGCCGGGTCGAGACCGTTCACTCCTTCGGAGGCCGCGGGGTCGTGATACGCGAACGGCACCGAGTCGCGACCGGCGCGCAGACGCTTGAAGCCGCGCCACATCGCGTCCTTGACCATCAGCGTCGTCTGCGCCGCGGCCTGCATCCCCGGAAAACGCCGATAGCGCAGACCGCGTTCGATCGAGTTGAGCAGCGCCTTCGCCTCGAAGCGACCCGACGGCGATTGCAGGTCGAGGTCGTCGAGGGGATGGACGGCCGATGCGAGGCAACCTCCGTCGTAGACCGGGAAGAACTTCATCAGGCTGACGGCCGCGTAGTCGCCCCACGAGCCGATCGGCCGGCCGTCCGCGTGGCCAAAGACGGCGTGGGCGCAGTCCTCGACGACGGCGATGCCGCGCGAGCGCGCGAACGCGCAGATCGCCTCCATCGCCTGCGGGAAGCCGAAGTAGTGGGTGACGAGGAGGGCACGCACGCCCGACAGGTCCCGGGCCGCGAGCGCGTCGAGCGGCACTCCGAGTGCCGGCGTCAGCGCGAAGAAGCAGGGCTCGGCGCCACAGAACACGATCGGCTCGACCATCGACAGGCAGTGGTAGGCCGGCACCAGCACGCGATCGCCCGGGCCTACGCCGAGCCGCTGCAAGGCCAACGCGATCGCCACGCGCGCACTCGTGACGTAGCGCTTGTGAGGCAGCGACAGCACGCTCGGCAACGATATCGTGGAGTCGCGATCGGACACCGGCGCACGCGAGAACGAGGACCAGCCCAGCACGGGATTCTTGGGGACGTGTGGATCGGGAAACTGGGGCGACGACTGGGGTTCCGGTGCCATGCCGCGTCTTGGTCCAGCGTGAGTGGGGGCGAGCGTGCCGTCGGTCGTCGAGGACCGCGGCGGCGGGTCTTGTTGCGGTCGCCGGCGGCGTTCGTCGACGAAGCGTCGAGGGGTGGGGCGCGGCGGCAAATTATACTATCGGCCCGCGGCTCGAAACCTGAACGGATCCCGGCGACGACCCGCGGCGAGGCCGCCGCCGACGACGCTACAGTCGCCCCGGCGCGTGCCGAAGAAGGAAGGCGTCGCCCTCGGCCCATCTATCTGACGGAACCCCATTGAACGTCGAAGCGGAACTGAAGAACATCCTCGGCGAGATCCTCAGCCTCGGCGACCGCGCCGAGCGCTTCACGGACCGGACCCAGCTTCTCGGCAGCCTGCCCGAGCTCGACTCGATGGCGGTCGTGTCGGTGATCACGACGCTCGAGGAGCGCTTCGGGATCGCCGTCGGGGACGACGAGATCAGTGCCGAGACGTTCGCGACCTTCGGCTCGCTGCGCGGCTTCGTCGAAGCGAAGATCGCCGAGTGAACGCGGCGCACCCACGGGCATGAACGCCGTCCCGGCCAGCGGACCCTTCTTCCACCGCACCGGCGAGGCGGGTCATGGCGACCAGCGCTTCTGCTTCTTCCACGCCGCCGCGACGACGAGGGACGGCGCGAGGGACGGCGCGAGGGACGGCGCGAAGGACGGCGCGCCGCTCCCCCCTCGAGGCTGCGTGCTCGCGGTCCACGCCTTCGCCGAGGAGATGAACAAGACGCGGGCCGCCGCCGCGGAGGGAGCCCGGGCTCTCGCGGCGGCGGGCTTCGCCGTGCTGCAGATCGATCTCGGTGGATGCGGCGACAGCGCCGGCGCGTTCGAGGACGCGACCTGGAGCGGCTGGCTCGAGGATCTCGCGGACGCGTGGAGCTGGCTCCAGCTGCACTGCCCGGGTCCGCGCTGGCTGTGGGGCCTGCGCCTCGGCGCGCTGCTCGCGGATCAGTTCGCCATCGCATGCGTGCCGCCCGCCGACGGCCTGTTGCTGTGGCAACCGGTCGTCAACGGTGCTCAGCACCTCGGCCAGTTCCTCCGCCTGAAGACCGTCAACGGTCTGCTGCGCGACGTGGGCGGCACGGCTGCACCGACCGCGGCGTCGACGCCGGTGGCGCGTGTCGCGCAACCGTCGCCGCGCGCGGACCTCGCCGCCGGACGATCGATCGAGGTCGCGGGCTATCGGTTGACGCCGGTCCTCGCCGATGCGATCGAGGCCGCGCGCCTGGGCGCGCGCGAGCCCGCCGACGCGCGTCCGGCCCCGCGCGTGCGCTGGTTCGAGGTCTCGTCGCAGGCGGCGCCCGCCATCACCCCGGTCGCTGCCAAGGTGGTCGAGCGCTGGAAGGCCGCCGGCAGCGATGTCGCGGTCGTGCATGTCGCGGGCAGCGCCTTCTGGCAGACGCTCGAGATCGAGCGTTGCCCGGCGCTCGTCGACGCCACCGTCGAGGCGCTGTGCCCATGAACG
>CALMOR010000176.1:0-2847 GCA_937872165.1 uncultured Burkholderiales bacterium | reverse complement strand
CCGCAGTACCGCGTCGGCAGCCATCGACAGTTCGTCCTGCTGGCGCGGGCGCTGGCCGCGCGCGGCTACATCGCGATGCGCTTCGACTGCATCGGCATGGGCGACAGCAGCGGTCGCGAGCACGCCTTCACCGAAAGGGACACGGACGTCCGCTCCGCCATCGACGCCTTCGTCGAGCGCGTGCCGACGGTGACCGAGGTCGTGATCTGGGGGCTGTGCGACGCGGCCTCGGCGGCCTTGCTGTACGCGCACGCAGATGCCCGCGTCAAGCATCTCGTGCTCCTCAATCCCTGGGTGCGCAGCGAGGCCGGCCTCGCGCGGACGCACCTGAAGCACTACTACGTGAGTCGCTTCTTCGACGCCGGCTTCTGGCGCTCGCTGTTCACCGGGCGGGTCGGTGTCGGCCGGGCGTTGAAGGGCCTGCTGTCGACCGCGCTCGCGGCTCGCCGCCGCGACGGCCGCGACGGCCGGGAAAGCGAAACCATGGGCTTCCAGGCGCGCATGGCGCGCGGCTGGAAGCGCTTCACGGGAAACATCCTGCTGATCTGTTCGGGCGACGACCTGACGGCGCGTGAATTCCTCGATCATGCGAAGAGCGATGCGCAGTGGTCGGGCCTGCTCGAGCAGGCCCGCGTGTCGCGCTGCCATCTGCCGCAGGCCGACCATACGTTCTCGCGCGGCGAGTGGCGCGACGAGGTCGCACGTCGCACCGCGGACTGGCTCGACGAGCGCGTCGCGAAGTCGCGCGTCGAACGGCGCCGTCAACCGAAGGACACGTCGACGCGGAACCCGCGGGTCGAGGCATGAACCCGGGCGGGGCCGCCGCCGGCCGGCCGCGACGACTGCTGATGGTGGCCTACCACTTCCCGCCGTTGCGCGGCAGCAGCGGCATCCAGCGCACGTTGCGCTTCGTGCAGCACCTGCCGAAGTTCGGCTGGGAAGCGCTCGTGCTGACCGCCAGCCCGCACGCCTACGAGGACACCAGCGACGACCAGATGGCCGAGGTGCCGGCGGGCACCGTGGTGCGTCGCGCGTTCGCCCTCAACACGGCCCGGCACCTGTCGTTCTTCGGTCGTTATCCGGGGGCTCTCGCGCTGCCCGATCGCTGGGCCACCTGGCGCCTCGACGCGGTACCGACCGGAATGCGGATGATCCGCCGCTACGAGCCCGATGCGATCTGGTCGACCTATCCGATCGCGACCGCGCACGTCATCGGCGCGAAGCTGGCCGAGAAGAGCGGGCTGCCGTGGATCGCCGACTTCCGCGACCCGATGGCGCAGGACGGCTACCCGTCCGATCGACGGGCATGGCAGGCCTATCGCGACATCGAGGAGCGCACGTTGCGCGAGGCCGCCGCGAGCGTCTTCACCACGCCCGGATGCGCGCAGCTCTATCGCGACCGCTACCCCCACATCTCCGCGGACAAGAGCGTCGTGATCGAGAACGGCTACGACGAGGAGACCTTCGCGCGGGCCGCCGCCGGTCGCGCCGCGTCGCCGGCGGCCGCCGCGGGCGGGCCCTTCGTGCTCCTGCACAGCGGCGTGGTCTATCCGGACGAGCGCGACCCGAAGGCGCTGTTCGCCGCGCTCGGCCTGCTCAAGCGCGACGGCACGCTGACGGCGGAGCGCTTCCGCCTGCGCCTTCGTGCGAGCGATTACGACTCGCTCCTCGTCGAACTCGCGGCGACGCACGGCGTCGCGGATCTGGTCTCGCTCGAACCGGCGATCCCCTATCACGCGGCGCTGAAGGAGATGCTCGAAGTCGATGCGTTGCTGATCCTCCAGGCCAGCAACTGCAACCAGCAGATCCCCGCGAAGCTGTACGAGTACGTCCGTGCCGGACGACCGGTCCTCGCGCTCACCGATCCGGTCGGCGACACCGCGAGTACCCTGCGCGGTGCGGGCCTGACGTCGATCGCCCGGCTCGACGACGTCGCGTCGATCGCCGCGGCGTTGCCGGCCTTCATCGCGCGCGTCCGCGAAGGTCGCGAGGCCGTCGCGACGTCCGAGGCGATCGCGGCGAGTTCGCGCGAAGGCCGCACCCGCAGCTTCGCCGGGCTGCTCGATCGAACCGTCGCGCCTGTGCACGCATCCGCATCCCCCTCCAGAACCGGCAGGCCATCATGAAGCTCGTCTCCCTCTTCGGCGGCAATCCTTTCCGTGTCGGCTTCGCATGCGCCGTCGTCCTGTCCGGCCTCGCATCGGGTCAGGCCCATGCACAACAGGGCGGCGTCAACGTCTTCTCGTGCGGAGACCTCAGACCGCCGGGTCAATACGGGCCCTTCGACTATCGCAACCTTTCGGCCGAGATCCGTCATCGTGTCGAGGACTATCACTTCACGTCCGACGTCGAGACCCTGAGACGCGGGGCCACGGGCACGCTGCCCGGCGGCGACCTCGACTACACGCTGCGCGCTTTCCCGAACAATCCGCGCGCGTTGCTCGCGATGTCGCGGTACGCGACCAAGATGAAGAGCGAACGTCCGTCGGGCGCGCGCTTTCCGGCGGAGTGTTACTTCGAGCGGGCCATCCGCTTCGTGCCGGACGATCCGATGCCGCGTCTGCTGTACGCGGTGTACCTGAAGGAGCGAAGGCGTACCGGCGAGATGAAGGCCCAGCTCGACGAGGCCGAGAAGCTCCGCGGCGATCCGGTCAACTTCGACTTCGACTACAACCTCGGGCTGCTGTACTTCGACGTCGGCGCGTACGACAAGTCGATGGAAGCCGCGCGGCGCGCCTATGCGCTCGGGGCGCCGTTGCCGGCGCTGATGAACAAGCTGAAGGGCATCCGCAAGTGGCGCGAGCCGCCTGCGGTCGCCGCGTCCGCCGCCGTGCCTCCGACTCCGGC
>CALMOR010000175.1:8664-19985 GCA_937872165.1 uncultured Burkholderiales bacterium | reverse complement strand
GGCCGATCGTCGGTGTTGAGCGGGGCGTCGCCCGCGAAGCGCGCGAGCGCATCGGGTCCCGCGACGAAGCCGCCGACCAGCGCGAACTCGTCGTCGACGCCGAAGTCCGCCGACTCCGGCGCGCCGGCGAGCGCGACGAGACCGACCAGCGGCGTGCCCAGGCTGTTGCTCGCCAGCAGAGCACGTGCCCGCGGATACACAGCGACGAACGATCGCACGATGCTGCGCATCGTCGAGAGATCGAGCTGATGGAGCGGCAGCCACCGGCAGAACAGTCCGCCGTCGGCGAGCCGCGCCCGCACGGCACGCGCGTGCAGGCCCTTTTCATTCGGAGGGCCGCCTCAGGGACCGGCGCGATAGATGCGGAAGGCGTCGGTCTCGTCGACCAGCCGATAGAACGGACTGTCGCGGAACGGATCGTTGCTCCATGCGCCGTCGTCTACCGTGATCACGGCGACCCTGCAGCGATAGACCGTCGCGAGTTCCTCGACTTCGGCCGGTGAAGCCTCGCCGCGGAAGACCCGCACGAACTGCGCGTCGATCTTGCGGAGCTCATCGTGGGGGACCGCGGTGAAGACCTGCGTGAGCTCCCATCCCGCATAGCACGAGCGACGATCGGCGAGCAGGCTCCAGCCGATGTTGACCGGCCAGGGCGTCATCTTCTCGAGGCCCAGCGGATTGCTCGCGATGCGCTCGTCGGGCGCCGAATAGGCCCGTACATGGGACCAGAGCTCCGGAGCGCGGGCGAAGACGCGGCCTTCGGGCCGCGGATGCCCGTCGAGGTTGCGCCCCGCTTGCAGCCAGCTCTCGGGCAAGCCGATCGCGAGCGCGAAGATCGCCGGCCCGACCGCGACCCATCGCCGTTCGGCGACCCAGGTCGAGAGACCGATCGCCGCCAAGACGATCAGTCCTCCCGCCGCCAGCAGCGCGGCGCGCCAGCCGAGGTCGTTGTTGTCGGCGAAGGTGCTGACGAGGAAGCACGAGACCGCGAGCCCCATGGCGGTCGCGACGGCGAGCGCGCGGACCGCGAGCGTGCGGGCGGCCGCGGGCCCGCGGCCGAAGGCCGAGCCGATCATCACGATCATCCCCGCCACGTAGGTCGCCGGGAGCAGGATCGGCAGGAACAGCAGCCAGTAGGCGGGACCGTCCAGCAGGGTGCGGACGGCGGCGGGGACGGCGTCGCCCAGAGTGTCGTAGACATGGAAGACGATCGGCAGGCCGTTCCTGCGACCGGCCGAAGCGGCGATCTGGTCCCGCAGCAGCGGCAGGACCAGCAGCAACGTCAGCACCGCCATCGCCGCGAGCGCGACCACCAGCGCCGTGCGTCGCGAGCGCCCGGCCTTGACGACGAGGAGCGGCACGACGACGAGACTCGACAGCGCGAAGACGATGCCGCCCACCCACGTCGAGCTCTCGAATGCCGCGGCCACGAGGCTTGCCGCGACGACGACCGGGAGCGGGCCGGGCCGCTTCGCCATCGTCGCCAGCACCATCATCGACAGCAGCACGCAGTTCGTCGAGATCAGGTGCTGCGGCACCCACGACGACTGGAAGAACCACCCGCCGAGGCCCCCGGGCTCGGGCAGCAGCGAGTCCAGCGCCGGAGCGCCGACCAGCCAGAGCCACACGGAGCGGGACGTCGACGTGACCGCGAGCGCGACGACCCAGATCGACGCCGTCGTGCGGCCGCTGTAGCGGACCGCCAGACCCATCATCACCGACAGCGACGTGAACACCGCGAAGAAGGTCGTCGCGATGTCCGCCTCCCATCCATCGACGCCCAGCAACAACGACAGCTCGGCATCGGCGAAGTGGAGCAGGTAGTAGTACGACAGCCGTCCCAAGCCGCCGTCGTCGGCGAAGAAGGGATTGCGCGGCGGCACGCCGAGCCGCGCCATCTCGTCGACCATCGAGACCTTCGCGTGGTCGAAGATCTGGTCCGAGAGGAAGACCGCGTCGCCGACGTGCTTCGGCAGGATCGCGGTCGCGCACAGGGCGGCGAGCAGCGCGGCCGCGGTCCAGGCCCACCGCGAGACGCGCAGCGTTGCGCCGTCCACCGACCGTTCGTCGAGGTCGCTGTCACTCGGCACTCCGCGTCGCGCGAGCACCCAGCTCGCGGCGAGGACCGCCGCCGCGACCGCTGCGACGCCGAGCCGGGTGAACGGCACGAAGAAGAACGCCGGCAACGCGACGACGCTGTGCAGCGCCCATCCCGCGAGCGGCGCGAACGCGCCCGCCAGCGACGGGGGCGCGAGCCGGCGTGCGATCGGGTAGCCGACAGCGGCCCAGAAGAGCAGCGCGACGATCGCGCAACAGGCCGCGCTGGTGGTTGACGCCATCGAGGAAGGTTCGTGCGGGGCTACCGGCCCGGAGGGCCGATGCGGACCTGCGCGGTCCGGCCGTTCAGTCCGGCGCGCGGCCCATCACCGCTTGGTCAGCGCGATCAGGATCGTATCGTCGTTGCCCAGCTTCGTGTCGTTCGGGGTCTCGACGTAGGTCGGCGCCTTCTTGTAATCGTCGGGCTGCATGTCGAGCGACGCGATCTGCTGGCCGAGGATCGCGACGACCTCGATCGGCACGGCGACCTTGCGCCCGAAGAGTCCGAACCAGCCGCCGTGCAGCACGATGAGCTTGATCTTCGTCTCGGGCGTGCGCACGACGTACAGCACGCTGCCGAGCCCGCCGTAGGTGTCGTCGATGACCGGATAGCGCACCAGGTCGCCGACCCGGATCTTCTGCGGGAAGCGGCGCGCCATGCGGGTCTCGGGCGTGTCTTCCTGCTTAATCTCTTTGGCGTGGTCCATCATGCTGCGTTCGTCCTCTCCCGGCATGCGCCGGGTATCGTCTGCGAGAAGAACGCGGTCTTCCGTCGTCGAGCTGTCCATGTCAGATGCCGCTGTACCAGTTGTTGCCTTCCTTGCCGAAGAAGGTCTGCGTGAAATTGTTGGTCACCTCCATCGCGGTGATCCACTTCGCGTTCTTGAAGCCGAGCTTGGTCGAGGTGCGAAGCCGCAACGGGAAGCCGAACGGGTCGGCCATGATCTCCTTCGCGTACTTCGTCGCGAGGATCGTCTGCGGATGCAGCGCGGTCGGCATGTCCAGCGTCTCGACATAGCCGTCGGCGCAATGGAACACGATGAACTTCGCGGTCAGGTCGGCGCCGATCATCTGCAGGAAGCTCTTGAGGTTCACGCCCGACCACTGGCCGATGTAGTCCCAGCCTTCGACGCAGATGTGACGGATCACCATCTCCTGCTCGGGCAGCTTGTAGATCTCGTCGGCCGTCCACGCCTTCTTGTCGCGCACCAGACCCGACAGCTCGAGCTTCCAGTTCATCACGTCGACCGGCTGAACCATCTCGACCGGATAGTGCGCGTTGTAGCGCGGCGGCTTGAGCACCAGCGACTCGTCGAAGGTGGGCGCGAGATGGTTCGGCCGGAAGATGAGACCCTGCACGCGGTCGTTGAAGGCCGAGACTTCGAGCAGCGCCTTGCGGACCTGCGAGTCGTCGGACACGTCGCAGCCGCTCAGCATCGTCAGCGCCCCGAGACTGATGGCGCCCTTGAGGATCTTGCGGCGGTTGATGCTCTCGACGAGATCGCGATTGCCGTCGAGGATGCTCTGATCGACGCCGCCTTCGGGGCGGAAGACGGACTTGGACGGCGAACGGACGGTGGCCATGACGTCTCCTAGCCTGCGGCGTGAGTGGGTGCCACGGGATGCAGCGGCTCGACCGACGTGGGCTCGTCGACGACGACGGGTCCGCCGCCGACCATCGCGAGCAGCGTCTTCGGGACGAGCAACGCCAACGCGACGTGGACGATGATGAAGCCGACGATGGAGGCCATGCAGAAGAAGTGCACGAGCCGCACGTTCTGGAAGCTGCCGAAGAAGGTCACCATCGGCGAGAACTGGATCGGCTTCCACAAGGTCAGCCCCGAGATCACGATCAGGATGCCGACGCAGATGACGAAGAGGTACATCAATTTCTGCACCGCGTTGTACTTGGTCGTGTCCTCGTGCGCGAGATGGAAGTGCAGCGTGTCGTTGACGGTCCTGAGGATCTCGCGCCCGCGGATCGGGAGCAGCATGCGACGGTAACGACCGGTGGCCAGTCCGTAGGCGAGATAGCAGAGACCGTTGGTGACGAGGATCCACATGCCGAAGAAGTGCCACTGCAACCCGTGCTGCGCCCACATGCCGAGGGTGGCCCAGTCGGGGAACGTGAGCCATCCGAAGATGACTTCGTCGTTGTAGATCTTCCAGCCGCTGCCCACCATGATGAAGATGGTGACGGCGTTGATCCAATGCATGATGCGGATCGGCAGGGGATGCAGCTTGTGCGTATGCGGCTTCGTCATGGCGCGTCTCGTCGGGCGTTCGGTCCACGACCCGCACTGCCGCCAAGCGACCTCACGAGTCTCGAAATGTAGGGTAGCGCGGCAGCGGCCGTGCACTCAATGGTCGAACGAGCCTGCGAGTTCTTTCATGCCCGATGCAAATTCAGTCGTCGCGCTCCAGCCGAGCTCGTCGCGCAGGCGCTGCGAGTCGGCGACGATATGCCGCACGTCGGCCAGCCGGTACTTGCCGGTGACGATCGGTGACGGTCCGTCGAGCGCCGCCGCAAGCGCGACGGCCATGTCGCCGACCGTGCGCGGGGTGCCCGAGCCGACGTTGAACGCACGCACGCCCGACGCGTGCCGCTCGGTCGCCAGCACGGTCGCGGCCGCGATGTCGCGCACGTGGATGAAGTCGCGACGCTGCCCGCCGTCCTCGAACACCTGAGGCGCGAGCCCCTTCCGCAGCGAAGACAGGAAGATCGCGGCGACGCCGGCATACGGCGTGTCGCGCGGCATCCCGGGTCCGTAGACGTTGTGGTAGCGCATCGCCGCGACCGAGCCGCCCGTGACGCGCGCCCAGTTGCTCGACAGCAATTCCTGCGCGAGCTTGGTCGTCGCGTACACGTTGCGCGGATCGGTGGCCACGCTCTCGGGGACCATCGCGGGCGCCAAGGTCTCGCCGCAGACCGGGCAAGGCGGCTCGAACCGTCCGGCCGCCATCGCATGGTCGAGCCGCGGGCCGGGCGTCACGGCTCCGTGGACCGCGCACAGGCCGATGCCTTCGCCGTAGACGACCATCGAGCTCGCGAGCGTCAGCCGCCCGACCTTGGCTCGGGCCATCGCGGCGAGCAGTTCCGCGGTGCCGTAGTCGTTCGACGAGACGTAGTCGGGCGTGTCGCTCACATCGACCCCGAGGCCGACCTTCGCTGCGAGATGGATCACGGCGTCGATGCCGTCGAGGACCGCGTCGCAGGTCGCCGCGTCGCGGACGTCTCCCACCACGAGCTCGACCGGCTCCGGCGGAGACCAGCGACGCCCGTGATGCACGTCGGCGCGCAACGAGTCGAGGACGCGGATCGAGTGCCGCCGCGCGATCAGTTCGGCGAGGACGTGGCGACCGATGAAGCCGGCGCCGCCGGTCAAGAGGATGTTCATTCCCTGAGGACTCCGGAGAGCGAGGTGCCCGACTTGAGCGACGCGGTCAATCGCAGGAAGGTCTTCGTGATGACCCATGCGGCCCGGACGCCCGCGACGAGATCGCCCGACACCTTCGAGACGCCGCCGCGACGCAGGCGATGATCGACCGGGACCTCGAGCACGCGCCAACCCGCGGCCGCGACCCGCATCTGCATCTCGAGGTTCCAGCCGTAGGTCTCCTCGCGCATGCCGAGCGATCGGACCTTGTCGACGCGCGCCGCGCGGAACGGCGACATGTCGGTATAGCGAATGCCGTAGCGGGCCAGGATCAGCCGGCCTGCGACCCATCCGGCGACGAGCTGCTGCGGCGTCATGCTGCCGGGCTCGCGCGTGCCGCGTATGCGCGAGCCCATCACGAAGTCGGACTCGCCGCGCGCGATCGGTCCGACGACGGCCGGCATGAAGGCCGGGACATCGCTGCCGTCGCCGTCGAGGAAGCACACGATGTCGGCGTCGGGCGAGACCGCCGCGAGGCCGGCGGCGCAGGCGCGCCCGTAGCCGCGCTCCATCTGCGCGACGACGCGGGCGCCGGCCGCGACGGCCTGCTCGCGCGTGTCGTCGGTCGAGCCGTTGTCGACGACGATGACTTCGCCGACGCCTTCGGCGAGCACCTCCCTGACGACGCCGCCGATCGCCTCGCCCTCGTCGAGGCAGGGGATCACGACCGACACGTAGGGCGTGTGGGAAGTCATGGTCGGCGAGCTAGCCGCGAGCGCCGTGGCGCGCGCGTGCTTCGAGGAAGCGACGCGTCTCCGGCGCATCGGCGCCGGTCACGTCCGCGAACGCGGGGCGCCGTCCGGAGAACTCGTCCTCGAGCATGCGCAGCGACTCGGCGTCGTCGACGTCGTACCAGCCGTGCAGGTTGACGACCGGCAGGTCGATCGCGGCCGCGCGCTCGACCGTCAGTCCGTGGACCGCGGGCGTGCTCCACGGGATGTCCTCGAAGAGCGCCTGATGGAAGTCCGAGAGGCCGATCAGCGTGTAGCCGCCGTCGTGCGCGGGACTGAGCACGACCGTATCGCCGGACCGCACCGCGGCGACCGCATCGCGCAGGATCTCGAGCGGCATCGTCGGGCTGTCGGAGTTGATGAGGATCACGCCCGCATGCAGCGCCAGCAGGTCGCGTGCGCCGTGCATCAGGCGCTCCCCGAAGCCGTCGCCGCGCTGCGGCCAGATCTCGAAGTGGGCGGGGATGAGGCGTCGCAGCGCGACCTCGGTCCCGACCGGCGTGTACAGCGCATAGCCGGTGACCCCGCCTTCGTCGACGAGACGCGCGATGGTCCGTCCGAGATCGGTGATGAAGCACGCGGAAAGACCGGCGCATTCCTCCGGCAGCAGAGGCGGCGAGAGGCGGGTCTTCGACTTGCCGGCTTCGGGTGTCTTGCAGACGATGGCGACGGCGACGGTGTTCACGCGCGACCTTTCGTCGCGTCGATGCGGCGCTGCTTCATCCGGCCCTCAAGCGAAAGCCTGGACGAGGTCGGTGAAG
Organism: uncultured Burkholderiales bacterium; assembly: GCA_937872165.1. GTDB lineage: Bacteria > Pseudomonadota > Gammaproteobacteria > Burkholderiales > Burkholderiaceae_D > CAHJXF01. The sequence continues at coordinate 12,959 of CALMOR010000175.1, read as the reverse complement.
AGATCGTCCGGGTCCTCGAGCCCGGTCGACAGGCGCACGAGGTCCGGTGGACAAGGCGTCCCTTCGCCTTCGATCGACGCGCGATGTTCGATCAGGCTCTCGACGCCGCCGAACGACGTGGCGCGTCTCCACACCTCGACCCGCGACGCCGCCCGCACGGCCGCCGCTTCGCCGCCCTTCATCCGCAGCGACAGCATGCCGCCGAAGACGCCTTCCATCTGCCGCGACGCGATGGCATGGTCGGCATGCGTCTTCAACCCGGGATAGAGGACCGCCGCGACCGCTTCGTGGCCCGACAGCATCTCGGCGAGGATCGCGGCCGACTTCGACTGCTCGCGCAGGCGGACGTCGAGAGTGCGCATGCCGCGCATCAGCAGCCAGGCCTCGAACGGACCGACGATGGCGCCGAGCTGCCCGCGGACCTTCTGGATGTCCTGCCACAGCACCGAGTCGGCCGCGACCGCGATGGCGCCCGCGATGACGTCCGAGTGGCCGTTGAGGTACTTCGTGGCCGAGTGCACGACGATGTCGGCGCCGTGTTCGATGGGGCGCGTCACGATCGGCGTCGACACGGTGGAGTCCACGCACAGCAACGCGCCGACCGAATGCGCGATCTCGGCGATGGCCGCGATGTCGGTGATCTCCCACAGCGGATTGCTCGGCGTCTCGATCCAGAAGATGCCGGTCTGTCCCGGTACCACGGCCCGACGAACCGCCTCGAGGTCCGAGGTGTCGACGAAGCTGACGGTATGGCCGCCGTAGCGGCCGACGTTGGCTAGCCACTTGCGGAAGTCCCAGTACATGACGCGCGACGCGATGATGTGCGTGGGCTCGGTCATCGCGAGGAACACGGCCGTGGCCGCGGCCATCCCGGAGCTGAAGAGCATCGCGTCGGTCGCGCCTTCGAGCGCGGCGAGCATGACCTCGACCTGCTTGACGGTCGCGTTGTCGGTGCGACCGTAGACATAGCCGGACTCGTATCCGTTGTCGGCATCGCGGATGTAGGTGGCCGTCATGTGCACCGGCGGCACGAGTGCCCGCGTCGTCGGATCGCCCGCTCCCATCGCCTGCGCGAGGATGGTCCGCGGCTTCAGCAGCGGACGCGGTGCGTGCGTGCCGGCCCGGAGAATGACGGGCGTGGAAGCGACGGGATGGAGGATGCGCGAGTCGTGCGTCGTACGCGGCGGTTCCCATTCGCAACAGTCGTCGTTCGGGACCGGAACACTTTTAGGTTGAGGCACGGATCACCTTATGGGCGTGGCGCGTTTCGATCGGCCCCTGCCGATCGTCGAGCGAAGGTCGACTGCCGGAACCTGGCATGCCGATGGGATTCGCTAGCAACGCCGTGCCCTCGATTCGCGATGACGGCACCGGACAAACTTCGAGGAATGCGAACGATGCGGATTGCGGACGCATACGGTACAAAAGCGCTGTAGTCGGCCCGGCGTCCGCAACCTTACAGACAGACGCCGTCGGCCGGTGCCCGCGCGGAAGCCGGTCGCGATTGTCCCCCCATTGCTGCTTTCCCACTGTCGGACGGCGCACTAGTTGCACCGGTGGCGTTGCCCCGGGGCCCCGCGAGGACCCGATCCGTTCGGTGTCGAAGACCGGGAAGCCCTTCAGCATCGGGTTCTCCTGGACGACTTCTTCGATCAGCGAGACGGGCTGCGACGCGGCGGGATGGAAGTCGGTATTGCCGTAGCCGCGGATGTGGAAGCGCGGGAACGCGCGACCGAACGACGATTCGATGTCTAGGCTCGGCACGCGGCCGGACAGGAAGCGCACGTCCTCGCCCGACGCGTTGAGGACGTCGAGCTTTTCGCCGGTGACGTCGAGGTCGAACTCGGCACGTATCGATGTTCTCGCCGCGCCGCTCGGCGGTCGCGTGGACCGCGTCGAGGGTGCCGCCGGTGGCCGCCCTCGATTCCGGGGCGAGCAGCGACGACGGGACGCGCAGCGCGGACAGTGCGACGACGCCGCCCGCGGGACGTCGTCCTCGCGACGAACGCAGCGGAGGGCCGCGCGTGGCGCCTGTCGTCGACGTGCTCGATGGAAAGTCGAAACGATCCGGACCATCGGCATGCCACCGGGCCCGTGGAGCGGCGCAAAAGGGCGGCGAGCGTCGCGTCCGTGCAACCTCCCGGCCGTCAGGACGCCGGGGCTGCGCTAGGCTCCGACCACAAGGGACGGAAGCCGCTCCGCTCTGCGCATGCAGGCCCGACCGAAAGGAGAACGTCATGCCGTGTACCTGCTTCATCGTCCCGCAGGAGGTGCTCGAGAAGCTGGCGCGGGACGCGAAACTGTCCGAAGCGGTGCGAGACGCGTCGTCGAACACGGCGCGCGTCAGCGTCGAGGTGCGCAAGCTGCGCAGGCAGGCCGGCAAGCTCACGCAGGCCACCACGATGGCGGCGGCGATCCCGAGCCTCGCGGCCGTACCGAAGGTCACCGTCCACGACTGCAGGACCACCCAGACCCTGCCGGGAAAGCCGGTCGCGGGCCCGTCCCGTTCGAGCGACGCGACCGCGAAGCGTGCGTTCGCCGAGACGACTGCCGTCGCGGACTTCTACCGCGAGGTCTTCGGGCGCAACTCGATCGACGACGCCGGCATGACGATGATGTCGTCGATCCACTACGGCGCGAAGTTCAACAACGCGATGTGGAACGGCTCGCAGATGCTGTACGGCGACGGCGACGGCGAGATCTTCGTCGACTTCACCCACGGCAGCGACGTCATCGGCCACGAGCTCACGCACGGCGTGACGCAGCACAGCCTGCAGCTGGCCTACACCAGCGACGCGGGCGGCCTCAACGAGAGCCTGTCGGACTGCTTCGGGTCGATGTTCCGTCAGTGGCGCCTCGATCAGGACGCGGCCCACGCCGACTGGTTGATCGGCAAGGACATCATGGGTCCGGCGGCGAAGGCCAAGGGCTATACCTGCCTGCGCGACATGGCCGATCCCTCCGACAAGCGCGCGCTCGCGCCGCAGCCGACCAAGTACTCGCAGATCGGGCCCGGCATGGATCCGCATTACACGAGCGGTCCACCGAACCTCGCGTTCTGCCTCGCCTGCACCACGCTCGGCGGCAAGAGCTGGGAGTCGATCGGCCAGGTCTGGTACCGCGCGCTGACGGGCTTCGGCCCGAGTCCCGACCTGAAGATGAAGACCTTCGCCGATCGGACGCGCACGCTCGCCGGGAAGATGTACGGCGGCAATCCCGCCGTGCCTGCCGCCATCGACAAGGGATGGAAGCGGGTGGGGCTCTGACATGGACCTGCTCAGGATCGAAAGGGTGGGCGGTCTCGCGGGCTTCGGCCTGCCGGGCTCGAAGCTGAAGAGCGAAGGCGACCTGCTGCTGTCGCGCCTGACCGAAGCGGAGCGGACCGCGATCGACGCGCTGTTCGCGGTCGGGGAGAAGGCGCGCGAAGCGACGGCCGACGGCTTCCGCTATCGCATCACGCGTCAGACCGCTCACGGACCGGAGACCGTCGAACTGCCGGAGAAGCTCGTGCCGTCGATCGTCAGGGACAGCGTGAAGGACACTCTCGGCTGACGCGGGTCGGCCGCGGCCGACCCGCCGCGACGGATTCGCCTTCACGCGTCGCGGTCCGTCGCATCGCCGGTCCCGTCGAGCGCCCGCTCCCGCGCGCGCGCCGGCCCGTTGGCCCGTCGGAGCAGCACGTCGGCGTGACAGGGTCCGTCGAGCGGACACCAGCAGGCGAGGTCGTGCCCGCGCAGCTCTTCGTAGCGACGGCCTTCCGGTGCCGCCGGCACGCGCTCGACATACAAAGCGACCGCCTCCGCCCGGTCGCGGACGACGCCGTGACCGTCGATCCGGTCGCCGACGCGAAACGGGTTGCCCCATGCCGTCGGCCGCGCGACGTTGATCGTTCCGGGGGGCAACCGCCACCCTTTGCGGCGGCTGAGACGGATGCGCTGCGGTTCTCGTTCCATGTTTGCGCTGGCGGGCGGCGTCGGACCCCTGCGTCACCCCCCGATTGAAACTGCCGCGCCGTTCTCTCCGTATGGCTCCTCACGAACCGAACGGAGGAAATGATCGTGGCCGATGCCTACGACTTGTTGCGCTTCGCGATCCGCGGACACGGGGCCGTCCGCATCCGCATGCTCCGCGCCGCGGAGTCGCTCTGCAAGGGCGACCCGAGCCCGGAGCCGATCAAGGACCTGATGGACGAGTTCGACGTCGCGCATCAGCGATTGATGGGCACGCTCGCCATCGTCGCCGAGCGCGGCCCCGCACCGCTGCCGCTGATCCCGCAACCGACCGGCGTCAAGGTG
>CALMOR010000175.1:0-8654 GCA_937872165.1 uncultured Burkholderiales bacterium | reverse complement strand
CGGGGACGAGGTCGCCGCCGAGCCGACGCGACAGCGTCGCGGCGCAATCCTTCCCGGCCTTCGCGAGGTCTCCCTTCCACGCCGCGTCGAAGGTGCCCGAGGGTCCGAGCGCCGTGATCGCCAGCACGACACGCCGATCGAAGTCGAAGACCGGAGCGCTCAGCGCGTTGATGCCGGGGATCGGACGGCCCACCGCCCGCGCGAGGCCGTGGCGACGCACCTCGTCGAGCATCCGCCCGATCGCCGGTCCGGACGGCCGCTTCGCGCCCGCCGCTCCATAGAGCCGCAAGGCTTCCTGCTCGAGCATGTGGGTGACGACCGCAGACGGCAGCCAGGCCGCGAAGACGAGGCCGGTGGCGGTGTTCAGCAGCGACATGACCGTGCCGGTCCGCATCGCGACGTGCAGCGGATGCACGGACTCCTCGATCCGCACGACCGTGGGTCCGAGGTGGCCGTGCGCCGCGATCGCGACCGTGTGGCCGATGCGGGCGACCAGGGCTTCGGCGGCGCGCGTCGCCTCGCGCAGCGGATCGAGCCTCTGCAGCGCCGCGAGGCCGATCTGCGCGGCCAGAGGCCCGAGGTCGTAGGTGCCCGAGGCGGGATCCCGGCGCACCAGCCCCAGCTTGCCGAAGCTGACCAGGTAGCGATGCGCCTTCGACGCATCCATGCCGCTCTCGCGGGCGAGCTCGCCGAGACCCATCGCGCGTCCCGAACCCGCGAGCGCGAGCAGCAGCTGTCCGCCCACCTCGATCGACTGGATGCCGCGCTGTTGCTTGACCATGTGGAAAGCCTTCGACGAGCGGGTGGAACGATTGTCCATGAGCCAACGCGTTGACCCAGAGGCAATCATCGCATACGATGCGACGTCCCGGTGCGACGTGAGGAGACGACATGAGGACGACAAGATGACGGCGAACAAGACCTTCGCCTCGCAGGCCGACCTCGACGAGAAGAAGGTCACCTTCGAGCAGCTCTCGGAACATGCCTGGGCCTACACGGCCGAAGGCGATCCCAACACCGGCGTCGTCATCGGCGACGACGCCGTGCTGGTCGCCGACACGCAGGCCACGCCGGTGATGGCCGCCGACGTCATCCGCCGCATCCGCACCGTGACCGACAAGCCGATCAAGTACGTCGTGCTGACGCACTACCACGCGGTGCGCGTGCTCGGTGCGTCGGCCTACGACGCCTCGGAGATCATCGCGAGCCGCGACACCTACGACCTCATCGTCGAACGCGGCGACGCCGACATGAAGAGCGAGATCGGCCGCTTCCCGCGCCTCTTCCGGTCGGTCGAGAGCGTGCCCGGCCTGACCTGGCCGACGATGACCTTCGAGGGCGCGATGACGCTGTGGATGGGCGGGCTCGAGGTCAGGTTGCTGCAGCTCGGCCGCGGCCACACGAAGGGCGACACGGTGGTGTGGCTGCCCGCGGAGAGGACGTTGCTGTCGGGCGACCTGGTCGAGTTCGGTGCGACGCCCTACGCCGGCGACTGCTACTTCGAGGACTGGCCCAAGACGCTCGACGCGGTCGCCGCGCTGCAGCCCGCGCAGCTCGTCCCTGGCCGCGGCGCGGCGCTGAAGACGCCGCAGGCGGTGGCCGACGGCCTCGCGGGCACGCGGGCCTTCGTCTCGGAACTCTACGAAGCGGTGAAGGCGGCGGTGGCCGACGGCAAGGATCTCGGCGCGACCTATCGCGAGACCTACGCGAAGCTGCAGCCGCGCTACGGCCATTGGGTCATCTTCGATCACTGCATGCCGTTCGACGTGACGCGCGCCTACGACCTCGCGACGCAGTACGCGGATCCGCGCGTGTGGACCGCCGAGCGCGATCGGCAGATGTGGGCCGCGCTCGAAGGCTGACGGCCGACGGCGCGCGCGTCACGACTTCATGCCGCTCGACTATCGGAACCCGGGCTTCGCGTATCGACGGTCCGCCGACCAGGACCGCGAGGCACGGGTTCGTCATGCGGTCGTCGTCGTCGGTGCCGGTCCGGTCGGATTGACCTGCGCGATCGACCTCGCGCGTCAGGGCGTCGCGGTCGTGGTGCTCGACGACGACGATACGCTGTCCACCGGCTCGCGCGCCATCTGCTTCGCCAAGCGCACGCTCGAGATCTGGGACCGCCTCGGCTGCGGCGATCGCATGGTCGCCAAGGGCGTGTCGTGGAACGTCGGCCGCGTCTTCTTCCGCGACGACCTGGTCTATCGCTTCGACCTGCTCGAGGAGCCGGGCCATCGCAGGCCGGCGTTCATCAACCTCCAGCAGTACTACGTCGAAGGCTTCCTCCACGAAGCGGCGGTCGCGGAGGCGGGCGTCGACCTGCGCTGGAAGAACCGGGTCACGGGCTGCGAGCAGACCGCGGACGGCGCGACGCTGACCGTCGACACGCCCGACGGCGCCTATCGCATCGACTGCGACCACGTGATCGCCTGCGACGGCTCGCGCTCGCCGATGCGAACGCTGCTGGGGCTCAAGAGCGAAGGGCACACCTTCCGCGATCGCTTCCTGATCGTCGACGTGAAGATGTCGCCCGAGTCGTCGGCGCGCGTAGCCGCCGCACGCGGGTTGTGGTTAGGTACGCCCATTAATAGCGGCCAATCGGGGCTGCAGCATCGCCAGCCGGACGACGTGTGGCGGATCGACTTCCAGCTCGGCTGGGATGCCGACCCCGTGAAGGAGCGCGACCCCGAGCGCGTCGCGGCGCGCGTCGCGGCGCTGCTCGGCCCGGACGCCGAGTTCGACTTCGAGTGGATGAGCGTCTATACCTTCTCGTGCCAGCGCATGCAGCGCTTCCGTCACGGCCGCGTGCTGTTCGCCGGCGATGCGGCGCACGGCGTCTCGCCGTTCGGCGCACGCGGTGCGAATTCGGGCGTGCAGGACGCCGACAACCTCGCATGGAAGATGCGGCTCGTCGTGCAGGGCAGGGCGCCCGACCGCCTGCTCGACAGCTACGACGCGGAACGGGTCGAGGCGGCCGACGACAACATCCGTGCGTCGACCCGTTCGACCGACTTCATCACGCCGAAGAGCGCGATCTCGAAGACCTTCCGCGACGCGGTGCTGCAACTCGCGACCGACCATCCGTTCGCGCGGAGGCTGGTCGACAGCGGTCGGCTCTCGGTGCCGTCGACGCTGACCTCGTCGTCGCTCAACACGCCGGACGTCGACGCCTTCGAAGGCGGCATGGTGCCGGGCGCGGCGTGTGTCGATGCGCCGCACGTGGTCGACGGCCGTCCGGGCTGGCTCCTCGAAGCACTCGGCGGCGAGTTCACGCTGATGATCTTCGGCGACGATGTCGAGGCGCTCCGTCTCGACGGGGATGGCCCGATCCCGTTGCGGTGCCTCGCGGTATCCGGTGCGGAAGCCGCGGCGCGTTACGACGCGAGACCGGGCACGGCCTATCTGATCCGGCCCGACCAGCATGTCTGCGCGCGCTGGCGTCGCTGGAATGCGGACGACGTCCGAGCCGCGCTCGCCCGCGCCACCTGCAACGACTGAAGAAGCGATGCAGACTCTCGACATCGAGCCCCGGCTCGCCCGGCCCGACGATTTCTACGAAGCGCTGATCGGACTGCATCGCGGCCTCTCGCGCGACGAGAGCGACCTCGTCAACTGCAAGCTGATCCTGCTGCTCGCGAACCACGTCGGCGACGCCGACGTCCTCGCCGAGGCGATGCTGAGGGCCCGCGCCGGCGTCGGGCCCGGTATCGCCGCGGGCGGAACCCAAACGGACCGACCATGACAGAGACCGTCCTCCATCCTTCGTCCATCACGTCCGGGCCGAGCTACCAGAGCGGCTTCGGCAACGAGTTCGCGACCGAGGCCGTCCCCGGCGCGCTGCCGGTCGGCCGCAACTCGCCGCAGCGCGTCGCCTACGGTCTCTACGCGGAGCAGTTCACCGGCACCGCCTTCACCGCGCCGCGCAGCCACAACCGCCGCTCGTGGCTCTATCGCATCCGGCCCGCGGCGGTGCATCGGCCCTTCGTCGAGATCGACATGGGCCGCCTGCGAAGCCGCTTCGACGAAGTCGCGACACCGCCGAACCAGTTGCGCTGGAACCCGTTGCCGATGCCGACGGCGCCGACCGACTTCGTCGACGGACTGACCACCATAGCGGGCAACGACGGCTGCGGCATCCATCTGTACGTCGCGAATCGTTCGATGGAAGGCCGCTTCTTCTACGATGCCGACGGCGAGCTGCTGATCGTCCCGCAGCAGGGCGCGCTGCGGATCGCGACCGAGCTCGGGACGCTCGACGTCGAGCCGCAGGAGATCGTCGTCGTCCCGCGCGGCTGCCGCTTCCGCGTCGAGCTGGCGGCCGACGACGCGCGCGGCTACGTCTGCGAGAACCATCGGGAGCTGCTGCGCCTGCCCGACCTCGGCGTCATCGGATCGAACGGTCTCGCCAACCCGCGCGACTTCCTCACGCCGCACGCGCGCTACGAGGACGTCGAAGGATCGTTCGAGCTCGTCGCCAAGTTCGGCGGCCGCCTGTGGTCCGCGGCCATCGACCATTCACCGCTCGACGTCGTCGCGTGGCACGGCAACTACGCGCCGTACAAGTACGACCTGCGTCGCTTCAACACGCTCGGCTCGGTGAGCTTCGATCATCCCGATCCGTCGATCTTCCTCGTGCTGCACGCACCGACGTCGACGCCGGGCGTGGACTCGCTCGACTTCGTGATCTTCCCGCCGCGCGTGCTGACCGCGCAGGACACGTTCAGGCCTCCCTGGTTCCATCGCAACTTCGCCAGCGAGTTCATGGGCCTCGTCCACGGCGCCTACGATGCGAAGGCCGAAGGCTTCCTGCCGGGCGGCGCATCGCTGCACAACTGCATGTCGGGACACGGCCCGGATGCCGAGACCTTCGACAAGGCGTCGCGCTCCGACACGACCAAGGCCGACTACGTCCGCGACACGATGGCCTTCATGTTCGAGACGCCGGCCATCCTGCATCCCACCCGCTTCGCGCTCGAGACCTCCGAGTTGCAGGCCGAGTACTTCCAGTGCTGGCAGGGACTGGAGAACCGCTTCGAGGCTCCGACCCGATGACGACCCTGAACGAGACGCACGACGCGTCGCTGCGGAGCTGGGTCGCATCGGCCAACGCGGAGGACGGCGACTTCCCGATCCAGAACCTGCCGTTCGGCGTCTTCCGTCGCCGGCACGGAGGCGACGCCTGGCGCATCGGCGTCGCCATCGGCGACCGGGTCCTCGACCTGCCGGCGGTCGCGAGGACCGGCACCGCCGTCGGGGCTGCCGTCGCGTCGTCGCTCGGCGACGTCGAGGCGCCGACCCTGAACGCGTTGATGGCCGCCGGGCCGACGGCGTGGTCGGACCTGCGCCTCGCGTTGTCGAGGGCGTTGCGCAGCGGAGCCCCCGAAGAGGGCGACCTCGTCGCCTGCCTGCACGCACAGGCCGATGTCGAGCATGCGGTCCCCGCACGCATCGGCGACTACACCGACTTCTACGCGTCGGTGCATCACGCCACCAACCTCGGCCGGCTCTTCCGTCCCGACGCGCCGCTGCTGCCGAACTACAAGTGGGTGCCGATCGGCTATCACGGCCGCTCGTCGACCATCGGCACCAGCGGCGAGAGCTTCCATCGGCCGCGTGGACAGACGATGCCGCCAGGCGCGAACGTGCCGGTGTTCGGCGCGAGCGAGCGCCTCGACTACGAGTTCGAGGTCGGCATCTTCATCGGCACCGGCAACGACGCGCCGATCCCGATCGACGAGGCGGACCGGCACGTGTTCGGCCTCTGCCTGCTCAACGACTGGTCGGCGCGCGACATCCAGGCCTGGGAGTACCAGCCGCTCGGGCCCTTCCTCGCGAAGAACTTCGCGACGACGATCTCGCCCTGGGTCGTCACGACCGAGGCCCTCGCTCCGTTCCGCGTGGCGTGGCAGCGACCGGATTCCGATCCCCGGCCGCTGCCTTACCTCGACGCGCCGGTCGTATGGGACGAGGGCGCGTTCGACATCCAGCTCGAGGCGGGTCTGTGCACGCCGCGCTCCGAAAGCGCGATGAGGCTCAGCCGCACGAGCTTCCGGCACGCGTATTGGACGATCGGCCAGATGGTCGCGCACCACACCGTCAACGGCTGTCGACTCGCGCCGGGCGACCTCTTCGGCAGCGGTACCGCGTCGGGGCCGACCGAGACCGAGGCGGGAGCGCTGATCGAACTGGTCGAAGGCGGCAGGAAGCCGTTGACGCTGGCGAACGGCGAGGTCCGCACCTTCCTCGAGGACGGCGACACCGTCGTCCTGAAGGCCTGGTGCGAGAAGGCAGGTGCTCGTCGCATCGGCTTCGGCGAATGCCGAGGCACGATACTGGCGGCTCGATGAACCACCATCCCACGAGGACACGATGAAGCACGACGCGACAGAAGGCGGGATCGATTTCGGGCACGAGTTCCACGGACGCGAGCACCACTTCGTGCTGACGAGAGAGGCGCTCGAATACCTCGCCGACGAGAAAGGCCTGACCGAGAAGGTCGCGATCGATACCTACAACGCGCATCTGCGACGGATCCACGAGGTGGCCGAGCGCCTCAGCCGCTCCGCGAACGCACTCGAGCGCATCGTGCTCGAGCGGTCCGCCTTCGAGTGATCGTCGGGGGATGCCGGAGATCCTCGGCAGGACCGACGCCCCGGCGTCCGCGTTTCCCGACGTCTCAGGTGGCGCCGTCCGAGACCGACGATTCGTCGTCGGCTTCGTCGTCGGTCTCGTCGTCGTCAGCGGTCACGACGGTCATGTCGGGACCGTCGAATTCGTCGGCGGCGGACTCGATGCCGGGCTCGATGCGGGTCTGCTGGTCGGCGGGCGAGGTGTCGAGGCCCGACGAGCCGCGTTCTCCGGTGCCGGCGCGGTCGCTGTCCGAGTCGAGGTCGGCGTCGCCGAAGTCGCGTCCCGCGCCCTGCGTCGTCGTGAGCGGCATGCGGCGCGCCTGTTCGTCGGACAGCCCTTCGTCCATCCCCGGGCCTCCGACGACGTCGCTACCGGTGTCCGAACTGTCGCTCGGACCGAGTGCGGCGGTGCCGTGGCCGAGTCCCGTGACCGGGGGTTCCTCGCCTGTCAGATCGAGTGTGCTGCTGGACATTTCTTCTCCTCGTGGAAGTCGGTTGCGGGGGGATGTCGCTCCGGGGAAGATTGTCGACACGACGAGTCGGCTTGCGGACACACCGAGCGCTCAATCGGATGTCGGACGGCGACGCCGCTCGTGCTTGTTGCGGCGCAAGGACGGGAATGCGCCTTTCGCCTATAGAAGCGGCAAGCGACGCCGGCCTAAGGTCCACGACCCGAACGCGAGCCGGTTGCGTGCCGCACCTCACAAGCCGGCAGTCATCGAGGGTCACGCCATGAATCCATCCACTGCCCGCACCGTCGCCGACGACGAAGACCTGCACATGGGATCCGAGTACGCGAGCGCGCGTCGTTACCTCGCGCAGAAGCCTCGCGACGCGTCGCACGTCGTCCGGCGTCGCCCTGTCGCGCGCGAGCCGCAGCACGGCTCCAACGACTCCGACTTCGGTATCCCCGACCAGAATCCCGAGTAGCGACGTCGGCGCCGGGCTGCTGCCGGTCGCGAGGCTGCCGTCACGCGGTCATCACCTTGTCGAGCGTGATCGGCAATTGGCGGACGCGGATGCCGGTCGCGTTGTGGACGGCGTTGGCCAGCGACCCTGCGACGCCGGTGATGCCGATCTCGCCGATGCCCTTGATGCCGAGCGGATTGACGTGGGGGTCGTTCTCTTCGACGAACGACACGTCGATGCTGCCGATGTCCGCGTTGACCGGCACGTGGTACTCCGCGAGGCTCGCGTTGACGAAGCGCCCGTTGCGCGTGTCGAGCAGGCTCTCCTCGAACAACGCCATGCCGATTCCCCAGACGATGCCGCCCATCAGCTGGCTGTGCGCGGTCTTCGCGTTGAGGCGATTGCCGACGCCGTAGACGCCGACCACGCGCGGCACGCGGATGCGCCCGAGGTCCGCATCGACGCGGACCTCGGTGAAGACGGCGCCGAACGCATGCATCGCGTACTGCTTCTTCTCGCTGCCGGGCTCCGACGACGCCTCGACTTCCACGGTCGTCTTCGCGCGTCGCATCACGGCTGCCACGGGCTCGCGCACCGACGGGTCCGAGATCGCGCGGAACCATCCGTTCTCGATCGTCATGTCGTCGACGCGCCGGTTGGCGAGCGGGGACGCCGCATCCTTCGCCGCCAGCGACAGCAGCTGCGCACGCGCCTCGACGCAGGCGACCTGGACGGCCGGCGACACGCTGGCCGCGCTCTGCGAGCCACCCGAGACCGGTGCGGCCGGGTAGGTCGAGTCCCCGAGCTCGAAGCGCACCTTGTCGAGCGGGAAGCCGAGCGCATCGGCCGCGACCTGCGCCATCACGGTCCACGTGCCGGTGCCGAGGTCCTGCGTACCGGATCGCACGAAGGCCACTCCGTCGTTGCCGACCGTCACCTTCGCCGCCGCCTTCGAACGGTTGGTCGGATAGGTCGCCGTCGCGATCCCGTAGCCGACCCACTCGTTGCCGTCGCGCTGGCTGCCGGCCTTCGCGGCGCGACGCGACCAGCCGAAGCGTTCGGCGCCGACGCGATAGCACGCGAGCAACGACTTGCTCGACCACGGCATGCCCG
>CALMOR010000174.1 GCA_937872165.1 uncultured Burkholderiales bacterium | reverse complement strand
TGGTCGGCCAGCGCCCGCTGCATCCCGACGATGGCGAGCTCGGTCTCCTCGACCGTCAGGCGGGGGAACATCAACGCGAATTCCTCGCCGCCGTAACGCGCGACCGTGTTGGTCGACGACGCGCAGCGATGCAGCACCTCGACGACGCTGCACAGCACTTCGTCGCCGATCGAATGGCCGTGCTCCTCGTTGATGCGCTTGAAGTTGTCGACGTCGATCAGCGCGACGGTGGGCAGCGCTCGATCGGCGCCTTCGGACATCTCGTTCTTGAAGGCATCGCCGAAGCCGCGACGGTTGAGCGCGCGCGTCAACGGGTCGGTGCGGACCAGGGTGCTGGCTTCGCGCAGCTCGTGTTCGAGGGCGGTGGTGCGTTCCTGCAACGCGCGCGCGCGCGCCTCCGCTTCGTGCAACAGCGCACGTTCGGCCGCGACGTTGGCCGACATCAGGCGGGCGTCCTCGACCAGCATCTGCGTGAGCGTCGACAGCTGGCCGAGGTCGTTGGTCTCGGCGATCCGGTCGGCCATGTCGACGATCTTGTGCGAATACGCATCGGTCGAGTCGACCAGCGTCGACAGGCGGCCGAGCAGGCTCTCCGCGAGATCGCGGACCGCGCGCTTGGTCTCGTCGAGGCTGTGCTTGATCGCGCCCTGGCGCACGATCAGCGCGCGCAGGCAGCGCTCGGCCTCGTCGAGCTTCTTCTCGGTCAGCGGCGCGGTCAGCACGCGCCCGATCTGCTCGATCTGATTGCCGAGGAGAGCCGACTCGGGCGTGAGCTGATCGATGTTCTTCAGCAGCAGCCCGAGCAGCCCCGCGAGCCGGAAGCTGATGATCTTCTCGGGCAGGGCGCCGGCGGCCGACGACGGACGAAGGCCGGGATGCGACGCCCCGGGACGCGACGGCGATGCCGGCATCGGCTCGGCCCGGGCCGTCGGCTGCGGCTGGTTCGCGAACAGATCCGACGGGGCGGCGAAGGCCTGCGAGACGCTCAGGCGTTCCCTCGCGCCGCCGTGCGCATCGACGTCGTCGTGTCGACCGATCACGTCGGTGCCGAGGAACTGGCTGACGTTCAGGCCGGACTCGGCGTTCGGTCCGTTCCACGAGTCCATCAGGCGGTTCAGGCGCGCGAACAATGCGGCGATGGGCTCGAGCCGCGGTACCAGTGCGCGCTTGAGGCCTTCCTTCTTCCGTGTGACGGTGATGCCCGAGTGATGGGCCTCGAGCTGGGTCAGGAGCTTCGCGATCAGTGCGGCGCTGGCCTTGCCTTCGCCCGAGTCGGACCGGTCCGCGTCGCCGCCCGGATGATCGGGATGCGTGGCCGCGATCTCCCGATAGATGCGCGCATAGGTTTCCGGCGTCGGGCTGACGCGCTCGCCCGCGATGCGCCTCAACGTCTCGCGTGCGACGGCATTGACGGCCGTCGTGGCACGGGTCGTGGTCGAGTTCGTCATGTTCAGCGGGATACGAATTCGCGTGTTGTGCGCCGAAATCTGCCGGTCCTGTCTTTCTTGTCCATGAATGTCGCGCGCGAAGGCCGGAGCACGATCGAGGGACTGCGGGGCCGGCCCCTGCTCTGGAGAACCGATCGCGAATGAACAGCTTCCCGCTTGAAGGGAGCATCGGCAGGCGCGGTCGATTCTTGATGAGGGTCGAAAAAAAACCCCGCCGAAGCGGGGCTTTCTTCCGGACCGGTCGCGAACGACCGGAGCGCTCGGCTCACATGTCCATGCCGCCCATGCCGCCCATGCCACCCATGCCGCCACCCATCCCGCCCATGCCGCCCGCCGGCTTGTCCTCGGCCAGCTCGGCGACCATCGCGTCGGTGGTGAGGATGAGGCCGGCGATCGATGCCGCGTTCTGCAGCGCGGACCGCGTGACCTTGGCCGGATCGAGGATACCCATCTCGATCAGGTCGCCGTACTCGCCGGTCGCCGCGTTGTAGCCGAAGTTGCCGGTACCCGCCTTGACCTTGTTGATCACGACCGACGGCTCGTCGCCGGCGTTCTGGACGATCTGGCGAAGCGGTTCCTCGATCGCACGGATCACCAGCTTGATGCCGGCGTCCTGGTCGGGGTTGTCGCCCTTGACGTCGATGCTCATGACGGCGCGGATCAATGCGACGCCACCGCCTGCGACGACCCCTTCCTCGACGGCTGCGCGCGTCGCGTGCAGCGCGTCCTCGACGCGGGCCTTCTTCTCCTTCATCTCGATCTCGGTCGCGGCACCGACCTTGATCACCGCGACGCCGCCGGCGAGCTTGGCGACACGCTCCTGCAGCTTCTCGCGGTCGTAGTCAGAGGTCGCTTCGTCGATCTGCACGCGGACCTGCTTGACGCGGGCCTCGATGCTCTTCGCTTCGCCGGCTCCGTCGATGATCGTCGTGTTTTCCTTCGTGATCTCGACGCGGACGGCCTGGCCGAGGTCGGTCAGCTGCGCCTTCTCGAGCGTGAGACCGACTTCCTCGGCGATGACCTGACCGCCGGTGAGGATGGCGATGTCTTCGAGCATCGCCTTGCGACGGTCGCCAAAGCCGGGCGCCTTGACCGCACAGGTCTTGAGGATGCCGCGGATGTTGTTGACGACCAGCGTGGCCAGGGCCTCGCCTTCGACGTCTTCGGCGATGATCAGCAGCGGCCGTCCGGCCTTGGCGACCTGCTCGAGGACCGGCAGCAGATCGCGGATGTTCGAGATCTTCTTGTCGAACAGCAGCACGAACGGGTTGTCGAGGACGGCGACCTGCTTGTCCGGGTTGTTGATGAAGTACGGCGACAGGTAGCCGCGGTCGAACTGCATGCCTTCGACGACGTCGAGCTCGTTGTCGAGCGACTTGCCGTCCTCGACGGTGATGACGCCTTCCTTGCCGACCTTGTCCATCGCGTCGGAGATGATCTTGCCGATGTTCTCGTCCGCGTTGGCCGAGATCGCGCCGACCTGGGCGATCTCCTTGCTGGTCGTCGTCGGCTTCGCGAGCTTCTTGATCTCCTCGACGATCGCCACGACGGTCTTGTCGATGCCGCGCTTGAGGTCCATCGGGTTGATGCCGGCGGCCACGTACTTGAAGCCTTCTCGGACGATGGCCTGGGCCAGGACGGTCGCGGTCGTGGTGCCGTCGCCGGCGTTGTCGCTGGTCTTCGACGCGACTTCCTTCACGAGCTGCGCGCCCATGTTCTCGTACTTGTCCTTGAGCTCGATCTCCTTGGCGACCGAGACGCCGTCCTTCGTGACGGTGGGTGCGCCGAACGAACGTTCGAGGACGACGTTGCGGCCCTTCGGACCGAGCGTGACCTTGACGGCGTTGGCGAGGATGTTGACGCCGTTGACGATCTTCGCGCGAGCGTCGTCGCCGAAGAGAACTTGTTTAGCTGCCATGGATTTTTTCCTTTGATCGGTGCGGAGCGTGCCGGTCGCGCGACTTCAGCGAAAGCGGTGCGCTCGGGGATGGAGCCTGCTTACTTGGCGGCGCCTTCGACGACGGCCATGATGTCTTCTTCGCGCATGACCATCAGGTCCTCGCCGTCGACCTTGACGGTCTGACCCGAGTACTTGCCGAAGAGGACGCGGTCGCCGACCTTGACCGCGAGAGCGGCGACGTCGCCCTTGTCGTTGCGCTTGCCGGGACCGATCGCGAGCACTTCGCCCTGATCCGGCTTCTCGGCTGCGTTGTCCGGGATCACGATGCCCGACGAAGTCTTGGTTTCCTGATCGAGACGTTTGACGATCACACGATCGTGCAACGGACGAAGATTCATGGATACTCCTTTGAATTGATTTGATGGGTGCGGACGGGAGTCGGAGGGACCGGCCCCGGTCGTTGCGCGGTTCGGTGCGCTGTTGATCCGGAATCGAACTGTTAGCACTCGATGGCAACGAGTGCTGATTATACGTCCGCTTGTTGCGAATTCAAGTCGTGCACCTCCTTCTCCTTCCCGCCGGCCCTTTCCGTTCGAGGATCCCGAGGCTTCTGGCCGTCGCGTTGTCAGCGGTCTTCGTCGCATCGCCGTGCCTCGGCGACGACGAACTCCCCGCGGCGGTCGCCGCCGCCTTCCAGCGGGCCCGGATCCCGGAGAGCGCCATCGGCGTCTACGTGCAGCGAGTCGGCTCGAGCGAGCGGGGCGGAGCCGGCGACGCGGGCGCGCCGCCTCGCGTC
This sequence comes from uncultured Burkholderiales bacterium, assembly GCA_937872165.1. Taxonomy (GTDB): domain Bacteria; phylum Pseudomonadota; class Gammaproteobacteria; order Burkholderiales; family Burkholderiaceae_D; genus CAHJXF01. The sequence continues at coordinate 1,133 of CALMOR010000174.1, read as the reverse complement.
GCCGGACGGATCGATGTCGCGCCGCTGCTGTCGCTGCACGGCGATCGACCGATGAACCCGGCATCGACGATGAAGCTCGTCACGACCTACGCGGCCCTCGAATTGCTCGGGCCCGCGTTCACGTGGAAGACGACGTTCGCGAGCGATGCGGCCCAGAACGGCACCGTGCTCGAAGGCGATCTCCATCTTCGTGGCGCCGGCGATCCGAAGCTGGTGTTCGAGGGCTTCTGGTTGATGCTGCGGCAGATGCGGGCACGCGGCATCCGCACCGTGCGAGGCGACCTCGTGCTGGACCGAAGCGTCTTCGAGAGCGCGCCCTACGATCCGGGCGCCTTCGACGGAGAGCCCTACCGTCCGTACAACGTCGGCCCCGACGCCCTGCTCGTCAACTTCAAGTCGGTGACGCTGCGCTTCATCCCGGACGATGCGCGACCCGAGGTCCGCGTGACGATGGAACCGCGGCGCGCCGCCATCGCCCCCGGGCCCCACGCCGAAGCCGGCCCCCCCGCGACCCCCCCGGGCCCCGCCCGCGACTGGCGCACGCGCGCGTCGGCCGACTTCTCCCGAAGCGACCGTCTCGCCTTCGCCGGCGTCTATGCCGGCTCCTGCGGCGAGCAGACGTGGAACGTCGCGGTGATGGACCATCGCCAGTACGTCGCTGCTCTGTTCCGCGCGCTGTGGTCGGAGCTCGGCGGCGCCTTCGAAGGCGTGGTCCGCGACGGCGTGGCCCCGGCCGACGCACGCGTGCTGGTCGAGCACGAGTCGACGAGCCTCGCCGAAGTCGTGCGCGACATCAACAAGTACAGCAACAACGTGATGGCCCGCGAGCTCTTCCTGTCGACCGCGGCCGAGGTGACCCGCATGCCCGCCAACCTCGACCGGGCGCAGCGGGTCGTCCGCGGCTTCTACGACGGCAAGCATGTCGCGCTACCCGAACTCGTACTCGAGAACGGCTCCGGGCTGTCGCGCCGCGAGCGGATCAGCGCCGCGTCGTTGGCGCGCGTGCTGCAGTCCGCGTGGTCGTCGCCGGTGATGCCCGAGTTCATCGCGTCGCTGCCTCTGGTGGGTTTCGACGGCACGATGAAGAAGCGTCTCGACCTGAGGTCGGTAGCGGGCCAGGCACACGTCAAGAC
>CALMOR010000173.1:3093-3991 GCA_937872165.1 uncultured Burkholderiales bacterium | reverse complement strand
GTCGCGGGCGGCAGCGGCTCGCCGGTCCCGCAGTGCCTCGCGTAGTTGGCCAGCACCTGCGGGTCGCGGGCCCACATCTCGTTGTACTGCGACGGGTACTCGACGAAGTCGCGCGGCACGGCGGTCCCCGCGAGGCTCGCGTACCGCACGTCGGAGAAGAGGCCGTGGAGGCCGTGCCCGAACTCGTGGAACAGCGTCGTCACCTCGTCGAAGCCGAGCAGCGTCGGCTCGCCCGGCGGCGGCTTCGGGATGTTCATGTGGTTCGCGATCACCGGCTTCGTGCCGAACAGCCGGGACTGCGGCACGTAGGTGTTCATCCAGGCCCCACCCTGTTTCGAGTCGCGCGCGTAGAGGTCCGCGACGAAGAGGCCGAGCAGCGAACCGTCGCGGTCGACGACGTCGAAGACGCGCACGTCCGGGTGATAGACCGGCAGGTCGTGACGTTCGTCGAACGCGAGGCCGTACAGCTGCGTGGCGGCGTGGAAGGCGCCGTCGCGCAGCACGTGCTCGAGCTCGAAGTAGGGCCGCACCTCGGCGTCGTCGAACGCGTAGCGCTGCGCGCGGACCCGCTCGGCATAGAACGCCCAGTCCCAGGGCTCGAGCGCGAACGGCGCGCTGCCGGCGGCCTCGGCCTCCTGGTCGATCATCCGCTGGATGTCGGCGGCCTCCTTCCGCGCGTTGGCCACCGCCGGTACCGCGAGCCTGCCGAGCATCGCGTCGACCGCCGTCGTGCTGCCGGCGGTCTCGTCCGCCAGCACGTAGGCGGCGTGGTTCGGATAGCCGAGCAGACGGGCACGCTGCGCACGCAGCCGGACGATGTCGGCGACCACGCCGGTGTTGTCGAACGGCCCGCCGACGTTGCGCGTGCTCGAGGTCTCGTAGATGCGGCGGCGCAGCT
>CALMOR010000173.1:1134-3083 GCA_937872165.1 uncultured Burkholderiales bacterium | reverse complement strand
GCGCGAGCGCGGGCTGCGTCGTCGTGTTCTGCATCGCGACGAGCCAGCGGCCCTCGAGCCCGCGCGCCTCGGCCGCCGCCGCGGCGGCGGCGACCAGCGACGGGGAAAGGCCGTCGAGGAGCCGCGCATCGTCGATCTCGACCGCCGCCGCCTTCGTCGCCTTCAGCACGTTCTGCTGGAAGGTCGTGGTCAGCGACGACAGCGTCTCGTTGAGTCGTTGCAGCGTCGCCTTGTCGGCGTCGTTCAGCGACGCGCCGGCACGCACGAACTGCGTGTGAGTGCGTTCGAGCAGCTGCATCGACTCGTCGTCGAGTCCGAGACGCTCGCGTCGCTGGTAAAGAATCTTCACGCGCTCGAAGAGCATCGCATCGAGATGGATGGCGTCGCGATGGGCCGACAGCTTCGGCGCCATGTCGACCTCGATCGCCTGGCGCTCGACATCGGTGTCGGCCGCGTTGAGGTTGCCGAACAACGTCTGCACGCGCGCGAGCAGACGACCCGATCGTTCCATCGCGACCACGGTGTCGTCGAAGGTCGGTGGTCCGGAGCGCTCGACGATCGCGGCGATCTCGGCTCGCTGCTGCGCCATGCCGGCGTCGAACGCCGGACGGAAGTGCTCGTTGCCGATGCGGTCGAACGGCGGGTATTGCAGCGGCAGGACGCTCGCGGACGCGAAGGGATTGTCGAGGGGCAAGGACATGGGGACGGGGAGGGCTCGAAGAGGAACGACGAGGGTGCGCCCCTGCACGATAGACCATCCCCCGTCGAAACGAGACGCTCCGGAACGGCGCGGCGCATCGGACACCACACCCGGCGACGCCGAAGCGACGGCTGGCCTAGCAGTCGCGGCCGCTTTCGTCGATCGGGTCATCCCTGAGGTCGTCGGCGAGCCCGAAGCCTTGCCTTGTTCGGCCCCCGGTCCCAAGATGCCCGTTCGATGCTTCGCGGAAGACCGACGAAGTCCAGAAGGAGACACCATGAAGAACAGCATCCCCGGCCTCGGCGCGTGCGCGCTGGCTCTCTGCGGAGCCTTCGCTCCGATCCTCGCCGCGTCGGCCGCCGACCCGATCCGCATCGGTGTCATCGCCGAGGCCCAGGCCGTCGCCGGCTCGTCGATCGCACCCGCGGCCCAGCTCGCCGCTGAGGAGATCAACGCGAAGGGCGGGATCGACGGACGGAAGGTCGAGATCGTCGTCTACGACGACCACTCGTCGTCCGCCGAAGCGGTGCGAGCCTTCCAGCGCGCGGTCAGCGAGGACAAGGTCAACGCGGTCATCGCGAGCTACATCTCGGAGGTCGTGCTGGCGCTCGAGCCGTGGGCCGGTCGTCTCAAGACCGTGATGATCACGCCCGGTGCCGCGTCCGACGTCATCACCGCCAACATCGCGAAGGACTACGAGCAGAACAAGTACACCTTCCACGGCTACCTCACGTCGACCGCGCTGGCCGACGAGGTCTGCGAGGCCGCGAAGGACCTGCTGGTCGTGCCGCGGAAGATGAAGACCGCGGTCATCCTCAGCGAGGACGCGGCGTGGACGAAGCCGCTCGATGCCGGCTACGAGGCCTGCCTGCCGAAGGTCGGCCTGAAGGTGCTCGATCACGTGCGCTTCTCGCCGGACACCACCGACTTCACGCCGATCTTCAACAAGATCGAGGCGCTGAAGCCCGACGTGATGATCACCGGCATCTCGCACGTCGGCACGCAGCCGACGGTGCAGTGGAAGAGCCAGCAGGTGCCAATCCCGATGCTCGGCGTCTCTTCGCAGGCCAGCAACTCGGCCTTCTGGAAGGACACCAACGGGTCGACCGACGGCATCCTCTTCAACGCCGTCAGCGGTCCCGGCGTCGCGGTCACGCCGAAGACGCTGCCGTTCGTCGCGGCCTACGAGAAGAAGTACGGCAACTCGCCGGCGTACTCCGGCTACACCGCGTACGACGAGGTCTACATG
>CALMOR010000173.1:0-1124 GCA_937872165.1 uncultured Burkholderiales bacterium | reverse complement strand
CTACATGATCGCGGACGCGGTCCATCGCGCCGGCTCGACCGACAGCGACAAGCTCGTCACCGCGATGGAGGCGACCGACTACGTCGGCACCATCGGCCGCGTGGCCTTCCTGCCGAAGGGCGACCCGCACGTGCACGGACTGCGCACCGGCGAGGGCTACATCACCGGCCTGATGCTGCAGTGGCAGGACGGCAAGCAGCTCAACATGTGGCCGAAGACGCTCGCCAAGGGCGACCTCAGGTTCCCGGCGTTCATCAAGCTGCCGCAGTAGGGTCGTCTTCGCGCACGCACGATCCCTCGCGGCCGCGACGCCGCGACCTTCCTGCGCGGCTCGTTTCGATCGGAGTGGCTCGAATGCGTCGCGCGTCGCAAGGTCTTCGGTAACGCATCCATGCTCTTCTGGCAGATCCTGGTCGACGGCTTCGCGATCAGCGCGCTCTACGCCCTCGGGGCCACCGGCTTCACGCTGATCTTCGGCGTGTCGGGCGTCCTCAACCTGTCGCACGGCGCGATCATGGTCGTCGCCGCGGTCGCGGCCTGGGCCGCGGTCGGCGAGCTGCACGTCGGTCCCTACGCGGCGTCGCTGATCGGCGTGGCGGTCGGCATGCTCGTCGCGTTCGCGACCTACTTCGTCGCGGTGCGCCCGATCCAGCGCTCGACGAAGATCGCCGAGGCCGAGAAGGAGATCTTCATCCTCACGGCCACGCTGCTGTGGGGCATCATCATCCAGGAGGCCGTGGCCTACCTGTTCACCAACAACGCGAAGACGGTTCCGCCGATCGTCGATGGCGTCGTCAACTTCCTCGGCGTCCGGACGCCGGCCAACGAGTACTTCACCGCCATCGTCTGCTGGGTCGCGATCGGGCTGCTGTGGCTCTCGGTCAATCGCACGCGGCGCGGCAAGATCGTGCTGGCCGCGTCGATGAACCCGCGCGGCGTGACGCTGCTAGGCATCGAGCTGTCCGGCATCTACCTGACCGTGTGGGCCGTCTACGGGCTCCTCGCCGGCATCGCCGGCGTGCTGCTCGGCATGTTCCTCGGCGTCAGCTCGTACAGCGTCGGACCGCTGACCGCGAGCGCGTTCTCGATCGTCGTGCTCGGCGGCCTCGGCAGCGTGTCCGGGT
>CALMOR010000172.1:10352-16923 GCA_937872165.1 uncultured Burkholderiales bacterium | reverse complement strand
GCGACTCGTGTAGCTCGAGGCGATCGGCGACCTGGCGCAGCAGCAGCGGCCGGATCGCGATGTCGCCGTAGTCGAGGAAGGCGGCCTGCTCCGCGACGATGATGCGTGCGACGCGGCGGATGGTGACGAAGCGCTGCGCCGTGTTGCGCAGCAGCCAGCGCGCCTCCTGCAACTGACGGGCGAGGGGCTCGCGGTCGCCGCCTTCGATCCGCCGCGCATCGTGGAAGAGCGCCGCGTAGACCTGGTTCAGGCACACCCGCGGCACTACCGACGGATTGATGTCGGCCTGCCAGCCGGTGCGCGTGCGACGGACAATGACGTCGGGCACGACCGCCTGCGCGACATCGCCGCCGAAAGCGGAGCCGGGACGCGGGTCGAGCGTGCGGATCAGCTCGGCCGCCCGCACGACGATCGCCTGCGGGCAGCCGACGGCCCTGCGGATGCCGGCGAGGTCCCGGACGGCGAGACGATCGAGGTGGTCGCGTGCGATCGCCAGCGCCACCGCGAGCGCCTGCCGGTCGTCGTCACGCGAGGATGCGAGCCCGATGCGATGCTCGAGCTGCAGCGAAAGACATTCGGCGACGCTGCGTGCGGCCACGCCCGCCGGACCGATCTGCTGGACCAGCTTCAACGCGATGGCGAGTTCGTCGCCATCGACCGGCGGCTCGAAGGCGAAGCGTTCGACCACGTCGTCGAGGTCCTGCCGGATGTAGCCGTCGTCGTCGATCGCTTCGATGACGAGTTCCGCGAGCGCCTGATCGCGATGCGCGAGTCGATAGCCCGAGAGGCCTTCGTGCAGATGGCGACGCAGCGTCGGAGCCGCCTCGCTCCACGAGCCCGCATCCATCGTGTCGCCGTCGCGAGTCGTTCCGCGATGGTTGGCGCCGAACTCGAATAGGTGTCCACGATCGTCGGCGGGAACGGGATCGTCGGGGGTCGTCGAGCCCGCTTCGTCGAACGGCCCGGCATGGTTCGATCGCTGGTCGATCAACGCGACGCCCGTCTCTCGTGCGATGGAGGCGTCGGCGACGACGTCGTCGATGAAATGGTTGGCCGGCTCCGACAGCTCCCCACCCGATCCGGCGGTCGGCGCCGAGGCCGCGAGCGAGGCATTGCGACCCGCGACGTCGAGAAAGGGATTGGTCGCGAGTGCCTCCTCGAGCTCCTTCGCGAAGTCGTCGGACGACAGTTGCAGCAAGCGGACCGACTGCTGCAGTCGGGGGGTCAGTGCGGTCTGCTGTGTCGCGCGCAGGGCTAGCGTCGCTTGAGGCAAGAAGACTCCCGGGGTGGCTGACGACGGCGTCGCGCGAACGGCGACGCTCGGATGTTGGAACAGGCGGTTCGCATTCGCAATCGCCGTGCCAGTGTCCTGGAGCTGCGACGTCGTGCGCGCGAACGCGGGGGCTCCTCGAAGCCTGGGAGCACCGCTTACAAACGGAGGCAAGAATTTCCGCGAGCCGGTGCGGGTTCCGCGGCGACGCGGGTCGAGGCCTGCGAGGCACGCCGATTGCGGCATGCCCCTGGGCCGGCGAGCGCGACGCGCTACGACGTCGGTACGACCTTCGCTACGAACCAACCGAGGACTCACCATGAAGAACCCGCTCAGCAGCAACGACGACGATCGCGACCGTCCGGACTCGGAGTACAAGGACGACCCGTCGCAGTTCGCGCGATCGTCGGACTACGCGCAGGACGGCAAGCCCGGCCGCTACGACGGCGGAGGACCCGACACTTCGTCGAAGGGCGACGTCGACAATGCCGGGATGCAGGCCGGCAGTCAGGAAGACTGGCAGGGTGGCGGCGTCGAGAGTCGCAGCGCCGATCCCGGACAAGGCAGCTACGGCGGCTTCAAGAACGAAGGACCCGCGTCGCCCAACGGGCAGCCGCTCGACGAGGCCGGCGGCAAGGCGGCCGGCGCGGTCGGCGAGGGCGTCACCGACGATCAGGCAGAAGAGGAGGGCCGCAGCGCCGTGGGTCGCACGCTCGCGAACGAAGGCGACGCGGGAGCCGCGGAGACCGGCGCGACGTCCGATGCGGACTCTCGTTCCGGCGACCGGCCGGACGCAAAGCGTGACGACGCTGCGCGCTGAGCGCCGGTGACGCCGGATGCGGGACGCCGGATGCGGGACGCCGGATACGGGACGCCGGATACGGGACGCCGGACACGTGACGCCGGACACGTGACGCGCGCACGTCACGCGATGCACGTCACGCGATGCACGCACCCGGCGCACGCACCCGGCGCACGTGACCCACGCGCGTGACCGGGCGCACGCGACCAGCGCACGCGAGCAGCGCACGTCACCAGCGCATGTAACCCTTACGCGGTGCTTGTAGAAACGCTGGCGCTTGTCGCGGCGCCTCGCAACGTCGCGACGATTCCGGGCGCCCGCGAGCCGCACGGGCACAAGCCGTGCTGTCCTTGCCCCGAACCGCTTCTCGTGGCGATGGCCGCGGAAGTGCCGTCGTCCAGCAAACGATCCGGGGTCTCCATGCAGCGCATCGCTCTCGTCAGCGAACATGCCTCGCCGCTCGCGGTCGCGGGCGGAACCGATAGCGGCGGGCAGAACGTCTACGTCGCCGCCGTCGCCTGCGAACTCTCGCGGCGGGGCATCGCCGTCGACGTCTTCACGCGGCGCGACAACCCGCTGCTGCCCGCCATCGTCGCTCTGCGTCCCGGTGTCCGTGTCGTCCACGTCGATGCAGGTCCGGCCCAACACCTTCCGAAGGAAACGCTGTTGCCGTTCATGCCCGCGTTCGCGGATGCCCTCGGCGAAGCCTTCCTGCACGCGACGCCCGCCTACGACTGCGTGCACGCGAACTTCTTCATGTCGGGCTGGGCGGCGCTTCGGGCGACCCGCGCGGCCGGCCTGCCTCTCGTCACGACCTTCCATGCTCTCGGCCGCGTGCGGCGTCTCCATCAGGGCACGTGCGATGGTTTCCCCGAAGAGCGTCTCGCGATCGAGGACGAACTGGTCGGCGCCTCCCATCGCATCGTGGCCGAATGCCCGCAGGATCGCCGCGACCTGCTCGAGCACTACGCGGCCGATCCGGCGCGCATCGACGTCGTGCCCTGCGGCTTCGATGGCCGCGAGTTCCGGCCCGTCGCCCGTGGAGTCGCGCGGAAGGCTCTCGGATGGGCCGCCGACGACTTCACCGTGCTGCAGCTCGGGCGACTCGTGCCGCGCAAGGGCATCGACACGGTCATCGATGCGATCGGCGTTCTTCGTCGCGACCATGGCCGCACGGCCCGGCTGCAGATCGTCGGAGGCGCCTCGACGCGGCCCAGTCCGCTCGCGACGCCCGAGATCGGCCGGCTGATGCAACGCGCGGAAGCCGCCGGCGTCGCGGACCTCGTCCACTTCGTCGGCCGCCGCGATCGCGCCGAACTGCACCGTTACTACAGTGCCGCCGACGTCTTCGTCACGACGCCGTGGTACGAGCCCTTCGGCATCACGCCGGTCGAGGCGATGGCCTGCGGTGCAGCGGTGATCGGTAGCGCCGTGGGCGGCATCCGCAGCACGGTGGTCGACGGCGTCACGGGCTGGCTCGTGCCGCCGAAGGATCCCGACGCGCTGGCCGAACGGCTGTCGCGCCTCGCGGACAGCGCGTCGATGCGCATCGCGATGGGGGAGGCGGGGCGGAAGCGCGTCGCCGCGTCGTTCACCTGGTCCAGCGTCACCGACCGCCTGGTCGACGTCTATCGACATGCCGTCGCCGACCGGCGCGGCGAATCCTTCGTGCCGTCCTCGGCATGGACCGACGTGGACGACGCCCCGCTCGACGGCGTTTCCGCGGCGCTCGACGCCGCCCGTCACGAGGGTCGCTACGCAGCGGTCATCGCCGCATGACGACCCCGCTCCCGCGCCGCACGAGGGCACGGCGATGAGAGCGCCGCCCGGCAAGGGGCGGGCCGCGATCTTTCTCGACAAGGACGGGACGCTGGTCGAGAACGTTCCCTACAACGTCGACCCCGCACGGATGCATTACGCGCCGCGTGCCGAGGTCGCGTTGCGCCGCCTCGGCAGGCTCGAGGTCCCGTTGATCGTCATCACCAACCAGCCCGGCATCGCGTTCGGCTTCTTCGGACCCGAGGCGCTCCACGCTGTCGAACGTCGGCTCGCGGTCCTCTTCGCACGCTGCGGGGCGCGGCTCGACGGCTTCTACGCCTGTCCTCATCATCAGCGCGGCCGGGTCGCCGCCTACACGTGCGCATGCCTGTGCCGCAAGCCGATGCCCGGACTGTTGCAACGGGCGGCCGCCGAGCGCGGCATCGACCTCGAGCGCTCGTGGTTCGTCGGCGACATCCTCGACGACGTCGAGGCGGGACGCCGGGCCGGCTGCAGCACGATCCTCATCGACAACGGCAACGAGACCGAATGGTTCCGCAACCCGCACAACCTCGTCCTGCACACGCCCGACCACGTCGTCCCCGACATCGAGGTCGCCGCGCGAATCATCGCCGGGACCTTCGAAGGTCCGGGCCGGCCCTCGCGCGGCCCGGGCGACGGCGCGTCGAGTCGCGCCTCGCGGCCGACGCGCTCGTCGAACGCCGGTCGCATCGAGCGGGCGTGACCTCATGAGCCTCACGTGGCACACGGCTTCGCGAATCCTCTGCGTGCGGCTCGACAATCTCGGCGACGTGCTGATGACGACGCCGGCGATCCGCGCGCTGAAGCACGCCGGACCGCACGATCGCCACGTCACGCTGCTCGGCTCCGCGGGCGGCTGTGCGATCGCCGGTCTGGTCCCGGAGATCGATGCCGCGCTGAGCTTCGACGCGCCCTGGGTCGCCGCGGGTCGTTCGTCGACGAGCGACCTCGACATCGTGGGGCGGCTCGCGGACGGCGCTTTCGACGCGGCGGTGATCTTCACCTGCTACAGCCAGAGCGCGCTGCCCGCCGCGATGCTGTGCGCGCAGGCCGGCATCCCGTTGCGTCTCGCGCATTGTCGCGAGAACCCCTATGCGTTGCTGACCGATTGGGTTCGCGATCCCGAACCCCAGGCCGGCATCCGCCACGAGGTCGTGCGACAGCTGGCGCTGGTCGGAGCCGTCGGTGCGGCCGCGTGCGACGAGCGCCTGTCGGTCGAAGTCGATGCTGCCGCGGACGTCAGGGTGCGCACGCTGCTCGCGACGCACGGCATCGCAGCCGATCGGCCTTACCTCGTCGTCCACCCGGGGGCCACCGCGGCGTCACGCCGCTGGCCGGCCGGGCGCTTCGGGAGCGCGGCCGCCGCGATCGCACGGCTCACGGGGCTTCCAGTGCTGGTCACCGGCACGTCGTCGGACGGCGACCTCGCGACGCACGTGATCGCGGCGGCGCGCGAGGGCCCCGCCGGCCGACCCGACCCGTCGTCGCGCATCGTCGACCTGACCGGGCGGATCGCGATCGACGAGATGGTCGCGCTCGTCGCGGGTGCCGCGCTGCTGGTCTCGAACAACAGCGGTCCGGTCCACATCGCAGCGGCTTGCGGCACGCCGGTGGTCGATCTCTATGCCCTGACCAACCCACAACACACGCCGTGGCAAGTTCCGCATCGCGTGCTCTCGAAGGAAGTGCCCTGTGCCAACTGCCAACGCAGCGTCTGCCCCGAAATGCATCACGCCTGCCTGACCGGCGTCCCGGTCGAGGACGTCGTCGCCGCAGCGCTGGACCTGCTCGACGAGACCGGCTGCGAGCGTTCGTGCGAACCACCGGCTGCGCGGCCGCGAGCGGCCGTCGACGCGCCGTCGCTCGCATGCTGACGCTCGGCATCAACGCGGTCTATCACGACTGCGCCGCGACCCTGGTGCAGGACGGCGTGGTGGTCGCGGCGGTCGAAGAGGAGCGCTTCACGCACGTCAAGCACGGCAAGCGTCCGGTCCCGTTCACGACCTGGCAGCTGCCGTTCAACGCGATCGACTATTGCCTGTCGGTCGTCGACGCGTCGCTCGCCGACGTCGACCGGATCGCCTATTCGTACGATCCGCGCCTGCTGGCGAACGGCGCCGCCTCCGGCCCGACCATCGCGCTGCCGCTAGAGCCTTCGACGGCATCGCAGGCAGCGGCGCCCTGGGACCCGCTGTTCCTTTCATACATCGCCAACGCGCCGCGCCAGCTGGTCGACGGCGCGCCGCATCATCTGGCGAGGCGCTTCGCGGGGGCGGCCATCGATCGCGTCCTCGAACGCTGGCGCTTCGTCGAGCATCACCTCGCGCACGAGGCCAGCGCCTTCCTCGCGTCGCCGTTCGAGTCGTCCGCCGTGATGACGATGGACGGCCGCGGCGAATGCGCGACGACCAGTTTCGGACACTTCGACGGCCGCGACTATCACCGGATCGCACAGGTCGACCTGCCGCATTCGCTGGGGCTGCTGTACGAGGACTTCACGCGTTACCTCGGCTTCCTGCATTCGTCCGACGAGTACAAGGTGATGGCGCTAGCGTCCTACGGCGAGCCGGTGTATCGCGACGCGTTCGACGAGATCCTCGAGGTCGGCGACGACGGCACCTATCGCGTCGGCCCGCTCGACCTCGAACGCCGCTTCGGCCCGCGACGCGAGCGGGGCGGGCCGCTCGAGCGGCGTCACT
>CALMOR010000172.1:0-10342 GCA_937872165.1 uncultured Burkholderiales bacterium | reverse complement strand
ACTTCGACATCGCGCGATCGCTGCAGGCCGCGCTCGAACGCGCGGTGCTCAAGCTCGCCCGATGGCTGCACGCGGAGACGGGCGTGCCGCGTCTCGCGATGGCCGGCGGCGTCGCGCTCAACTGCGTGATGAACGCGGTACTGCGCGACGACGGGCCCTTCGACGAGGTGTGGGTCCAACCGGCGGCGGGCGACGCCGGCACGTCGCTCGGCGCCGCACTTTGGGTCGATCACGAAGCACGCGGCGCCGCCGTCGGCGGGCGAACGGCTGGATCGAACCAAACGACCGTAGCGATCGTAACGGCCGAAACGAACGGAATGGCCGAAACGAACGGAACGGCCGCTGCGGAACCGGTGCGCTGGTCGATGGATCATGCGTATCTGGGACCGGCTTTCGCCGACGACGAGGTCGAGCGCTTCCTGGTCTGGACCGGCGTGCCGTATCGACGCGTCGACGACGTCGCCGCCGAGACCGCGAAGATCCTCGCCGACGACCGCGTGATCGGCTGGTTCCAGGGACGCATGGAGTTCGGCCCGCGCGCGCTCGGCGCGCGATCGATCCTCGCGTCGCCGATCGACGGCGGCATGCAGGCGCGCCTGAACGAGATCAAGGACCGCGAGGACTTCCGGCCGGTCGCGCCGATGGTGCTCGAGGAGCGCGCGCACGAATGGTTCGTCGGGCGAGGAGGCCGGACCTCCGATCGCGCGCTGGTCGCGCCGTTCATGCTGTTCGTCTACGACGTCAGGTCCGAGTGCGCCGATCGCATTCCCGCCGTGCGCCACGTCGACGGCACGGCGCGCGTGCAGACCGTCGCGCGGCGGCAGAATCCGCTGCTCCATTCGCTGCTCACCGCGTTCGACGCGTTGACGGGCGTGCCGGTCCTCGTCAACACCTCGTTCAACACGCGCGGCGAGCCGATCGTCTGCACGCCGCGCGACGCGATCGAGAGCTTCTGGACGTCGCCGCTCGATGCGCTCGTGATCGGGTCCTTCGTGCTCGAGAAGAGGTCGGGATGAACGTCGCGCCGCTCGACGTGACCGTCGTCGTCGCGACCTATCGGAGGCCGTTGCTGCTGGCTCGCTGCCTCGATGCGCTGTGCGCGCAGACGCTCGCCGGCGACCGCTACGAGATCGTGATCGCCGATGACGACGCCGGTCACGACGGCGCCGAGCACACGCGTTCCCTGGTCGAGGCCGTCGACCGCCGCACCGGCGGGGCACCGGCCGTGCGGTACGTCGCAGTCACCGCGACCCAGGGACCCGCGGGTGCCCGCAACGCGGGCTGGCGGACCAGCCGGGCGCGCGTCATCGCCTTCACCGACGACGACACGATTCCCGAGTCCTCGTGGCTCGAGGCCGGTCTCGGCGCGCTTCGCTCCGGCTACTACGCGATCGGCGGGGCGATCCGCATGCCGCTGCCCACCCGACCCACGGACTACGAACGCGATGCGGCCGGCCTCTCGCAGGCGGAGTTCGCGACGGCCAACTGCTTCGTCGACCGCACCGCGCTGGCCACCGTCGGCGGCTTCGACGAGCGCTTCACCAGCGCGTGGCGGGAGGACTCCGACCTCCACTTCGCATTGCTCGAGGCCGGCTACCGCGTCGGTCGTTCGAGCGACGCCGCGGTGGTCCATCCGGTGCGGCCGGCCTCGTTCGGCGTCAGCCTGTCGCAGCAGCGCAAGGTGGTGTTCGACGCGCTGCTGTTCAAGAAGCACCGCGCGCTCTATCGATCGCGCATCCGCCGTTCGCCGCCCTGGCTCTATTACGCGGCCGTGGCGGCATTGCTGTCGATGCCCGCCGCCGCGGCAGAGCGCGCATGGCCGCTCGCGACGATCGCGCTCGTCACGTGGCTCGCCTGCACGCTCGGCTTCGCGCTGACGCGGCTGACCGGCACCTCGCACCGCATCGCCCATGTAGTCGAGATGCTGTGGACGTCGGTCGCCATCCCGCCGCTCGCTTTGTGGTGGCGGCTGGTGGGCGCGGTCCGCTACCGCGTCGTCTTCCTCTGATCGGTCATGACCATGCCAGTCCCGCGTCTCGATCCCCCGCCGCGCAGCATCGTGGTCTTCCGCGCGCTGCAGCTCGGCGACCTGTTGTGCTCGATGCCGGCGTTGCGGGCGTTACGGGCGACGTATCCGGCCGCGCATATCGCGATGGTCGGCCTGCCGACGATGGAAGGTTTCACGCGGCGCTACCCGCAGTGGATCGACGAGCACATCGCGTTTCCGGGAGCGCCCGGCTTTCCCGAGCAAGCCGAGGACGGCGTCCGGCTGCCCGCGTTCGTCGACGCGATGAGGGCGAGGGCGTTCGACCTCTCGATCCAGCTGCACGGCAACGGCGGCCTCGCCAATCATCTGGTCGCGAGCTTCGGCGCGGTCACGATGGCCGGCTTCCATCTGCCGGCGATCTTCGACGAGAGCGCGTCGGGCGTCTTCGTCGACTGGGACGCCGAGCCGGCCGAGGTCCGTCGCTACCTGGCGCTGATGGCGGCGCTCGGTGCGAGCGACGAGTCGGTCGCGGACACGTCGATCGAACTGCCGATCGTCGCCGCCGAGCGCGACGAGTGGGAGCGGCTTCGCGCACTGCACGGGCTCGATGGACGCTACGTCTGCATCCATCCGGGCGCGCGCTGGTCGTCGCGTCGCTGGCCGCTGGACCGCTTCGCCGCGGTGGCGCACGAGGTGGCGGCCCGCGGCGCGCGCATCGTGCTGACCGGCAGCGGCGACGAGCGCGAGATCGTCGGCGCGCTCGCCGAACGCCTGCGAGGCGCCGGCGTGGCGGTGGTCGACCTCGCGGGTCGCACTTCGCTGGGTGCGCTCGCCTGTCTGTTGCGCGGGGCGCGCCTCCTCGTCTGCAACGACACCGGCATCTCGCACGTCGCCGCCGCGGTCGGCACGCCGAGCGTCGTGATCGCATCCGGCAGCGACGTCGAGCGATGGGCGCCGATCGACGGCACGCTCCATCGGGTACTCGCCCACGCGGTCCCTTGCCGACCCTGCATGCATCGCGATTGTCCGATCGATCATCCCTGCGCGAAGGGTGTCACGGTCGAAGCCGTGCTCGACACGGCCTTCTCCCATCCGTCGCTGCGACCGCTCGAGCGATTCGCAACGCCTTTTTCGCGAGACCGCCATGCTGCTTGACCTCGACGCCCCGCCGCGCCTTCGTGCCAAGGGCGCGCGCCTGCGCATCCTCACGTGGCACGTGCACGGCAACTATCTCTACTACCTGTCGCACCTGCCGCACGATTTCCATCTGGTGACGCGCCCCGGACATCCGCCCGGCTATGCCGGCAAGGTCGGCGCGCTGCCGTGGGGCGACAACGTCCACGAGGTCGACATCGCGCAGGTCGCCACGGAGGAGTTCGACTGCGTGCTGTATCAGTCGCGTCGTCACTGGGACAAGGATCGCATCGACGTGCTGAGCGAAGCGCAACGGCGCCTGCCGACGATCGTGCTCGAGCACGACCCGCCGCAGCAGGACCCGGTCGACACGCGTCACTGGATGCAGGACAAGGACGCGCTCCTCGTCCACGTCACGGCGTTCAACGCGTTGATGTGGGACAACGGAGACGCGAACGTGCGCGTCATCGAGCACGGCGTGGTCGTGCCGCCCGAGGTCCGCTACACCGGCGAGCACCGTTGCGGGATCATGGTCGTCAACCATCTGGAGCGCCGCGGTCGCCGCCTCGGTGCGGATCTCTTCGAACGCGCGCGGCGTCGCGTTCCGCTCGACCTCGTCGGCATGGAGGCCGAGGTCAGCGGCGGCCTCGGCGAGGTCAGCAATCCCGAACTCCCGGCCTTCATGGCGCGCTATCGATTCTTCTTCCATCCGGTGCGATGGACCAGTCTCGGGCTCGCGCTGATCGAGGCGATGGCGATCGGGATGCCGATCGTCGGTCTCGCGTCGACCGAGCTGTCGACCGTTATCGAGAGCGGGCGCAACGGCTACATCGACACCAACCTCGAGCTGCTCGTCAGCGCGATGGAGGAACTGCTGGCGGACCCCGCGCAGGCGAAGGCCTGGGGAGACGCGGCACGGCGAACGGCCGAGGAGCGCTTCTCGATCGACCGCTTCGTCGCCGACTGGAACGACACGCTCGCGATGGTGACCGCATGAACGACGCGGTGCGGAGCGAGGCGTTGATCCCCGGCTTCTTCGTCGGCGGCTTCGAGTGTTCGAGCCATCGGACGCCATCAGGACGTCGACTCGACCTGTCCGCCGCGACACGGCACGTCGAGTTCGCGGCGGCCGATTACGAACGGCTGGTCGAGCGCGGCATCCGCGTCGCCCGCGACGGCTTCTCTTGGCACCGGGTCGAGCCCGCGCCCGGTCGTCGCGACTTCTCTTCGGTGCTGCCGGCGATCCGCGCGGCACGACGGAGCGGCGTCCGCGTCGTGTGGGACCTCCTGCACTTCGGCTGGCCGGACGACCTCGACGTCTTCATGCCGTCCTTCGTGGACCGGTTCGCGGCGCTCGCGCGCGACTTCGCGTTGCTGCTCGCGGACGAGGGCGACGAGGCGCCGTGGATCTCGCCGGTCAACGAGATCTCGTTCCTGGCATGGGGTGGGGGCGACGTCGCGGCGATCAATCCGTTCGAGCACGGGCGCGGCTTCGAACTCAAGTGCCAACTCGTGCGCGCCAGCATCGCTGCGATCGAGGCGGTCCGCGACGTCGAGCGGAGCACCCGCATCGCGGTCCACGAGCCGGCCTTCTCGGTGGTGGCCGGGGACGATCGTCCGGAGGATGCCGCCGCGGCCGAAGCGTCGCGGCTCCTGCAGTTCCAGGGATGCGACCTGTTGTCGGGGCGGCTCTGGCCGCAACTCGGCGGCCGTCCCGAGTACCTGGACGTGATCGGCGTCAACTACTACCCGTGGAACCAGTGGACCTTCGGCACCGCGCTGCATCCGGGCGGACCGATCGGTCAGGGCGACCCGCGCTATCGGCCGCTGGGCGGGATGCTGTCCGAATGGCGCAGACGCTACGACCGTCCGATCTACGTCGGCGAGACCGGATGCGAGGGCGCCGGCCGCGCGGCGTGGCTGCGCTACGTCTGCGACGAAGTGGCAAGGATCCGGGAGAAGGGCGTGGACGTGGAGGGTCTCTGTCTGTATCCGATCGTCAACTTTCCCGGGTGGGACAACGAGCGTCATTGCGAGAACGGGTTGTGGGATTACGCCGACGATCGGGGTCAGCGCGACGTGCACGAACCGCTCGCGGCCGAGCTCCGTGTCCAGCAGCGGCGTTTCGCGGACGGCGGCACGTCGCGCGATGTCGGGTCGCTCGTCGAAGCGCTGGTCCGCGAACCGCGCTGGCCGCTCGATCCCGCTCCACTCGACCACAGGGTGCACGCGTGAAGGGCGATCGCAAGCGTGTCCTCGTCACCGGAGGCGCCGGTTTCCTCGGCTCGCATCTGTGCGAACGGCTGGTGCGCGAAGGACACGACGTGCTCTGCGTCGACAACTTCTATACCGGCACCCGCGCGAACATCGCACAGCTGCTCGACGCGCCGAACTTCGAGATCCTGCGCCACGACGTCACGTTTCCGCTGTACGTCGAGGTGGACGAGATCTACAACCTCGCCTGTCCCGCATCGCCGATCCATTACCAGCACGATCCGGTGCAGACGACGAAGACCAGTGTGCACGGCGCCATCAACATGCTCGGGCTCGCGAAGCGGCTGCGGGTGCCGATCCTGCAGGCTTCGACGAGCGAGGTCTACGGCGATCCGGCGGTTCACCCGCAGACCGAAGACTACTGGGGTCACGTCAACCCGATCGGTCCGCGTTCGTGCTACGACGAAGGCAAGCGCTGCGCCGAGACGCTCTTCGCGGACTATCGCCGGCAGCACGGGCTGACCGTGAAGATCGCGCGCATCTTCAATACCTACGGCCCGCGCATGCATCCGAACGACGGTCGCGTCGTCTCCAACTTCATCGTGCAGGCACTGGCCGGCCGGCCGTTGACGTTGTACGGATCGGGCGCGCAGACGCGGGCGTTCTGCTATGTCGACGACCTGATCGACGGGCTGGTGCGGCTGATGCGGTCGAGCGGGGACGACGGCGAACCGGTCAATCTCGGAAACCCGTGCGAGACCTCGATGCGCGACATCGCGGCGCAGGTCCTCGCGGTGACGGGCTCGTCGTCGACCATCGAACACCGCGGCCTGCCGGTCGATGATCCGCTGCAGCGTTGTCCGGACATCGAACGTGCGCGCCGGCTGCTCGGCTGGGAACCGGCGATCGCGCTCGACGAAGGACTGAGGAGGACGGTGGCCTACTTCAGGGTCCGCTGCGCCGGTTCGATCGATGCCGGCGTGCCGGCGTGAAGAGGGATCGGTCCGGTGGGCCGGCGCGGGGTGCGGGCGATGCCGGACAACGCGATGCGCAGGTCGCGCATCGAGGCGGGCTTCGTCACGTGAGCGTCGAATCCCGCCTCGAGCGCCTGCTGCCGGTCGTTGCCGCGCCCGAAGCCGGTGAGCGCGATCGCGGAGATGTCGGCCGATCGTGCGTCGCGCCGGACTTTCGCGATGAATTCGTAGCCGCCCACGTCCGGCATCGCGACGTCCGAGACGATCAGGTCGAAGGTCTCGCTTTCGACCAGCGCGAGCGCCGCGCGGCCGTCGGTCGCCGCCATCGGCCGCGCCCCTTCCATCCGCAGCAGCTCGATCAACGGTTCGAGCGCGTCGACCGCGTCCTCCACGACGAGGATGCGCAGTCCTTCGAGCGAGGGCAGGGGCGCCTCCGTCGTCACGGTCCGGGCCGACGGGCCCGAGGCGTAGAACGGCAGCCAGACCGTGAAGCGGGCGCCCCGGCCGGTGCCGGCCGATTGCGCTTCGACGCGCCCGCCCTGCGCGAGCGTCAGTTCGCGGACCAGCGCGAGTCCGATGCCCATGCCGCCTTCGGTGCGATGGGTCGGCGCGGCTTCCTGACCGAACATGTCGAAGACGTGCGGCAGGAAGGTCTGCGAGATCCCGCGGCCGTTGTCCGCGACCGATAGCAGCGCTCCATCGTGCTCGTGCTCGAGCCGCACGTCGATGCGTCCGCCTTCGGGCGTGAACTTCACCGCGTTGCTGAGCAGGTTCCACGCGATCTGCTCGATCCGGACCGGATCGCACAAGACCGGCGCGAGGCCGTCCTCCGGCCGGTAATGCAGTTCGATCTTCTTCGCCTCCGCGTCGACACGCACGGCAGCGACGATCGTCTCCACGGTCGACCCGACATCGTGCGGCACCACCTGCAACGTCAGCTTGCCGGTACGTGCCCGCGACAGGTCGAGCAGGTCGTCGATGATCTTTCCCTGCGTGACGACGGCCTGGCGAATGACCTGCGCCGCGCGGCGCACGGCCGGCAGGCCCTTCACCTGCGGCATGCGCGTCAACAACTCGGCATTGACGTGGATCAGGTTGAGCGGATGCTTGAGCTCGTGCGACATGACGGCGAGGAACTGGTCCTTGAGGCGGTTCGAGGTCTCGTACTGGGAGCGGGCCGTGCGCTCCTCGAGCAGCTGCGCATCGCGCGTCGCCTGGTCGCGGCGGACGCCGGTGACGTCGCGCGCGATCTTCGCCAGTCCCTTGAGCTCGCCGCTCTCGAACGGCGTCACGACGCCGCTGCAATAGAAGCGGCTGTCGTCCTTGCGCAGATGCCAGCGGTCGTCCTCGGCGCGTCCGAACCGACGCGCGGTGCTCAGCTCGAATTCGGGCACGCCGGCGGCGCGGTCCTCGGGCGTGAAGAGGACGGACGCGGAGCGGCCCACGATCTCGTCGACGGCATAGCCGAACATCCGCACCGCGCCCGCGTTCCACGTGGTGACGATGCCGTCGTCGTTCATCGTGATGATCGCGAAGTCCTTCGTCGTCGCCGCGGCCAGACGCAGATGGGCTTCGCCTTCCCGTGCGCGCGCCTCGGCCTCGCGGAGCGTCGTGACGTCGACGAAGGTGAGCGTCGCGCCGTCGATGCGGTCGGTCGTCGTCCGGTAGGGCAGCATGCGAGCTAGATAGCGTTCGCCGGTCTCGCTGGCGACTTCGCGTTCGACGAAGCGCAACGCCTGGAAGGCCTCGGCCGCGTCGTCGGCCAGCGTGTCGTAACGAAGTCGGTGGCGGATGTCGAGCAGCG
Organism: uncultured Burkholderiales bacterium; assembly: GCA_937872165.1. GTDB lineage: Bacteria > Pseudomonadota > Gammaproteobacteria > Burkholderiales > Burkholderiaceae_D > CAHJXF01. The sequence goes on along the minus strand of CALMOR010000172.1, from coordinate 2,229 downwards.
AGCGCCCGATGTCCGAAGGGATCAGGCTGAACAAGTCCAGTGCGCGCGGCGTGTAGCGCTTGATGCGCAGCCGGTTGTCGACGAAGATCGTCGCGATCTCGGTGGACGCGATCAGGTTCTGCAGATCGTCGTTGACCTTGCCGGCCTCGTCGATCCTGATCTTGAGCTCGGAGTTGACGGTGATCAGCTCCTCGTTCATCGACTGTAGCTCCTCCTTGCCGGTCTCGAGCTCCTCGCTGGTCGAACGGAGCTCCTCGTTGATCGCCTGCAGTTCCTCGTTGCTCGCCTTCAGCTCCTCGGCGGACGTCTCCGAACGTTCGAGACTGTCCTGCAGATGCTCCTTCTGCCGCTTCAGTTCGGACTCGAGCTGTTCGACGATGCCGCTCGCGACTTGGTCGGGCTCGGTCGCCGGCCGGCGCATCGTGGCGTCGACCTCGTCGAACTTCACGACCGTCAGGTCGCCTTCGGAGCCGCCCCCCCGGAACGGCCTGACCGTCATGTTGACGAAGACGTCCTTGCCGTCGCGCGTCAGCTTGACGGTATGTGCCTCGACGCTGCCGTGGGTCTGGCTCGCTTCCAGGAGGGCCATGCGCAATTCGAGCCGCAACTCGGGATGGACGATGGTCACGAGATTGTGCGAGGGCACGCCGCCGGCGTGCTCGAGGAAGCGACCCGCGCCTTCGGACAGGTGCAGGATCTGATGCGCGGAATCGATCAGCACGCTCGGCGACGCCGACTCTTCGATGGCCTGGCGGTGGAGCGCCTCGAAGCGCGCTTCCTTGCGTTCCCGCCGGGACGGCGCCTGCAACATCTCCAGCGAAGGCAGCGGCGCGTCGAGTGGCCGTGGAAGCGGCCGCGTGGCGACCGGTGTTCCGTGGACGCGATAGAGGCGATGCTTCTTGTCGACCGGGCGAAAGATCGGACCGGTTTCGTCGGGCGACTCGGCGCCGCCGAGGAAGAGGAGGCCTCCGGGCCGCAATGCGAAGGAGAAGGTCTCGAGCGCCTGCTTGCGCGCTTCGCGATCGACGTAGATCAGCAGGTTGCGGCACGAGACCAGGTCGACGCGCGAGAAGGGCGGATCGCGCAGGAGGTTGTGTCTCGCGAATAGGACGCGTTCGCGCAGGTGCTTGCCGATCCGGTAGCGGTCACCGTCGCGGGTGAAGTACTTGCGCAGGCGCGTCGCCGATACGTCGGTGACGATCGACAGCGGATAGAGACCGGCGCGGCCGACCATGATCGCCCGTTCGTCGGTGTCGGTCGCGAAGATCTGGAAGTCGCAGCTGCCCTCGTGCCCGTCCATCCAGTCGTTGAGCAGCATCGCCAGCGAGTAGGCCTCCTCGCCGGTGGCGCACCCCGCCACCCAGATGCGCAAGGGTTCTCCCGACTCGCGGCCGGAGTGGAGGCCGGGCAGGCATTCGCGTTCGAGCGCCTCGAACGCTTCGCGGTCGCGGAAGAAGTTGGTGACGCCGATCAGCAGGTCCTGCAGCAACGCGTCGACCTCGTCCGGATGTCCGCTGACGAAGTCGCGGTAGTCGGGAAGGCTCGTCATCGCGTTGACCTGCAGACGTCGCTCGATGCGACGCAGGACGGTGGCGCGCTTGTAATGCGTGAAGTCGTGGCCGGTCCGCTGGCGCACCAGCGCCTTGACCTCGCGCAACGCGATCTCGGCTTCGTCGGACGCATCGACGATCGGCGCAGGTCGCGCACCTTCGTCGCTGGCGGGAAGCCGGATCTCGCGCGCGCTCCGGACCACGTCGAGAAGGCGTTGCGGCATCTCGGCGGCCGGCAGCACGATGTCGACGCTGCCGGTCTGGATCGCGGCCAGCGGCATGCCGTCGTACTCGGCCTCGTCCGGCTGCTGCGCCAGGGTCAGTCCCCCCTGTTCCTTGACCCGCGTCAGGCCGACCGCGCCGTCGGCGCCGGTGCCCGACAGGACCACCGCGATCGCGTGCTGGCGATGGACCCTCGCGAGGGTCCGGAAGAAGAGGTCGATCGCCACATGGCGGCCGTTCTGCCGCGTCGCTTCGGAGAGGCGGAGCTGGCCGTCGTCCATCGACAGATGCTTCGTCGGGGGGATCACGTAGACGTGATCGGGTTCGATCGGCATGGTCTCGAGGACCTTCGCGACCGGCATCCGCGTCGAGCGCTGCAGGATCTCGGCGGCGTTGCTCTCGTGTCGAGGCGACAGGTGGAGGATGACGACGAAGGCCATCCCGGTTCGTGCCGGCA